>CALMIS010000014.1 GCA_937864185.1 uncultured Chloroflexota bacterium
GTGCGGCGTATCTTAAAGGCGCCGCACTTTTTGCTTGTCTTGCTGTTAGAATCTGGTACAATAGTTCGTCATATTGACCTTAAGAGGAGAAGTTCATGACGACGGTTAACGACCATACGCCGCCCCCCAACTTTATTAAGAAAATCATCGAAGAGGACAACAAAACCGGCAAATTTGCCGGGCGAGTCCACACGCGCTTCCCCCCGGAGCCAAACGGTTACCTGCATATCGGCCATGCTAAATCGATCTGCCTTAACTTTGGCCTGGCCAACGAATTTGGCGGTCTCTGCAATCTCCGCTTCGATGACACCAACCCGATTAAAGAAGAGCAAGAGTACATCGATGCGATTAAGGCCGATGTGCGCTGGCTTGGCTTTGATTGGCAAGAGCGAGAGTTCTACGCCTCTGACTATTTTGGCCAGCTATATCAGTGGGCGGTGCAACTGATCCAGGCGGGCAAGGCCTATGTCGATAGCCTGACCGCCGATGAAATTCGCGAGTATCGCGGCACGCTGACGGAGCCGGGCAAAAACAGCCCCTATCGAGACCGCTCCGTAGAGGAAAACTTGGCCCTCTTCGACCAGATGAAAAACGGCGAGTTTGAAGATGGGAGTCACGTGCTGCGGGCCAAAATCGATATGGCCTCCGGCAATATCAATCTGCGGGATCCGGTCATGTACCGCATCCTCCACGCCGAGCATCACCGCACCGGCGAGGCGTGGTGCATCTATCCCATGTATGACTGGGCCCATGGCCAGTCCGACTCGATTGAGGGCATCACTCACTCGATCTGTACGCTGGAGTTTGAGGATCACCGGCCGCTGTATGATTGGTTTGTCCAAGCGTTGGGAATTTACGCTCCCCAGCAGATCGAGTTTGCCCGCCTCAACTTGTCCTATACTGTGATGAGCAAACGCCGCTTGTTAAAGCTGGTGCAAGACAAGCTTGTCCGGGGTTGGGACGACCCGCGCATGCCGACCATCTCGGGGATGCGCCGGCGCGGCTACACCCCCGAGGCTATCCGCGACTTTGCCGAGCGCATTGGCGTCGCCAAAAACGACAGCACGGTGGAGTTTGGGCTGCTGGAATACTGTGTCCGCCAGGATCTTAACAAGCGCGCGCCCCGGATCATGGCTATTCTCGACCCGCTCAAAATCGTGATCGAAAACTATCCCGCTGACCAGGTGGAGTATGCGGAGGCGGTCAACAACCAGGAAGATGAGAGGGCCGGCACGCGTCAGGTGCCTTTCTCCAAGGTCGTCTATATCGAGCGCGAGGATTTTCAAGAAAACCCGCACAAAAAGTTCTTCCGCCTGGCCCCGGGCCGTGAGGTGCGGTTGATGCACGCTTACTATATCACCTGTACCGGGGTGGTCAAAGACGAACAAGGTGAGATTGTGGAACTGCGCTGCACCTACGACCCCGAAACCTGGGGCGGCGACTCCCCCGATGGGCGCAAGGTCAAAGGCACGCTCCACTGGGTCTCGGCGGCCCACGCCGTCGAAGCCGAGGTCCGGCTCTATGACTATCTCTTCACCAAGGAAGATCCCGGCGAGGTTGAAGAAGGCCAGGACTTCACCGCTAACCTGAACCCGAACTCGCTGGAAATTTTGCCCACCGCTAAAGTTGAACCCAGCGTTTTAGGCGCCGAGCCGGGTCAGCGCTATCAATTTATTCGTAAAGGGTACTTTGTGGTTGATCCTGACTCGACCGCGGAGAGGCCGGTTTTCAACCTGACCGTCTCGCTCAAGGACACCTGGGCTAAGATTCAGGACAAATCCTGATTGACGGCGCTCTTAGCGGCCCTCGAAGCGCAGGCTCAGCTTATCGAGGCTCTCTTGTGAGCCGACCACCGTGACGTTATCGCCTAGTTTAAGGCGAGTATAGCCATGCGAGACGATGGTGTGCCCATCGCGATTAATCGATAAGATCATCGTATCTAACGGTAAACGCATATTGCGGATGGGCACGCCATCTAAGGTGGGGTCGCGCACCTCGATATCGAGAATATCCTGCTTTTCGTCCGTACCCAGCAGCAGCGAGGCCGCCGAGGGTGAGCGCACCAGGTGATCGTACAGGCTGACAATGGCCGTGGTGGGATCGACGATCAGCACGCCCAACTCATGAAAACGATCGAAATTCGTCCGTTGGTTCAAACGCACCACCACGGTTTCGGTGCCAAAGTTTTCGTAAGCTAACTCGCAAATCCGGTAGTTCTCCTCATCGGACAGGAGAGCGACGATGGCGTCAGCCCGGTCGGCGTTTAAATAGTGCAGGGTCTTGAGTGTAATCGCCGAAATGGGGTAGACGGAAAAGCGGGTATTCTCCTCCTCGCCATCCGGCGCGTAATCAGCCGTCATGGCTGCAATTTTGACCTGCCAGCCGTGAGCGGACAATTGCCGGGCCAGCGCCAAAGCTTGTCCTTCCAGACCAAAAATGAGGCAATCGCGCGTGCCGTCAAACTCGGCGACGGCTCGGGTGTGGGCTTCACCGGCATGATGGATGGCCCACTTAAACAGGACCGGGCCAAATATCTCGTTCAGCACCACCATGGCGATGATGGTGGTGGCGAAATCAGCCCCCCAGTCAGGATAAGTGCCCCCGACCTGCGTTGCCAGACCAAGAGCGACACCCGCCTGGGTGATAAAAACCATCCAACGCATGCGATTATGCTCGCGATCTTCGCCGGCCAGCCGCCCCCCGACTAGCGCGCCAATAATGATCGACACGGTGCGGATGGCAAATAGGGCCAGGGCAATCGGCCAGACCAGGGCCAGGATGTCCAGCTTCAGGCCGGCTCCCACCAATGTAAAGAAGATAATGTAGATAACCGGTCCCGTATCATGCAAAATCTGCGAAAACTCCAACCGGTAAGCGGTGAAGTTGTTGACGATGAAACCGGCCACCAGACAGATAAACAAAGGCTCCAGGTGGATCTCAACCGGGAAGTTACCGTGGGTGAAACGGCTGAGCCAATCGGACCCCACAAAGAGGCCATAGCCCGCACATAAAATCAGGGCTGTTTTGGTGACCTGATTAGCCGTTTGCGACGAAAGTATAAATTCCAACGTTCGGCCCAACAGATAGCCAGTTCCGACCGAGAGCCCCAACTCGCCAATAACCAAAATAATGAGCAGCACATCGATGTCGACGCCGGTCAAAAGTGCTGTCGCCACTGAGTTGCTGAAGGAAAAGATGATGATGACGGCCACGTCCGACACAATCGTCACGCCCAGGGCAATTTGGGTGAACGGCCCTTTGGCGCGCAGTTCGGTGATGATGGCAATAGCGACCGAGGGCGAGCGGGCAACCATAATGGCGCCGGCTAGGAGGGCCACGCCAAAACGTCCGGTCGGGGTCAGGTCGACCATAAATGGAATGTAGTCGGCCAGCAGGAAGACGCTGGTTACCCCCAGTATCATGGTGGTGACCACCAGGCCGCTCGTAATCAAGCCGATGCCGCGGAATCGGCCCCTGAGTTCGGGCAAGTACAGTTCGCTCCCGGCCGCAAAAGCGATGAAAGCCAGGGACAGTTCATCGATAAAACGCACCCCTTCGACGGTTTCTTGGGAGATTAAACCCAGCATAAAAGGTCCAGCCAGCAGGCCGGTGACCAGGTAGCCGCTGATTTTTGGGAGTCTAATCTCTGAAAAAATGTCGCCGATGCGTTTGGACGCTAGGGAAATTAGGGCAAAACTCAAGACAAAAATAATGAGTTTATTGATGAAGATCATAAACCCTCGGTCTGCTCGAGCGCTAAACCGGTAGAGGTAATGTGGACCTTATTGTCTCATAGTTCAGGCGCTTCGCAAAATGGCTGCTGGACGATCAGTTTTTTGCCGTTTCGCTGACAATTGGGTACGATTTCCTGCTTAAGACTACGATGGGTAGACCTCAATGAACCAAGTGACCACGGTCCGCTCGAAATCGCTTGATAGTGCGCCAGTGCTGATCATCAGCCTGCTGCTGGTCGACAGCCTGCATTTTGTCTTTGCCCGCCTGCTGCACGACCGGCTTCATCCGGCCACCTCCGTCTTGTATGTTTTGTTGGTGGCCACAGTGCAGGTAGCTGGTTTTGCCTGGACGCAGGGACAGTTGCGCTTCACCGTCCTGCGCCACCAACCCTGGCTCTTTGCGGCGATCGGTTTTTTGGTGGCGGCCAGTACGCTGGTCAATTACATTGCGGTCGCTTATATCGATCCGGGCACAGCCTCTCTGCTGGCTCAGGCCTCGATCTTGTTTGGCCTGGCCTTTGGCGTGCTCTGGTTGAAGGATCGTTTGAGCCGGCGACAGTGGCTCGGGGTGATGATGGCCTTTGCCGGGGTGGCGATCATCACTTTTCAGCCGGGCGACTACTTCCGGGTCGGTTCCTTGCTGGTGCTTTGTTCTTCGTTTATGTACGCTTTGCACGCGGCCTTAGTGAAGAGGTATGCTCAGGAGATGGCCCCGGTCGAGTTCTTTCTTTTCCGGTTGGCCTCAACCACCGGCTTTCTCTTCCTCTTCGCGGCCGGTTCGGGTCACTTGGTTTGGCCGGACTGGTCGGTCTGGCCATTATTGATTTTGGTCGGGACGGTTGATGTGGTCATCAGCCGGACGCTCTATTACCTGGCCCTGCGCCGGCTGAAGATGAGTTTGCATTCGATCGTGCTGACAGCCAGCCCGGTAGTGGCCATTGCCTGGTCGCTGCTGCTCTTCGGCATCCTACCCGAGCCGCGCGCCTGGCTGGGCGGCATTGGGGTGTTGACCGGTCTTTTATTGGCTACGCTGCGCTGGCGCAAATTATAACAGGCAAGAGTGGTCACCACGCCGGCTGGCGGCTCTTTAGCGGGTGGACATGATTTATGGCAGAGACAACGGCTAACGCTACGGCTCTTGAACAGCGCAACCGAGAGCTGTTCATTCTCGGCCAGATAGCCGAGGCTTTGAACCGCGAAGTTAATCTGGATCAGGCGTTGCAGACAACCCTGGCCCAAGTGACCCAACTGTTTGGTCTCCAGACCGGCTGGGTCTTCCTGCTGGATCCGGACAGCCAGCAGCCCTATCTGGCCGCAGCCCAGAACCTGCCGCCTGCCCTGGCCGGGAATCACTGCCGCTTGATGGAAGATACCTGTTACTGTCTCGATGCTTACGCCGAGGGGCTGCTGGACCGGCGGGAGAAGTTGAACGTCATCGCCTGCTCACGGTTGGGAGGGCTGCTGGCCGGCACCGAGGGCCTACGCTACCATGCCAGCATTCCGCTCAATGCTCAGGATAAGCGCTTGGGCGTTCTGAATGTAGCCAGCCCTGAGTCAAAGTGGTGGACCTCAAGCGAGGAAAATCTGCGGCTGCTGCACACCGTCGGGGAACTGGTCAGCATCGCCTTGGAGCGGGCCTATCTTTTTGCCCAGAGCACTCAACTCGGCGTGATGGAAGAGCGCAACCGCCTGGCCCGCGAGATTCACGATACCCTGGCCCAAAGCCTGACCGGTATCGCCCTGCGCCTGGAAACGGTCGATGCGATGCTGGAAGCGGGCGCGGAACCGGCTCAGACTCGGGCTTCGGTCCAGCAGGCGCTCAAGCTGACTCAGGCCGCACTGGAAGAGACTCGGCGCTCGGTGCTGGATTTGAGAGCGGCCCCTCTAGCCGGTCGCAATCTGGTCGAGGCCCTGA
The DNA here is from genome assembly GCA_937864185.1 of uncultured Chloroflexota bacterium. Lineage (GTDB taxonomy): Bacteria > Chloroflexota > Anaerolineae > 4572-78 > J111 > JAGRBY01. Next base: position 5,650 of record CALMIS010000014.1, read on the forward strand.
GGCTGCTGGTCGAAGAGTACGAACGCCGGGCCGGACATCCCCGGGTCACGCTCAACGTTATTGGCGGGCCGCGCCCTGTGCCGGGACGGATCGAAATGGGGCTGTATCGAATTGTCCAGGAAGGATTGACCAACATCGCCCGCCATGCCGGGGCGAATTTTATCGAAGCGGAGTTGGCTTTCTCACCTGATTCGATCCGGCTGACGATTGAAGATGATGGCCGTGGCTTCGACCCGAGCCAGGTGCCGGCCGGCCACTTTGGCCTGATCGGGCTTAATGAGCGGGTCAAACTGCTTGGCGGCCGGCTTAAATTGGAAAGTGCGCCGGGTGAAGGGGTCAGAGTCGTGGTCGTTATCCCGTTGGATTAACTGGCAGATGTTGCAAGGCAAAGGTAGGCTGTGACAGCCTCAATTCGCATTTTCATCGCCGATGATCATCCGGTGGTGCGAGACGGGCTCGCGGCGGTCTTGAGCACGCAGCCGGATTTTGAGGTGGTTGGTGAGGCCGCCAGTGGGCGCGAGGTGCTGGACCAAGCCGCTCGACTGGCTCCGGATGTGCTGCTGCTTGATCTGGAGATGCCGGAACTGGACGGGGTGGAGACGCTGAAGCTACTCCGTGAGCAGTACCGACCCCTGCGGGTGATAGTGTTTACCGCTTTTGACACCGATGAGCGCATTCTGAGCGCGGTTCAGGCCGGGGCTCAGGGTTACCTACTAAAAGGAACGCCGCGCGACGAGTTGTTCAACGCGGTGCGAGTGGTTCACGGCGGCGGATCGCTGCTGCAACCGTTGGTGGCTTCAAAATTGCTGCGGCAAATTAGCCAACCGTCGGCCGAAGTGGTCGAGCCGCTGACGCCGCGCGAGCTGGAAGTTTTGCAACTACTGGCTCGTGGTCTGCCCAACAAAGAGATCGCCGCCAAATTAGTCATTAGCCAGCGCACCGTCAAGTTTCACGTGAGCTCGATTATGAGTAAGTTGGGGGCCGGCAACCGCACCGAGGCGGTCTCGCTGGCGGCACAGCAGGGTCTGGTGGATTTATAAGCAAGGGCTGTGCTATAATGCCTGCGGTTAAAATTATTATTTCAAATGAGGTAGGATGATGCAATATCGAACGTTTGGTCGGACCGGTTGGCAAGTCAGTGAGATCGGCTACGGCATGTGGGGCATGGGCGGTTGGACCGGCTCCGATGACGAGCAGTCGCTGCAGAGCTTGCAGTTAGCGGTTGATTTAGGCTGCAACTTCTTTGATACGGCCTGGGCTTACGGCGAAGGCCACAGCGAGCGGCTGCTGGGCCAGGTGGTTAAGACTAACCCGGATAAGAAGCTTTACACGGCCACTAAAATCCCCCCCAAAAACCGGCAGTGGCCCACCCGCCGGGGCGATGCCATCCAAAATGCCTTCCCGCCGGACTACATCCACGAGTATGCGGGCAAGAGTCTGCAGAACATCGGCGTGACCAAAATCGACTTGCTTCAGTTCCACGTTTGGGAAGACGATTGGGCCGAGGATGAAGGCTGGCAACAGGCCGTGACTGATCTCAAGCGCGAGGGATTAATCGAGGCCGTGGGCATTAGCCTCAATCGCTGGGAGCCGTGGAACGGCATCCGCACGCTGCGCACCGGCCTGATCGATGCGGTGCAGGTCATCTACAACATCTTCGACCAGGCGCCGGAAGACGAACTTTTCCCAGTTTGCCGCGAGCTGAACATTGGGGTTATTGCCCGGGTGCCGTTTGATGAAGGCTCCTTGACCGGCAAACTGACCAAGGAGACGACCTGGCCCCAGGGTGACTGGCGCAACACTTACTTTGTCCAGGAAAATCTCAAAGCCAGCGTCGATCGGGCCGAGGCGCTCCGGCCCTTGATCCAGGCCGGGATGACGATGCCGGAGCTGGCCCTGCGCTTCATCCTGGCTAACTCAGACGTCTCCACCATCATTCCCGGTATGCGCCAGCCCCACCACGTGCGGGCCAATATCGCTACCAGTGACACTAGCGGACTTGACCCAGCCCTGGTGGAACAACTGCGCGAGCATCGCTGGGACCGAAGCCCGACCAAGTGGTCGCAGTAAATTCAAAAAGGAGCAACTATGCCTACATCATCACCGTTAAAGGTTGGAGTGGTTGGGGCCGGGGTCGGCCGGATGCACCTGCGAGCCTACCAAGCTCTGGAAAATGTCGAGGTCGTCGCCTTGTGCGATGTGGACGAAACCCGACTCACTCAAGTTGGCGACCTGTTTAACATAACCTACCGCTACACCGATTACAAAACTATGTTCGAGGCCGGCATGATTGAGGCGGTCAGCATCTGTCTGCCGAACAGCTTGCATGCGCCGGTCTCGCTGGCCGCTCTGGAGGCCGGGCTGCACGTCTTGTGCGAGAAGCCGCTGGCCGAAAGCGCGGCCTCGGGCCAAGAAATTGTCGAAGCGGCCGCCCAGGCCCGCAGCAAGTTTATGATCTGCTTCAACCGCCGCTACCGAACCGATGTGCAGTGGATGAAACACACCATCGATGCCGGCCGGCTAGGGCAGATCTACCAGGTCAAAGCCGGCTGGATCCGCGAGACCGGGATTCCCTTCGGCTGGTTTGCCGACAAAGAGATGGCCGGTGGGGGACCGCTGATCGATTTGGGCGTGCACATGCTCGATGCCGTGCTGTGGCTGCTGGATTATCCTCAGCCGCTGACCGTCAGCGGGATAGTGCAAACTCAGTTCGGGGCCCGTGGCTTGAAAACGTGGCGGCAGGTGAAGACCGGCACGCCGCGAGACTTCAGCGTCGAGGATTCAGCCGTGGCTTTTATCAGGTTGGAAAATAATGTGATCCTGACTCTGGAAACCAGTTGGGCCTCCCACGCCAAACCGGGGCAAGACGACATCTTCATCACTATCTACGGCACCGAGGGCACCATTGAGTTGTATATCGCTAACTACGCCGCCGCCGAAACCTTGAGCTTCTATACCGAGATCAACGGCGTCCCGGTGACCACCCGGCCGGCCATCAAAGGCGTCGAGCACGATCACTACTACGCCGTGGCTGAATTCGTTCGCTGCATTCGTGAGGATGTGGCGCCAACGGCCACCGCCGAGCAAGGTCAAACGGTCATGCGCATCATCGATGCCATCTATCGCTCGGCCAGGGCGAGCCGGGAAGTGGTGCTGGCCTGAACCGTCGATGAATCTCTTTTCTTCCGCCGTGGCCCGGCAGGCCATGTTAAACCAGACCTCCGGTAAGTTGCTCGTTACCGCCGGTTACTACTGCGCCTTCATCGCCATTGGCCTGGTGCTCACGTCTCTCAGTCCCACCTTGCTCGGCCTGTCTAGACAGACCCAATCTAGCTTGAGCGAGGTCAGCATCCTTTTTACGACCCGGTCTATGGGCTTTTTGCTGACCGCCCTGTTGGGCAGCCGCCTGTATGATCGATTTCCGGGCCATCCGCTTTTAATCGGCGCGTTGGTGCTCGTGGCCCTGACCATGGCCCTGGTGCCGCTGGTGCCGCTCTTGTGGCTGTTGGCCAGCCTGTTTTTGTTTATGGGCATTGTCGAAGGCATGATCGATGTCGGCGGCAATACCCTGATTGTCTGGCTGCACCGGGACAAAGTGGGGCCCTTTATGAACGGGATGCACTTTGCCTTTGGCGTTGGCGCTTTTATTGCCCCGATCATTATTTCGCAGTCCCTTTTGTACAGCGGTGGCATTGCCTGGGGCTACTGGATGATCGCGCTGCTGATTCTGCCGGTGGCGCTGCTCTTCTTCTGGCTGCCCAGCCCGATTCCGGAAAGGCTGGCCGATGGCGTGATGGCGCCGCCGGCTCAAACTGCTTTGGTGGGTTTGATTGCTCTCTTCTTCTTCCTTTACGTCGGGATCGAGGCCAGCTTTGGGGGCTGGATTGCCACCTACGCCGTGACCCTGGGGCTGGCCCCGGAGGCCACGGCCGGGTATCTGACCTCCGCCTTTTGGGTCGCCTTAACGATTGGCCGGCTGCTATCGGTGCCGATTGCCACCCGGCTACGCCCCCGCACCATACTGCTGAGCGATCTACTGGGCGGGCTGGCCAGTCTGATCTTGCTGCTGCTGTGGCCCACCTCGCTGACGGTGATCTGGATCGGCGCGCTCGGGTTGGGGCTGTCCATTGCTTCGGCCTTTCCCACCACTCTGGCCCTGGCCGAGCGCAACATGACCGTGACCGGCGGCACCACCGGCTGGTTCTTTGTCGGGGCCAGCCTGGGCGGGATGTCGATCCCCTGGCTGGTCGGCCAGCTCTTCGAAAGCATTAGTCCTTTTGCCTTTTTGTGGACCGTGGGGCTGGTGTTGGTCTTGGCCATTGGCGTTTACATGGCCATGATGGCTTGGATCAATCGGGGGGTGCGACCTGGCTAAAGAGTCAGGCTGGACTGCCGAAAATAGGAATAAGGTTCAACTTCGAAAGGCCAACGGTCCGGAGCATGGTCATTCAAACCGAAGCTTTCAATTATAGCCGGCAAGCTTACTCGCTTCCTCGGCCGCTGCCGGCCGGGCGGAGCGAGACCTATTCCGGCTCCACCACCGGCGGCACCGTATCTTCCCAAGAGAACGAACCGGCGGCTGTTTTCGAAAAGTCACCCGAAGCTGAGCAGCGGTTAAAGGCGGAGGAGACGACTAAGACCACAAACGGTGGCCCCGGTCAGGCTGATCTGTCGCCGGAAGACGAGGAAAAGGTCGAGCAGCTCAAGAAACGCGATACCGAAGTCCGGCAGCACGAGCAGGCTCACCTGGCCGCGGCCGGCCCGTATGCCCTCGGCGGCCCCAGTTACGAGTACACCTCCGGCCCGGATGGCCGCCGCTATGCCAGCAACGGCGAGGTCCAGATCGATACCTCACCGATTTCCGATGACCCGGAAGCCACGCTGGCCAAAGCTAAAGTTGTCAAGCGAGCCGCCCTGGCCCCGGCCGATCCCTCTGGCCAGGACTACCGCGTGGCTGCTCAAGCCGATCGAATGGCAGCCGAGGCCCGGCAAGATTTAGCGGCCCAAGCGACCGAGGCCGTTCAAGCCTACGGGCAGGCCGGGCAAAAAGCTCAAGCGTCCCTCCGCTCAGCGACCCTGAATCTAGTCATCTAAGATTGGTCCAGCGATTGATCACCAAGCGCGCCGTTAGCCGTGCCGTTGAGCGCTTGTCGAGCCTCGAGCAAGAGCCGGTCATAGTGCTCTTCCAGGTCGGCGCTGGTGCCCCTTAACCCGGCGATGACTTGCTCGGTCCAATCCAAATATTTCTGCTTGCGTTCCAGCGACCACGTCGCCGGCGGTGACTGGCTGAGGTCGCGGATATTGTTGATTTTATCCCCCAGTTTGATCAACTTGGCCCCGTAGGTTTTGTGCGGTGCATTTTCAATTTGCAGTTGTTTCCGCACTTCTTTAGGCAGCGATTTGTCATCCGACACTTCTTGCACCAGCGAGAGCACGTCCGCCCCAAATTCGGCCTCGATCTCTGGGGCTGTGGCATCGGTATCCTCGATGGTATCGTGCAGAATGGCCGCCACCAGCACCGGCACGTCCCGCACCCCGCCCACCCGCCACAGGGTCTCGGCTACGTCGATGGGGTGGTTGATATAGGGCGACTCTTCTTCGTTGCGCCGCCGCTGATGGCGATGCTTATCGGCGGCAAATTTGACCGCTTTAAAGATTAAGGCGACATCCTTTTCAGCAAACAATTGATCTCCTCCGGGGATGAAGAGCTGAGAGGTTTCTAAACCTGGCAGCTCTTGCTCAGGTTAAACAAACTCAATCTGATAATCTACCAGCACGCAGTCCAGCCGCGTATTTTCCAGCCACTGCGCCACCCGCATGAGCAGGCCGTGAGCATAGTCTCGATCCCGCGAGACGGTGACCACGGCTAACACCGTGGTCTGCCAGGCATCGTGGCGCTCAACCTCGGCCACCGAGACGTTGAACTCGTTGCGCAGCCGGGCTGTCACGCTCTTGATGACCTGGCGCTTGTCCTTCAACGAGGCCGACATAGGAATGTCCAAATCGATAGTACAGACGCCGATAACCATAATTTTACAACCGGATTAGATTCTTTTTAGCCACGATTCGTTGGCATACTGCCCGGCTCGCAATTGCTCGGCCAGGGCCAGTTCCCGCTCACTCAAGTCTCCTCTAACCAGCGTCAACGCCAGCGCTTCTTCAAAGCCCGCCGCCAGGCCGGCAAAGGCCTCTTCGACCGGCACAACCCGGCCGAGCGCGGTCTCCAGGGTCGTGGCCCGGTGGGGGAGCAGGCGGCGTTGGTGCTCTCGCTCAGAATCTGAGAAGGCGAGGACATCGATGATGCGGGTGATGTCGCCGTGGAGGGGGAGGGTGCCGTGTTGGAGCACCATCTTTTTGCGGCGCAACTGGGCGCTGCCGATCAACTTTTTGTGCTGCCAAGTGATCTCGTAGCGGGAGGGGGTATCAAAGCAGACTGGCCCCCCGCCACGGTCAACGGCCTGGCGCAGGGCCCGGAGGTCCTCCCGGCTGGCCTGGCCGGCTTCAAGGCCTAGCCGTTCCAGGCCGCGCAGCAGCCCGGTGCTCAAAACCCGGTACGACTCGGTGATACCTCCCTGGATGCGCGGATCGGCCTCCGGGGTGATCAGACTGTAAGTGGCCTCATCGATATGCAGGATCGCTCGGCCGCCGGTGGGCCGCCGGGTCCAGGTGTAATCGTGCTGTTCTAAAGCTGTCAGGTCGATCTCGCGCCACTTCTGGTTGTAGCCCAGGCTCAAGCAACCCGGCGCCCACTCGAAAAAGCGCAGCGTGGGCGACGCCTGGCCCTCGGCCAGAGCTTGCAGAATCGCCTCGTCGATGGCCATGTTTGTCGCCCCATCCAGCGGCGGCGTAATCAACAACCGCCAAGTGGCCAGGGGAAATTGCTTAGTTGAGTCGTGCTCCATAATCTATCCGCCGCTCAAAATATGCGTTATTCTAGCACGTCTGCCGTCAGAATGGAAGATTGAATTTCCCCTCCCTTCCCTCCTCCCTTCCCTTCTTCCATCCCTCCATCCCTCCATCCTTCCACCTTCCTTCCCTTCTTCCAATCCTCCATCCTTCCAATCCTCCAATCCACCAATCCTCCATCCCTCCAACTTGCCTCGTTTGCAGTTTTCACCCCCCTGCGTTACCATGCCCAGCCTAATCCTGATACTTTGGAGGATCAATGCCTCACAAAATTGCGTTTATCGGCTTTGGCACGGTTGGGCAAGGTTTGGTTGAAGTGATTCGCCAGCAAGGTCCTATGTTGAGCAGCACTCTTGGCTTTGAAGCCCGGATTGTGGCCGTTTTTACCCCCCGCAAAGGCTCGCTTTACCATCCGGACGGACTCGACGCCGGCCAACTGCTCGACGTTGTCCACAATAGCCGCACCTTCGCCGAGTATCTTGACACGCCCGGGCTGGAGCGAGGCTGGGATGCCTTCAAAATTATCCGGGAGAGCAACGCCGACACCATCGTCGAGGTCAGCCCGACCGATATTCAGACCGGCCAACCGGCCATCGATTACTGCCGGGCTGCCTTTGCCAGCGGCAAGAACGTGGTCACGGCCAACAAAGGGCCGGTCGCGCTGGCCTATGAAGAGCTATCAAATCTGGCTAAGGCCAAGGGGGTCCGGTTCGGCATTGAAGGGACGGTCATGAGTGGTACTCCCGCCCTCCGCCTGCCGCTGACCTCGCTGGCTGGGGCTGACCTTATCGAGATCAGGGGCATCCTCAACGGTACTACCAACTATATTCTGACTCAAATGGAAGCAGAGCAGGACTACGACACGGCTTTGGCCCAGGCCCAGCAGTTGGGTTACGCCGAAACGGACCCGACCGCCGATGTCGAAGGCTTTGATGTGGTGGCAAAGATCGTTATCCTGGCGAAGGTGCTGCTGGGTGTGCCGCTGACCGCGGCCGACGTATCCCGCCAGGGCATTAGCCGGCTCACCCCGGCCGATATCGCGCAGGCTAAAGCGGCCGGCAAACGTTGGAAGCTGATTGGTCGCCTCAAAAACGAGGGCGGCTGGGTCTCGGCCAGCGTGGCCCCGGAGATGGTCCCGCTGGCTGACCCGCTGGCTCACGTGTCGGGGGCAACCAATGCGATCACCTACTTCACCAAACTGCTGGGTGAAGTGACGTTGGTTGGGGCCGGGGCGGGGGCGATTGAAACGGGTTATTCATTATTGATTGACCTCATCAACATCGATCGAAGCAATATCTAGCAAGCTTCAAAAACTGAAAGTCTGGACGATGATGAAGCAAATTTTCCCCGGCTCCGCCTTTTTTGGCGCGCCGGTTCGATCGCATGAACTGGCCTACCTGATTAACTGTATTCAGCGGGGCTGGTGTTGCTCGGTGGTCGGGCCGAGCAATACCGGCAAGTCGCATCTGCTCAAATCGTTGACCAGTGAAACGATCCGCCAGCGCTGCGCCCAGGACGGTCTGGCCCCGACCATGGTTTTCATCGATTGCCTGGAAGCCGGAGATGATGAGCTGGCCTTCTACGAACTCCTCTTCCGCCGGATCATCGAGGCGCTCGAGTTGAGTGACGCTGAGCCAACTGTGCTCGACTATCTGACCTCGCTGCACCAGGATATTCTGCGCAGCCGGCAAGATGTGGTGGCCCGCTCTAACTTCGCCAGCGGTATCCGGGAGTTGGGCCGGCGAGGGGGCCCGCCGCTGGTCCTCGTCCTTGATGAATTTTATGATGTTTTTCAACATTTGCCACCTTGGCCCTTTCGGCAACTCCGTGCCCTGTATGACGCGCCGGAGACCCAGATCTATCTGGTGACGGCGACCTCTCATCACCTGGAGCAACTTCGGCCCGGCAAAGAGGTCTACGAGTTCCGCGAGCTGTTCCACTTGCGTGAGCTGGTACTCAAGCCGCTGGTCGAGGATGAGGCTCACCAACTGATCGAGTATCTTACGGACCAGTACCGGGATTCCCTTTCCACCGAAAATGCCGAACGCCTGATTGAGCTTTCCGGGGGGCACCCCGGCCTGTTGGAACGACTCTACAGCGTGGCTACCCTTAGCCAGACGGACCTGAATGTGCCTTTGGACCTGCCGCTCGCCGACCTGCTGCACGAGCGGGCGATTCATAAAGAGTGCTTACGCTTGTGGAGGGAACTTGAAGCCGAACACGAAGCTCTGGTGACCCTGATCGAGCGCGGAGCCGATCAGTTAAATTCGGCCCAGCGGCAACTGTTAGAGTACAAAGGCTTGATGGTGGATAAGGGCTATCCGGCTATCTTTAGCCCGGTCTTTGGCGCCTTTATTGCGGCCAAACAGGCGCACGCACCGAGTAGCCAGAGCACCGGTCTGCGCGCGGAGGCCGAAACCGGCCGCATCTGGATCGATGATGAAGAGCTGACCCTCAAGCTGAGCGAACCGCAACGCCGGCTGATCGATTACTTGTACCGGCGGGCCGGCGTAGTCTGCACCTATGACGAGATTGCCATCGGGGTCTGGGGCGTGGGCGAAGGCGTCAGCCCCGGCGCCATCTACGAGCTCGTCAAACGGGTCCGGCAAAAGGTAGAACCGGACTGGAAGAATCCCCAGTACATCGTCACCGTGCCGGGTAAGGGTTACCGGCTGGAAAATCCCTCTTAATAAACTTACGCGGCCTGAGCCGGTCGAAGGCCAGTGGCTGAGCCGGTCGAACCCAACCGCCCCGCGATTTTTATTGATTGAAAGATATCTGTCCCCTTCTAACCCAAAAATAGGGTGGCACCGAGCGCCGCTGTTAGAAAATTGCCAGCCAACTGCCAGAATAATCCGGCCAGACTTGTGGTATGCTAGGTCTGGTGAGGCAATAGTATTAATGGCAGGATGAACGATGGGATCTAACAAGCCGGACTATGCCATCGGCCAAGTTGTGACCGGTAAACTTGAAAAACTCTATCCGTACGGCGTGTTCGTGGTCTTGCCGGACGAGAGCCGAGCCTATATTCGCCGGCGAGAATTGAGCTGGGCCGGACATCTTGATCCCCGGACGCTGTGGCAGGTGGGTCAACAAATTTCCGGCGAGGTCATTAAGCTGGCTGAGGGCCAACACTGTCTGGAACTTAGCCATCGCCGGACGCTGCCGGATCCGTGGCTGGAGTTTGGTCGCCAATTTAGGCCGGGAGACGTGGTGACCGGTACGGTCAAGAGTCTGACCGGTTATGGGGCTTATGTCGAAACCCTGCCGGGCGTTGACGGGCTAATTCCGCTATCCGAATTGGCCGTCTGGCGGGTAGAAGACCCGGTGGACCTGGTCTGGATCGGTGATCACATTGAAGCTGTCATTACCCAGTTGGACTGCCCAACGAAGCGCCTTCGCCTGAGTATCCGGACCCGAATGCGCCAGCTCGACGTCATCGCTGAGGTGATGGAAGGGCTCGAGCTGTATCCCAAAACGGTGGCAGACGCAGAAGCCGCTATCCCGGCAGAGCCCCCACCTTCATTGCCAGGGCCGGCCGATCCGGCCTCCCGCGATTTAAAGCGGGTCGGCCACATTCTGGTGGTGGATGACGCTGATGAGGTCCGGCAACCCTTATTTGAATGGTTGGGCCACCAGGGTTATACCGTGGCTCAAGCCAAGAATGCCGAGGAAGGGGCAGGGCTGCTGGTTAAGCAGCCCTATGATGTGATTTTTGTCGACCTTAATTTGCCGGGGATGGATGGGTTAGAGTTTTGCCGTGTGGCCCGGGAGATAAGCCCGAATTTCTACGCGGTCATGATGAGTTCGGCCGAGTGGCTGGCGGAGCGAAGCAGCGATATCGAGGACGCCGGGGTGATCGAGGCTTTAGTTAAACCCTTGGATCTCGACGAGATCGAGCATCTGCTGACCAGAATTAATCAGGGTGAGACTCTCCCGCGGTGGCGAATGTCCTCAACCAGCGCCGAACTGAAAGCCCCGGATGTTTTTCGGCAGTTGGCAATCACCATGCGCACGCCTAACTCGCTGACCGAGCAGTTCCGAGTCGGTCTGGCTCAGTTAGTCGCCGATACTTCGGCCGAATGCGGTTTGATTTTTCGGCTCGATCCCATCTCCGGAGCCGTCTCGATCTCCGCTGCGGTTGGCGAGATAGACTCCTTTAATGAGGAGGCCCTGTACGGCTTGCGCGAAAGTCCGGTGCGCGATGTCATTGAAGAAAAGCAAACGCTCTTGGAAAGTCGAATCAAAGCGCGCAACCGGCAGCGATTTCGAAAACTGTTAGATTTTATTGCTTTCGAGTCCTGCATCGGTCTGCCCTTAGAAGCCCGGGGTGGGGTTCACCACGGGCTTTTTCTATTCCACTCCCGGCCCAAAGCGTTTCACCACTTTCACCTGCGCGATGCCTTGGCCGTCGGGATCCTGCTTGAAGTGGCCATTGAGCGGCAAGCGATGGAAGAGCGATTTCGTTCGCTCAATAAGCAACTGCTTAGCGGGCAGCTCGCTGGGGGGTTTAGTCATGAAGTTTCAAATATCATCTCCGGCTTAGAACTCCAGTTGCGCAACTTACAGCTAGACTGTCGCCTCTTTGAAAGTGCGGTGGATGAAACGGTTAGTTTTCAAAACATTCAGCAGTCGGTCGGTCAGGTCTTGGAGACCTTCGACAGCCTAAAGAACACGACCAAAATCTTCCAGCAGTTGATGCAAGCTGACGAACACCAAAGGATTTGTGTCAACTCTCTTATTCAGCGGGTGGCCTCCTCTCTGCTGCCTATTTTGCGCAAAAAGAAGGTCAGACTCCAGGCTGATCTGCAGTCGAGTTTGCCAGACACCAGCGGCAGCACGATCGGCCTGCAGCAAGCGTTTTTAAACATCATGCTCAATGCTATTCAAAATATGGAGTCAAAACCGACCGGTTCTAACGTCCTAAGTGTGGCCACGTCCTACCGGGCTGAAGAGCAAGGTCCGTTTCCGCTCAAGATCCGCTTTACGGATACCGGTTGGGGTATTCATCACTGCCTGTGGCCCAAGGTCTTTGACCTGGGTTTCACCACTCGCCTGGGCGGTACTGGGCAAGGCTTATATATCACCCGCAGCCTGATTCACTCGTTGGGCGGCCGGGTCTCCGTGGAGCAGAGTAAGATACCATTGGGAACTACCTTTCTGGTGGAGTTACCGCTTGCTTTCGTGGAGGAGTCATAAAATGGCCCAACAAGCGCTGAGGCTGCTTCTGGCTGACGACGAGGCCAGTGTTCGCGAACCTTTGGCTAAATATCTAAGCCGCACGTATGGCTACAAAATTGATACCGCCGGTAATGCCCAGGCTGTCCTCCTTTTGCTGGCAGAGACCCAGGGGAACTATGACGTCGTCCTGATCGATGATCTCTTAATGCCAACCGCGGACCAGGAACCCGAGCCATTAGGCGTTGTGCTGACGAAGGAAATCAAGGCCCGCTACGATCAGATCGAAGTTATTGTCTTCACCGGCTGGGGGTTAAAGTCGGGTGATGTGCTGCAAGCCGGGGCTTACCGCTACCTCTCCAAACCGTTTAACCTGGATGAGTTGGGGTTCATCATTGAGTCAGCGGCTGAGTTTGGGCGCTTAAGAAGCATCGTTCGAGAAAAACAGATCTTGGAACAGCTCATGCAGTCGAGCACGGCCCTGATCAGTGGTCAGAGCCAGGTGGAGGTGCTGCATACCATTTTGCACGGCGTGCAAGCGATTGGGTTTGATCGCGTCTGTCTCTACCTGCTCACCGACGATCGCCAGACGATGGTCGGTCAGGCTCAGGTTGGCATGTCACCGAAATTTGTCGGTCACCAACGCGCCGTGGCTGGCGATAAACAGATGCAGAGTCTGCTGCTAGATCCCCGACCGCAAATCTTCCAACGAGAAAACGAGCCGATCCTGCCCCACGAACACACCTTAGAGCGAGAGGCTGTGACCGAGTGGGCTTGCGTGCCTCTGGTCCTTGAAGGCGAGGTCATCGGAAAGCTCTCGATAGACAATAAATTTAGCCGGCGGCCTATCTTAGAAGCGGAGTTGGAGCCGGTGGCCCTATTTGCCTCTCAGGCGGCCGGGGCCATTCATAATGCGCAGTTGCGAAAGAAAGAAAAAGAGGCCACCTTGGTCGCCGAGCGCCGTGCGCGTAACCTGGAAGCCATTCAGGAAGTCGCCGCCACGATTAACTCCCTGCTCGATCTGGATCAAGTCCTCGTCGAGGTTTGCCGGGCTGCCGTTGATCTGTTCGGGGTTTCGCATAGTGGGCTGGTTCTCTTTGAAGAGTCCACTTATGAGTTTGGCCGCGTTGTCGCGGAGTATCCGGATTTAGGCACTCTAGACCTGATCATTCCCATAAAAGGTATCGAAGCTGAAGAGCGATTAATTGCCTTGTGCCAACCCTTGGTTATTCCGGACGTCTCCGTAGAGACCGGACTGGGCGCGGTGCTCAAAATATTTGAGCAGTTTGATGTTCGCTCGATTCTGATTGCGCCGGTGGTTTTCAAGGGTCAGATGTTGGGCTCTTTTAGTCTGGACGCCATTGGCGAACAACGCCTGTTTACCGCCGATGAAATCGAAATGTTCAAGATTCTGGCGGCGCAAGTCTCGGTCGCCATTTCCAATGCTCGTCTGTTTGCGGAGGCTAAGCGGGATAAACAACTCTTGGTAACGCTCGATGAGATTTCGCGCCATATCTTGGCTGAGAAAGAGACTTTCAAACTGCTGCAGCAGGTGGTTCGACTGGCGGCCGAACTGGTTGCCTGTACCAAAGGGGTAATGTTTATCAACCGGCCCCAACTGCAAGAGTTGGCGGTTAATGTCGAGTACGGTCTCTCACCAGACCTCTATGAGAGTCGCCTGACGCACGAAGAGGGTCTTATTGGTTGGGTAGCGAGAACGGCCCAGTTGCAAGTGGTTCAAGATTACCGGCACTGGTCTGGGCGGGAACTTCTCTTTGAAGACTATCAGTTTGAAGTTGCCGTTGGGGTGCCGCTGATCATCGATGGCGAAGTTAGCGCCGTCCTCTTTGTAGCTGATACGAAGACCCGGCCTATCAGCGCGATGGACCAGGATGTGCTGCAACGCTTCGCCGCTAACGCTGCTTTAGCGCTCCAAACCTCTCTGCTGCTCAGCCGTGAACAACGAACGTTTACCCGTTTAGCGATGCTTCACAAGATCAGTACCTATATTCAGGCGGCCAAAGACCTGGATAAGATTCTGCACGTCGTCCTGACCGGGATTACCGCCGGCTATGGTTTAGGGTTTAATCGAGCCGCTCTCTTCCTGGTTGACGAAAGGCGCCGGCATCTGGTGGGCCGGATAGGAATTGGGCACCTCAATAAGACTCTGGCTAAGAGAGATTGGGCCCAAGATCACCGGCACGATTTGTTCAATCTCAGGCGCTACCTTGAGCACTTGGAGCAAGGCGCCCTGGCGCCAACGCCGCTCAACCAGCGAATTTGCCAGCTTCACCTGCCCATTGCCGAACCCGCGGATGATCTCTTCTCCCGCGTGCTGGCCGAGCAGAAATTTTGTCTGGTCACGCCTCAAGATCTGAGCAGGCTGCCGGAACCGTTCGTTCAGGCCTTTGAGCCGGCTTTGCCCCTGGTGGTGGTGCCGCTGGTCGCTCGGGAACAGGTCATTGGCTTGTTAGTGGCCGACCACAAGTTTACGCACGCGCCGATCACAGCCGAGGATATCGAAGCGCTGTTGACCTTTGTCAACACCGCGGCGGTGGTGATGGATAACACCCGCCTTTTTGAAGAAACCATCAAAGCCAGGGAAAGGCTCAGCGCCAGCTTTACCGCCAGCAACGCCTTGGTTTCATTCCAAACGCCGGAGCAGGTCTTGTGGGATATCGTCAACCAGGCGCAAACAACGCCGGGGGCCTGCGGGGCCAATATGGCCCTGATCGACGATCTGGGCTATCTTCGGGATCTTGTCGCCAGCGGGGTTGATCAAGATCTTGATCCTGAGCAAGTGATCCGGCCTGCCGGCCTCTCCATGGGGGTGATGGCCACGGGGCGGCCGGAAATCATTGAAAACACCTTCGAGCGGCGGGCCGAGGTCAACCCCACAGTCTTCACTCGAGGGATTGGCGCCGCGGTTGGCTTGCCGGTATCCGTAGAGGGCAAGCCGATTGGGGTAATGTGGATCAACTATCGCCAGCCCCGCTACTTTCCACCGGATGAAATTGAAGCACTCCAGCTTTACGTCAATCAGGCCGCGATCGCTTATGACAGTGCCCGTCGCATCAAGGAACTCGAGGGTTTGCGTCAGGCCGCGGAAGCCCTCTCCGGCGTGGCCGAGTTACCGGAAATGCTTGAGCAGATTGTGCGGAGCGCCTGCGCCGTCCTCCAGGCCGATTCCGCCGCTATTCTGTCATACGACTCTGTCCGGGATCGCTTTATTATCGAAGAGTCGGTGGCGGCCGGTTTTCCAACCGGCTTGTGGACAAAGCACCTCAAGGCTACCCCGCGGCAGGGGCAAACTGTCTACACGGTCTTGGACCGCGGTTGGGTCGGCATCACCGATGTCAGGGACACGGCGAAGTACGATTTCTTAGGAGACTCCACCCGCAATCTCCTAAATGAGTTGAAGACCGCCAGTTTTCAAGCGATTGCGCTGACCGCGGAAAGTGAGAAGTTGGGGGTGCTCTATGTGAACTACGAGCGGCCTCGCAGCTTTAACCGCGCAGAGCAGAAAACGGCCCAAACGTTTGCCAACCATGCCGCTCTGGCTCTGAAAAAAGTCAGATTGTTAGATCAGGTCGCCAAGACTCGGAATGCAGCCTATGTGGTCGCTAACGCGATGGTGCTGGAAAATCTGCACAATACGCTCGAGTCTTTAGTGGAAGGAACCAGGCATGTCCTTGGCTGCGATGCCACCGTTCTGTACACCTACGACCAGGATCAGGCCAAAATGGGCTATCCACCCATCACCACAGGCTTGTACTACCCTGAGAAAACCAGATTATTTGCCCAGTTTCCGCAGCATCATTACATCTTTGACTGGCTAGATCAGGAGCTTCCCTACCTGGTTGAAGATATCTCGACGGATCCCATTCTGGCCAACCGGCGTTTTGCCCTTGAAGAAGACATAAAATCGTGCGTGGTCTCGTCTCTGCGGGTTGGAGAGCGGGCGGTGGGCCTGATCTTTTTCAACTACCGGCACCGCCACTGTTTCACCGAAGATGAGTTAAATGATATCCGCCTCTTTGCCAACCAGGCTGCCGTGGCCATCCGCAATGCTCAACTTTATGAGCGGATCCGAAAACGAGCCGGGATGCGCCAGGCCCTCTATGAAGCGGCCCGCGTGATCACCAGGTCTCTTGATTTAGACGAGATTCTAACCGCTATTGCCGCGCAGGCCTGCAAGGTAACCGGCGCCGCCCGATTTAGCCATATCGGCCTGGTTGAGGAAGACAAACTAAAATTTACGGCGGCCTTCCCCACGGAACAGTTGACCCGGTTGAGTCCTGTCACCATCGATTTGACCGGAGACCCGGCCGGGATTAGCGGCCAAGCCGTCAGTCTTCGCCGCTCGCAGTTGGTGGGCGATGTTACCCGGGAACCCAATTATATCGCCTTTGCGCCTGGGACGCGATCGGAGTTGGCGGTACCCATTGTCTTTGGCGATCAGGTTACCGGTGTCATCAATGTGGAGCACACGGAATACAATGCCTTTAGCGATGACGATCGCTATGCTTTAGAGGCATTGGCCGCCCAAGCCGCCATCGCCATTCAGAACGCGCGGCTGTATGATCAGCTTCAGAAGCGGGTCCGGGTGCTGGAGGCGCTTTACACCGCCGGGCGCGTCCTGACCATGTCCTTAGAACTGGACGAAATTCTGAAGCGCATTGCCGAACAGGCCTGGACCATCACCCGGCATCGAGGCACCCAAATTAGTTTTGCCTGTATCCGGTTTGTTGAACACAACAAAACCCGGGTCATAGCCGTTTATCCGCCGGACCAGGAGTCCCTGGTGCAGTACGCCAGTGGCAGCGAAATCGACTTGACCCACGGCGTTGAGGGCCGGATCGGGATTATGGGCCGCGTGGCCTTAACCGGGGAGTCGATCTTGGTCAATGATGTCTTGACTCATCCCGATTATCTCAAGACCCACGCTGCTACTCGCTCAGAACTCGCGGTGCCGGTTAAACTGGGCCAAAACGTGATTGGGGTCATCAACGTTGAGCATTCCAGCGAAAACGCATTTGGTCAAGAGGATCTGCGTGCCCTTGAAGCTCTGGCCACGCAAGCCGCCCTGGTTATTGAAAACGCCGGCCTCTTTAAACAAGCCAAAGAGCGTTTAAGCGAGTCGAACATGCTCAAACAGGTAGCGGTCTCGCTGGCCGGTACCTCCGCCTTAAACGCAATTTTGGAACTTGTCCTCCAAGAAGCGATCGATTTGACCGGTACTCAACAGGGTTTTGTGCTCCTGATCGAGAGTGGGACTAAGAAATTGGCTCACTGCTTTAAGTTCGAAGAGGCGCAGTTAGAGCCGTGCTACGGTCAGGTCCAGCAAAATGGTTTTACTCATAAAACACTTAACTCTCAGGAACCGATCGTCATTTCGGATCTTGACGCAGCCGGGCAGACTACCGCCCTCCTGATGGCTGAGGGAGTGCGAGCCGTGGTCGGAGTGCCGCTCCTTAATCGCGGTGAGGCTTTGGGCGTGCTCTATGTCTGTAGCCGGCAGGTATGCCATTTTTCTGAGCGGCAGGTCGATCTCTTGGTGGCGCTGGCCGGTCAGGCCACCGTCGCCATCGATCGGGCCCTCCAGTTTGAAGAACTCAAACGGACCAAAGGTCTGGTCGGGGCCCGGACGGCCCTGGCTTGGATGGGCATGGTCAGTAGCGTCTGGCGCCACGCGATTGATGGCCATGCCTTGACCATTCAAGAAGAAGCTGAACTACTTCAAAGCGACCTGGCTCGCCACAATCTCGGCCGGATCGAAAGGCGGGTGGAGAAGATTCGCCAGTTGGCCCATCGCATCTTTGATAAGCCTATCACCCCGCCCTTGTCAGACGAAGAGGGTGTTAGCTCCGTTTATCTCAATAACCTGATCCGAGAACGGGTCAAGCAATTATGGGAAAATGAACCCTACGCCCTGACTCAAGTGCAGCTTGATTTAACTCTAGACGAAGCGACCACCGTCCGCGCCAGCCCCGAGTGGTTGCAGCATATCTTCGATGTTTTGATCGACAATGCGATCGACAGCATGAAAACGATGGACCGGCCCTTGCTGACTATCTCGACAACCGCGCTGGGCGATCGGGTTAAAATTGTCTTCACCGATGTTGGCTCAGGCATTCCCCAGCGCATCCAGCAATACCTCTTGAAACTCCCTATCGAGAAAGCTAGCGGTGAAAAGGGCATGGGAATGGGCTTGTTAATGGCTCTAACGATTGCTGAAACCTACGGGGGTGAGCTTCGAATTGGGGCCTCAGGCCCCCATGGGACCAGCATGGTCGTGGAGATGCCCATCGAGCGGCCATCGCCCTGCTCAGGATGAACAATCAAGGAGGAGATTTTGATGATGTCCCCGATACAAATGTTATATTCTCAGTTAAAAGTCGCTCCCTTAGGTGAGGTTAGATTTTGCCGGCCATTGCCGCCAACCCCTATGACAGTGGGCTTAACTTATGACTATTGTGATAAAGGAGTTGCTAGGGATGGAGGAGTAGTGATGACCAGGGTATATCAGATTTTGCTGATTGGTGAGGCTCGGCATGACCCCTGGCAAGATGTCCTCGAACAGGTTTCGCTCAAGTTGGGTTGTCTTGAGGTAACCGGTGAGTCCGGCACAACCGCTCGAATCCGAGAAAAGGCCTATGATATTATCGTGATCGATGCGACTGTGGTGGAGAACATGCCGGATTTGATTAAGACTATTCGATCTCAAGATGTCAAAGTCCGGATCGTGGTCGCTACCGCTTCGCCCGCTTGGGAAAAAGCCCGAGAAGCTTTCCGAGCAGGTGCAACTGACTATATTTGGAAATCAATGGACAAGAAACGGCTACTTGAGACCTTAAAAATGATGGGGTTGCGACAGATGTAAGGTCTTGATAGCTCTTGTAACATGCTTCAATTCGTCAATATCATCATCTTGAACTATCATCTACTAACAATCTTAAAGGTCTTTAAATGGCCGGCTCCGGTTAGTAATGCACTCCCTGTACTTTAGCAACCGATTTTGATGGACAGCGGATTAGCAAGCCGATCCCTGGTGTTCCGCCATAACGCTTCTATTCGGCAAGACCGCTTTAGCGGGACACCAGGCCAGATTGGCGCTAAGCCTCGAACAGCGAGTAATGAGCCATGAGCTATGATACGACCGCAATTCGCCAATTGCTACAAGCCGTACTAAGCGACGAAGATTTTAGGATTTTCTGTTTCGATCACTTTCGACCAGTGTATGACCGCCTGTCGACCGGAATGAGCTTGCCACAAAAAATTCAACTTTTGGTTGAGTACTGCGATAGGCACGCTGAATTCGAGCATCTTCTCCGGTTAATCACAAAAAAGAACCCGATTCAATTTGAACGATTTGCCCAGTCCTTAAAGCCTCCGCCTAAAACTTCAGCGGCCGGCATCGATGCTAACCAAGCCGTCGAGCCTCACTTGGCCTCCCCATCTATTCCCCTAGCCAAAGTTAAAGTCCTGTTGGTTGATAATGACCTGGAGTTTCTCCATACGAGAAGTGAATTTCTCGAACGGAACGGCTGTCAGACCAGACTGACTGAAGACCCCGTGGAGGCGGAACGCCTGATTAACGCCCGGCAGGTGGATATCGCCGTGCTAGACCTGCGTCTCCTCAATGACGATGATGAGAAGGATCTGAGTGGGCTGAGCTTGGCGAAAAATACAACGCCTTCTGTTCCAAAAATTATAATGACTCGCTTCCCAACCGTAGAGGCAGTGAGACAATCGTTACGCCAATCATTTGACACGTTGCCGCCCGCTGTCGATTTTGTGAGCAAGCAGGAAGGTCCGCATGCTTTGTTGACCGCCGTCAGACGGGCCCTCCTGTATCGTCCTGACTAACAGTCAGCAGCCACCCTTAAAGAAGGTTACATATGCAAAAGAGGATACTTCTGGTAGACAATGATGTGGATTTTCTAGAGACCAGAAGTGAGTTGCTGGAAAGATCCGGCCTGACCGTTTTTCAGGCTTCATCCGCCGAAGAAGGGGAAAGAATCCTGCAACGAAACTGGATTCATGTGGCCATTATCGATCTCCGGCTCCGGGATGATAACGATCCTCGCGACACCAGCGGGCTAAATCTAGCCAAAGCCGCCCAGTACCGTTCGGTCCCCAAAATTATTCTCACCCGATATCCCAGCTATGAGTATGTCAGAGAAGCGCTTGGCCCTATGTTGGAAGGGCTCCCCCCCGCCGTGGACTTCCTGGACAAACGTGAGGGCGTGGAAGCGATCACCGAAGCAATCGAGAGAGTCTATCGCGATTACCTGCGCATCAATGGCCAAACCCAGATCGAGGTGCATGAAGGACTCCCGCTCTTTTATCTGGTTAACCTCATCGAGCCAGAGCTGGATAGCGACAGTGTCATCGATCGCAGTAATGAACTGGAGGATCTGTTCCGCCGCCTCTTTTACGGGGCTCGTCAGGTGACGCTCAGCCGCTTGGTGGCGCGCCAGGAGCAGAGGACGACGCTCCTTGTTTTTGTTTTTTCTCCGGATGGGGCCGAGAGTCACTATCTGGTCAAGTGTGGTTTGCGGCAGGCCGTTCACAAGGAAGCCGCCAACTATACCCATCTGGTCCCCCCAGTCTCTAGCGGCCGGCCCACCATCAAAGCCAAACAGACCGAAACGATCCACTTTGGCGCTGTCGCCTACACCTTAACCGGGGGCAACCCGGAAGAGATGACTCCCTTGGGCCGGTTTTATCAAGACAATTCAAAGGAGCAGGTCACTCGCCTGCTAACCTATCTATTCTCTGCCTGCCTGGCGCCCTGGCATACTCGAAACCGGTTCAGAGACACGCAGAAGCGGCTAGCAGACTATCTTCAGGAATGGCTACAGTTGGCGGGTGATACGCTTGACCCAGAACGCTTTGGTCTCCGTGTTCAAAATCTGTGCCAGAAAGCGCTGGCGGCCGGCTTTGCTGAGGTCACGTACACGCCCACCCAACTGATCTTTCATCGAGTCGATCACTCCTCCGTCACCTATTTCAATCCCGTTGGCCGGATAGCCAACATGCAATTTTCGGATGGGCCTGTTTTGGGTGGCACTGTTTACTGCCAACTCAACGCTGATGGCATTCTCGTTGATCGCCAGGCTTATCCCTGGCTCATCGACTACAGCCGGGTAACCCGCGGCCCGCTGGTTTATGATTTTGTGAAACTCGAGTCGGTGATTAAATTTGAGCTTCTCAGCGACCCTGGTATCCCGGCTCGGCATGAGATGGAGGAGCGCCTCCTCTCAGTGTCGCGCCTGGATCAAAAGGTTGACTCTGCCGGTCTAAACCCTGAGATCCAGAAAGCCATCGAGGCCATTAATCACCTTAGACACTGCGCGGCTCGGGTAGTCGGCCCTGAGTTTGAGCCTTACCGCGAGGGACTTTGGTGGTATGCCTTGCACCAACTCACTCAATATGACCCGGCCATCCAGTATCCGCAGCGCTGGCTGCTCTGTTACTTTCACAGCTTGCTGTCGGTCGTCATGCTCTACCAAAATCTGGCTAAAAACATTGAACCCGATTTACCGGAAGAAGCCCTTAAGAGCCTCTGGATTGACGAAGACAATTCGGAGGTCTGGGTCGAAAGCCAGAGGGTTGAGCTGGCCCCGGGTGAATATGATCTACTGCTGGTGCTCTATCGCCACGCCAATCGCCTGTGCACGCGCCAGGAGATCAGCCAAGAGCTTTACCGCACCGATTACGGGCTCGAAACCGAAGATGCGATCAACACCACCATGACCCGCCTCCGCCGGAAAATCGAGCCCGACCCTCGGCGGCCAAGATACATTGCCACCGTGCGAGGCCGGGGTTACAAGCTGGACCTGCGACGCTAAAGTCGGCCAGTGACGGCTCCCCGGACGGTGGCAGTAACCTTCTCAAAAAGAGCGCTTCAAGCAAGCGCTCTTTTTGATTCTGCCCGATTCTGGTCGCCCCTTGACCTCGTGGTCAGCCTTTTGTCAGACTTTGGCCTGTTTTCGTTTGCTGTTGTGGCCAATTAAGGCCCCGTCTCTCAATATTTGTTGGTCACTTAACAGCTATCCGGGGTGGCTTTCGAGTTAGAATAAAGACAGGCTTTCAAGAGGTGGTTAGTCTCGTTCGGTAAGGAGGTTAGCATGATAAAGAGAGTTCTCGCGTTCTTAGGTAGCTGGGTTGGGCTCTACTTCACCCCTGATAACCGGGTCACCCCAATCTTCAGATTGGGGCGTTATCATCGGGTCAAGGGGCCGGGTTTCTGCTGGATTGTGCCCATCCTGGATCGGGCGCTGCCGCCGGTCAAGACCAGTATCTACGTGGGTAATTTTCACTTTTACGAGGTCATAACTCAGGACAACATTCCCTTCTCCCTGGAGTTGACGGTTCTCTTCACCTTCAAGCCGGATTTAGCGTTGAAGAGTGCCGCAGCCCAGTTAGTGCAAGCACGCAGCAATCTGCTTGAGATAATTGTCAGAGAATACGCCAATCAAGGGTTGCGACGCTTGGTCGCCCGGCACGAGGCCCAGACGTTGGCAGCCACTCAGGTGTTGACCGGTATCGAGCACAGCTTAACCGGCTACCTGACCTCGATGATGCGGAATTTAGGGTTGGCGCCGCTTAAAGAGGGAGGGATTTTGATCAAGGAAGTTTGTGCTCCGGAAAAGTTCAAGCACACCATGCTGGATGTTAAGCATGATGAGGCCATCTTGGAAGTGCTTCGCAGTTACCCGGTGCCGGAACTGGTTCAACTGCTCAATCAGGTCATCTTTGCCAACAGCCTGAAAGACCGGTCGGGCCAAACGGCGCTGATGATGGGCACCGCTGAACATCTCAAGGTCTGGCCCTGGCTGGAGACCAGCCAGGCTCGTTACCAAAACGGTCACAGTTCGTGAAAGGAGGTGACTCTATGCCCGTGAAGGTTTGGCAAATAGGCAGCATAAAAAATCACCTGTTAGCCGTACAAGCCGGGGTAAATGCTCGAGCCCCCGTGGACTTGGTGCAAGACGATGACCAGCGCTTGACGCTGTACCGCTCCGGCAGCCAGGTGGCGATCAAGTATCTGGCGCAACGCTTTGGGATCGATCTAAACTCCAGTCAAGCCAACCCGTTTCAAACCGGCGAACTACGCCTGAAAACCTGGACTTTATCGGATATCAAGCGCAATTTGCAAGTGGCCTGGCTGATCCTGCTCATGGCGCCGCTCGGGACAGCCGAGCAGCACCGGCAACTTGAGCCCTACTACTTGGGTCTTAAGGATACGTTGCAAATGGTAGGCTTGTCATTTGGCCTCGATGCGGGCACGCTCCCGCCTGACGCCACTACGATTATCTAGACCGTTAAATCGTCTGGGTGGCGACGACTTGTATAAAAGGTTGGAGTGCGGATTTCAATCCGCACTCCAAAAACGTTTATTTGCAGAGGCATCAATGAACAATCACAGCTCTCCAAAAATCGACAAACAGTATATTTCCGCGTTGGTTAGCTTTGCTATCCGCCACATCCCCCAAGCCGACGAGCAGACCCTTAACAAGTTTTTGGAACTACTGCGCACAAATGGTGGCTTTGGCTCCGTGACCCTGGAGCAGTTGATCAATACGATGCGGTTGACCCTAAAATATGTGCCGCAGGCCTCCGCTTCATCGCTGCTTACCTTGCTGGAGTTGATCGGCGCCCACTGTCCACTTGAACTGCAGATCACGCCTCATCTGTTGCAACCCGGTAGCAGCCCGGCTCCCTTGTTTGGAGCTAACCGCCCGCCGCTGCCGGCCAAATCCACGCCGGACAGCCGGGGGCTTGAGGCTCCTAAACGCTAACGGTCTGGTAATGATCTGAATTCACTCTGCCTTAATCTTTGTCGTCTACCATCACCTAACAGACCTAATGAGGGAGGTAGAAGATTTTGAAGCGACCAAAAGCCTGGCTATGGCTATGTCTATTGCTGGGGTTGAGCCTGGGGCTGCCCCAAACCCTGCTGGCCCAAGAACCGACCGCTGAGCCAACCTCTGAGTCGGCTACTACGCTGCCGGACTCCACCACTGAAATTAATTTTGAAGATTATACGCTTGATATGGTCAGCTATTATCTGCCCAACGGCCTGCGCGTCATCCTGGCCAAGGATAACTCCGCGCCGGTGGTGGCCGTCAACGTCACCTATCGCGTTGGCGGCGCAAACGACCCGGCCGGCCGTTCCGGTTTTGCCCACATGTTCGAGCACATGATGTTCGAAGGGTCGGCTAATATCGGCAACGATGAATACTTTGCCCTGCTGGAGCAGATTGGCGCGGATAACAACGCCTATACGGCCATCGACAAAACAGTTTACTGGGAAGTCGCTCCGGCCAACGAGCTGCCGCGTGTCCTCTGGATGGAGAGCGACCGGATGGCCTCGCTCGATGTCTCGCAAGAGGCCTTTGAAACGCAGCGTGAGGTCGTAATCGAGGAGTACAACCAGAACGTGCTCAATAGCCCCTACGGTCTCTCCGGCCGACGGCTGTTGACATTGCCTTTCCAGGGCTACCCTCCTTACGAACGGCCCGTCATCGGCAACCCGGATGACCTTATGGCGGCTAATCTGGACGAACTCCAGGCCTTCCACGATGAGTATTACAAACCCAACAACGCCAGCCTGGTCATCGTCGGCGATATCGACTTTGCCCAGACCCAGAAGCTGGTCCAGGCTTACTTCGGCGATATCCCGGCCGGTGAACCGGTTGCGCCGATTACGGCCGTCTATCCCCTGCCGGAAGAGTTTCCCACGCTGCGCACCGAGGCTGGTTACGCGATTGGTTATGAAGAGACCTTGATCGATTCCCAGGTTCAACTGCCGCGCTACGTCACCACCGTGGTCGGCCCCCAGCGGGGCACACCCGATTTCTACGCCCTCGATTTGCTGATGGATATTTTGGGTAGCGGCGATAGCAGCCGCTTTGAGCAAAACATCGTGCGGCAGGGAGAGGCGGCTTCGGCCTTCACCAACCTGATCGATTTTAAGGCCGGCAGCATTCTTTATGCCGGCGGTTTCCCCAACGGCGGCGACTCGGTCGAGACGGTCGAGCAGCTCATCCGGACAGAGTTTGATAAAGTGATCGAAGAGGGCGTGACGCAAGCTGAACTGGACCGGGTTAAGACCAAGATCCTCATCGGCGCGATCACGTCTTACCGGGACTCCGTCCGCAGCACCGCCGAGTGGATCCAGGACGCGGTCCTCAACTTTGGCGATCCTCAGGCCATTCTCGATGAGCTGGAGCAGTATGAGGCTGTGACGGTTGAGGATATCGAGCGCGTGGCCGAAACCTATCTACAGAACCGGCCGCACAATATCATCATTACGCTGCCGGAAGGGGAGGCGGTTGAAGCCGAAGACCCCGGCGCCTTGGTCGAGCCGGTTGAGGGCGATGTGCTGCCGGTCCCGCCGGCCGCCATTGTCGATCTCGAGCTCAGCGATGAAGCGTTGGCCCAACTGCCGGAAGGCGTCGTCAACCGCACCGATGTGCCCGCTGCCCTGCCGGTGGGCGACAGCGAGTTTCCACCGTTTGAGACCTTCAGTCTCGACAATGGCCTCGAGGTTATCTTCGTTCACCAAGACGAGGTCCCCAAAGTGACGCTGCAACTGTACGTCGGGGGCGGGACGGCGGTGCCGGCGCAGGATAAGCAGGGGCTGGTCGACTTCATGGCCGATTTGTTAACCAAAGGCACCGAAAGTCGCACGGCCGCCGAGATTGCCGAGACGATCGAAGCTGTGGGCGGTTCGGTCAGTTCCAGTGCCGGGCTGGAGTGGACTACCCTCTCGGTCAACGCGCCTACCACCGCCACCGATCTGGCTTTTGACCTGCTGCAAGAGTTGACTCTCGAGTCGACCTTTCCGGAGGCGGAGCTAGAAGTCATTCGCGACCAAACTCTCACCTTCCTGGAACAAGATGAAGTCGATCCCGATACCCTGGCCAACCGCCAATTTGGCCGCATCGCCTATGTTGATCATCCTTACGGGCGCTATACCACCCCGGAGTCGGTTGAAGCTTTGACTCAGGCCGACATCGTTCAGTTTTACGAGACCTACTACAAGCCCAACAATGCCCTGCTGGTTGTGGTCGGCGATATAACTCGGGCCGAGGCTCAGGCCGAAGTTGAACGGATCTTTGGCGACTGGCAGCCGGGCGACGTGCCGGATTATTTGGACTATCCTGAGGTCAATGTCGGCAATACGTCGGTTATCTACTTGGTGGACCGGCCTGAGTCCGAGCAGGCCACTATTCAGATCGGTAACCGGGCCATCAACGCTCGCAATCCGGAGCGCTACGCCTTGGAAGTCGTGAACTCGGTCTTGGGCGGCGGCGCTTCATCCCGACTGTTTAGCAACCTGCGGGAGGACAAAGGCTACACCTACGGCGTCTACAGCCGCTTTGGCCGGCCCAACGACACCAGTACTTTTCGGGTGGTCACCGATGTTGATCAAGACCACGCCGGTGACGCGGTCCAAGAAGTGCTGAGCGAGCTGGAGCAGATCCGGACCGAGCCCATCTCCGAACAAGAGCTGACTGACGCCAAGGGCCTCCTGATCGGCAGCTTTGCCCTGCGGATTGAAGACCCGGCCGACTTTGCCGCTCAACTCAGCAACCGCCGGCTGACCGGAGTGCCGATTGAAGAGCTCAACGACTATCTTCAAACGCTCGAAGCCGTGACCGCCGCCGAGGCTCAGCAAGTCGCCGCCGAGTATATCGACAGCGACTCGCCCATCATCGTCGTCGTCGGCAATGCCGAAGTGGTCAAGCCTCAACTGGAGGAGATCGGGCCGGTGGTAGTGGTTGATAAAGAGGGCAAGCCGGTCGAAGAAGCCGCGCCGGCGGATGAGCCCTAAGCCCTTGACCGTTTTCCTATAGGCAAGGAGTCAGCCGCATGGTATTATAAAAAATATATAGAGAGAGAAGTCGGTGCCTATTAAAAATCTATCTTATTGTAAGCGCCTGAAACATGAAAGACGCGTGGGTCCGACGCAGCGTAAATCAGTTGCGAGACCGAGCGGGCGACCTATTAGCCAGGCACCGCCAGGTTTATCTTCGGCACATTATCCAAGAGCATCGCTTTCTCCGCCTTAGAGGGGTAGGCCCTCAAGGCTTGCATCACGTTGCTCTTGAGCAGGTGTTTGTCCAGCCTGATCTGGACGTGAAGCCCCGTCCTCCTTCTCTGAACGGCTACGGTTCATTGCCAACTTTGTTTGGCCAAATGCCTAATATCTGGTCCCATCTCGATACCGCTCACGCTCATTCACCCTGCTTGATCATCACCGGTCCGCCTGGCTGTGGCAAAACCACGCTCCTTAAATCCCTCGCTTTGAGGCTGGCTTCTCCCAAGAAATTTGGTGCCGGTTATCGCCCGCCAGCCCGCTTATACCCTATTTTCCTTAACCTATCCCGTCACCTTGGGGTAATCCTATCCGAGCCGGAGCTCCTTTTGGCTCAGGCGCTACGGTTGGCTCTCTTTGATGACTTAGCCTCTGATACCGGCCTCTGGCTGGCCGAGCAAGTTGAGCATGGACGCTGCCTCATTTTGTTGGACGGGCTTGATGAAATTGCCGGCGATCAGCCGCGCCGGCAAGTCGCGGCCTGGCTAGAGCATCAACTGGCCGCCGGCTTGGGCAATCGCTATGTGTTGGCCACCCGCTCGTTAGAGAATATGCCCGGCTCTTCCATCGAGCGCTTGACCCTGAAAATTCAACCCCTGAGCTACACTCAAATTACCCAGTGTGTTCGTCGCTGGGGCGAGGTTAATGGGCTGACCGGTGCTGAAACGGATGATCTATTGCAGCAGTTAGAGCCCCCGTCGACCCTCTTCAAGCTGGCCCAGAACCCTTTGCACCTCACCATGCTGGTGGCGCTTTATCCCTTCCGCCCTACTTTGCCCCGGCAGCGGATCGATCTCTATGAGGCCTATTGTCAGCTCGTCCTTACGCAGCCTCAGCCTAACCTGGAGCTTGGCTCTTACTTAGATCGATCTCGGCGGCAGCAGTTGCTCCGCCGTCTCGCTTACGAACTGACCGTCCGCGAGCGAACTACGGTGGCGTTGAATGAAGCGTGGGAAATGGTGGGCCGAGATCTCAACGCCAATGATCGAGTCGCGGCCAGGCTTAGTTTTTTGAAATTTATGCAAGCCAGTCCGGGCTTGATGTATCAGTTTGGGGAGGGGCGTTATGGCTTTGCCCACCTCTCGCTGCAGCAGTACCTCGCGGCAACGTCCATCCGGGAAGAGCATCGGGCCGAGGCTTTGCACACCCGGGTCACGGAACCCTGGTGGTATGAAACGCTTCGCTTTTATGCGATTCAAGCTGAGGCCGGTTCAACGCTGGCTGCCTGTTTAGCCGTTGATAAACCGCCTCTGCCCCTGATCCGGCTGGCCTTGGCCGGACTTGCCGAAACCGCTGCCGTCAAACCTGAGGTCCGGCTTCAAATCGATTCGGTTCTGGATCAGGCCCTTGAGGACGAAGACCAGACGCGGAGCCGGCAGGCGGCTGAGCTGCTCTTGGCCAACCGCCTGCGCGAGATGCACGCCCTCAATGAGCATGTCTTCCTGAGCGACTCGCTGGTAAGCAATGCCGAGTACCAACTTTTTTTAGACCACCAGCGGAGCGGCGGGGGCTATCGCCCGCCGGAGCCTTGGTTAAGTATGAGATTCCCGGCCGGACAAGGGCGCCAGCCGGTCACCCGGGGGCGACCCTCTGATGCCCTGGCCTTTTGTGAGTGGCTGACCGAACGAGAAGGCGGCTACTGGCGTTACCGGCTCCCTTTAGCCGAAGTGAGTGCAGAGCGGACCAGTCTGAGTCCGCTCAATTATTGGGTGGTCACCAATGACGGCCAGGTTGACTTGGCCTACCGGCTAGACTCTAACCGCCAAGACGAGGACTCCTCAACCCGCATTCTTTCGGTTTTGACTCGGGCTTTACAACCGGATCGGGATCTCTCGTTCACCCGGGAAATCCTCCAAGTCTTAGGTCAGAAAGTGGCCCTGGCCCGGAAGCTGGGCTTGGCCCGAGTCTTTGATTTGAAGTGTGCCTTTGATTTTAGCCGGGTGCCGGCGGCGGATCA
Source organism: uncultured Chloroflexota bacterium (assembly GCA_937864185.1). Taxonomy (GTDB): domain Bacteria; phylum Chloroflexota; class Anaerolineae; order 4572-78; family J111; genus JAGRBY01. Next base: position 34,806 of record CALMIS010000014.1, read on the forward strand.
GACTACCGCTCGTAACCTGGTCTTGGTCCGGGCCCTATCGCTGGGCTACGAGCGTAGCCAAGACCTGGCCGCCTCATTTGATCGGAACAGTACGCGCGATCTGGCTCGGAGTCGCCAGTTGATCAAGGGCCTTAACCTCAGCCGGCTGCTCGACATCGAGCTTGACCTGACTCGGGCCTACGCGCTCGCCTTGGATCGCCAGGCCTTGGAAATATTCGATGTCCCCCTCAATATCAAAGCCACCTGGTCGGAAATTGTCCGCTTCCTGCACTGGTATCTGCGAGTGGTCACGTTGGTGGTCGCTTCCAAGCTGACGCTGCCGTTTGTAACCCAGCGGACCGAACCTTGCTTGATTGATGTCCGCAGTCTGAACCAGATCGATGCGGTGGCGCGGGCGGAAATCCAGCGTTTAATCAACGCCTACGTCGAACTGTATATCAATTTTGTCGTCTTGGAGGAGCGCATTCAGGGGAATCTCCCGGCTTTTGAGGGTATTCGTCTGGGGCGAGAGCGATCGTGAATCTCCTATCGACATCGAGCTCATGCTGTGCTATAATTTCGCCTAATCTACTGTTTTTGCGTGCTAGGCGTAACGTTGTAAAATCGGAGGGATTAACGTGCCTGATCCAAAAATTGATCGCATTAAACTGTATCAAGATTTAACCATCCGCTTCCCACTAACCGTGGGTCAGCCGTTGGTCTTGCCTGATGTAACCGAGAACCTTAGCAGCCCCAAAAAGAGCTCCCGACTGCTCCCCCGCTGGGGGGATTGACAGAAGTTTTTGCTGTTGCCAAAAGCCGGTCGGGAAGACCGGCTTTTTTATTGTGGGCTGTCAACCATATGGATGCAACCGGAGTCATAATTATGTCCGAAAAATATGATCCAAAATCAATCGAGCAGAAGTGGCAAGAAAAGTGGGAAGCCGATGGCCTGTACCGGGCCACGGTCGACTGGAGCAAACCCAAGCACTATGCCTTAACCATGCTGCCCTATCCCAGCGGTGACCTGCACATGGGCCACTGGTTCGCTATGGCCCCCTCCGATGCCCGGGCCCGTTATATGCGCATGAAGGGCTACAATGTTTTGTTCCCGATGGGCTTTGATGCCTTTGGCCTGCCCGCCGAAAACGCCGCCGTCCAACGCAACATTCACCCGGCCAAGTGGACTTACGCCAACATCGAGCGCATGCGCCGGCAACTGCGCAGTATGGGGGCCATGTTCGACTGGGAGCGGGAAGCCGTCAGTTGCGATCCGGACTACTACAAATGGAGCGAGTGGTTCTTTAAGCAGTTCTATGAGCACGGCCTGGCCTATCGCGGCGAGGCCCTGGTCAACTGGTCGCCGACCCTGCAGACGGTGCTGGCCAACGAGCAGGTCATCGACGGCAAGGACGAGCGCACCGGTCAGCCGGTCATCCAGAAGATGATGACCCAGTGGTTCTTCCGCTACACCGCCTATGCCGACGAGATGCTGGACTTTAGCAAAATCGACTGGCCAGAGCCGGTCAAGATCATGGAGACCAACTGGATCGGCCGCAGCGAAGGGGCCCGCGTTACCTTCCACACCGAGCAGAGTGACCCGCTGGAGATCTACACCACCCGGCCTGACACCCTGTGGGGCGCCACCTTTATGGTCTTGTCGCCCGAGCACCCGCTGGTCGGGAAGGTCACCACGCCGGCCCAAAAAGCGGCGGTGGACGCTTACGTCGCCGCAGCCGCCAGCCTGACCGAGATTGAGCGCTCCTCCGAGGTGCGGGAGAAGACCGGCGTCTTCACCGGCGGCTATGCGATCAACCCGGTCAACCAGACCCGCGTTCCCATCTGGATTGCCGACTACGTCTTGATCACCTACGGCACCGGCGCCATTATGGCTGTGCCCGCGCACGATCAGCGCGACTTTGAGTTTGCCCGCAAGTTCGGCCTGGAGATCATGCCCGTCATCCAGCCGGCAGATCTGGCCGAACCGCTGACCGCCGTGGCTATGACCGAAGCCTATGTTGGCCCCGGCCGGATGATCAACAGCGGTCCCATCGACGGGACGCCGGTCAACACCGAGAAGGGCCGCAAGAACCCCTCGATCGAGGCCGCAATCAAATGGCTGGAAGATCACAACGCCGGTAGCGAAGCGATCAACTACCGCCTGCGCGACTGGCTGATCAGCCGCCAGCGTTACTGGGGCTCCCCGATTCCGATTATCTACAAGCAGGATGGCACGATGGAAGCGGTGCCGGACGAGCAGTTACCCGTCTTGCTGCCCAACGATGTCGAGTTTATGCCGACCGGCCGCAGCCCGCTGACCTATGAAGAGAGCTTCCTGCACACCACCGCCCCGGACGGGACGCCGGCTCGGCGCGAGACCGATACGATGGACACCTTTATGTGTTCCTCTTGGTATTGGTACCGCTATCTGAGTCCTCACTACGCCGAGGGACCGTTTGATCCGGAGGAGGCGGCTTATTGGCTGCCGGTCGATGTCTACACCGGTGGGGCCGAGCACGCTACCATGCATCTGCTCTACGCCCGCTGGTTTGCCAAGGCCATGCGCGATCGAGGTATGTTCGATGCGGCGATGGAAAAGATGAAAGAGCACGGCCGTGACCCGGAGCCGCTGACCTGGGGCGAGCCGATGCTGCTGCTGCGCAACCAGGGCCAGATTTTGGGCGAAGAGCGCGAGGGTGATTTTGTTCTGGCCACCGGCCGTTGGGAAGGCAAAAAGCTGTTTGCCGACTCGCTCAAGGTGGGGGAGCCCGGGGACGTGCCGGCCGGCTTTGAGGGCGTTGCCGGCGAACTCATGCGTCGCACCGAAAACATCTTGCACGTGGGCAGCGCCGGCCAGACGACTGTGGTCGAGGTCCTGCCCGAGGCCGTGATCGACATTCCGGAGATTCCCGGCCAGAACACGGTCAACCAGTTGAAGCATCACCTGGAGATCCAGCGCATGTCCAAGAGCAAAGGCAACGTGGTCAATCCCGATGAGCTGGTTGAGCAATACGGCGCCGACACCGTCCGGGCGACCTTGATGTTTGCCTTTGACTGGCAAAAAGGTGGGCCTTGGAACAGTCGGGGGGTCAAGGGTCCGCGCGGCTGGATTGAGGACGTTTGGCGCCTGGTGACCGGCACCAACCCGGTGGCGGGCGAGGCGAGCGAGACTCAACTGCGCGATTTGCGCCGCAAGACTCACCAGACCATCGAGGCCTGCAGCCGCTATATGGAAAACTTCGCCTTCAATACCTACATTGCCGCCTTAATGTCCTTCCGCAACAACCTGCAAGACGTTGCCCAGACTCCGGTCGTGGGCAGCAGCGCCTGGGCCGAGGCCATCGAAACCATGCTGCTGCTAATGGCCCCGGTCACCCCTCACATCGCCGAGGAGTTGTGGGCCCGGACCGGGGGACCGTACAGTATCCACCGGCAGAGCTGGCCTGTCTTTGATCCGGAACTGGCTAAAGAGGACACGATTGAGCTGGCGGTGCAGATTAACGGCAAGACTCGGGCTAAAATTAACGTCCCGCCCGATATCGACGCCGAGAGCGCCAAAGCCCAAGCCCTGGCCGCTGAAGGCGTCGAGAAGTATGTGGACGGCAAGCCGCCCAAAAAGGTGATCTACGTGCCGGGCCGGTTAGTCAATATCGTGGTGACGTAAATCGGGTTGGTAAAGACCCAGCCGCGCAGTTCACCCCAATAGCGGCGATAGGCCTCCACCCGATAAACGCCCGGTTCAGCGGCGACCCATTCCAGGGTCGCCGTTTGTTTTTCCAGCACCGGCCGACCATCTTTGATCAGCCGGAGATAGGCCGGCTGGGGACTGCTAACCCGCAAGTGGACGTGGTCGTTGAGCGGCAAGACATCGCCCATGGACGCTTGGTCATCACCGCTGCTGGCGGTGAAGCGAAAGCCGCTCGGTGAGCCGATGGCACCGTAGCCGACAAAGCAGTGACCGGCCTTGAGGGCCTCGTAAATTTGGCGGCGAGCCTGGAAAATATCATTCGCCAGAGGTTCCGGTAAGAGCAGGTGAGTGTTAATGGCCTGAAAAAGAAACTCATAAGGGTACACGGTCCGGGTAATCCCGCGCCAGGTAAAGGCCATGGCGTGCGCATCAGAGCCGCCAATAGCCACGACCCGCTGACCGGTGGCCAGCAGTTGGTCCCACTTGGCCAGGACTTCGGGGAAGGGCGCGCTCAAGACCCAGTTTCGTACAAAGGCACCGATCAGGCCTCGCGGCCAAAAGTTGCGCAGGCGCCACTTGACATCGGTCATGGCATTCCACAGCTCGATGCCGGTGAAGCCCGAGATGTCCCAGTCCGTCCAGGGATAAATGTGCGCCGCATCGCCAAAACCGGGCCGCTCCAAGGGATGGGCCAGAAAGGCCAGGCCGTCACGGTTCAGCACCGTGTCGATTAACTGTTGCGGGGCGTGGGCGACGTGCTCTAAATTACTTTTGACGAAATGACACAGCAGATGATTTCGTTCCGGTTCGAGAGCCGGGTCGTTCACTTCCTGACCCATCAGACGAAGCACGCGGCGATCGGTGGCCGCGTCATAGTACCAGCCTTCTATCCAATCAACCCAGACGTTGTGATCGGTGTAGACGATGAAATCCAGGTCGGCGCGGGCTGCGGCTAAAGCCACTTCATCGTGCGTGCCTGTTCCGTCAGAAGCAACCGTGTGCAGGTGGAGATTTCCCTTGATTTCGACCATGAGGTTGGGTAACTCCCGAAGCGTAAGCTGAACAGCGACTGCTCGCGATCGTTAGGCCGGCGGCGCAGCCTGCTCCCGTAACTGCTTGACTTGTAGCTCCAGTTGGCTCTGAATAGGGGTGTAAGTTTGGCGGATAGTGGCCGCAGGGCTCTGTTTGAGGTAGCTGGCTAATAGCTGCGCCGACGCCTCAGCCGTATGGAGCAGCAAATTGATCGTGATCTCAAGATCGTCCCGCAAGCGCTCAAGCATAAACGGTCTAAAATCTTTCAAAACCTGGACCGCTTGGGTGGTGAGCGTCCCCACTTCAGCCGCATAGTCCAGGAGCTTTTGCTGCCCTTCCAAACTACGCTGGTCATAAGTGAGGGTTAAAGTGGAGCTAAGATCTTGATTGCACCACTCCAGTAAGGTGCACTTAAGATGCGCCATCTGACCGATGCGGGCGGTGATGTCTTGCCAATCGAGCTTATCAATTTGATTATCCAGACTGATTTGCAGGCAGGCCTCGCCCAGGGCCGTGGCGTGGGCAGCCATCGCGGCGATCACCGGCCCGGTTAGAGCCCCATATTGATCCCCAATGTCTTCAACATACTGGCGGAACGTTTTTTCAGTCAGTTGTGAATGCATAGTTTCTCCTCTCGCCGGGGTGGCACGCGCGCTAAATTTACCCGCAAATGCCGGAATAGGCCAATTAATCAAACCAAGCGAGACGGGCAGCGACTAGAGACAAGCCACGGGACGACCCCCCTGCTGGGCAGATGCTCGCAAGGCGTCCCATAATCGAATCATGCGCAGACCAATCTCCGGCGGGCTGGGATTAGCCATCTCGCCCCGTCGCACTGCCAAGAACTGCTGCCACGGGCCTAGAGAGAGGGGACACTCGACCGGTTTGAGTTCAAGCTCGCCCCGGCGCTGGAGATTGAGATAACCGCCCCACATGCCGGTCTGGAGAATCCCATCCCGGCAGAAGACCCGAATGTCGGAGCTACAGATATCGATCGTGTCCCCGCAAGCATTAAAGGTGACGAACGCGCCGGACTCGAGCCGGCCAATAGCGGCGGCCAAGATATCGACCGGCGCCCCCCGCGAATTGAACCAGGCCGATACCTCGACAAAGGGTTCGCCGGCCAGATCGGAGATGGTGTTGAGCAGGTGCGCCCCGGTATCAAACATAAAGCCGCCGCCAGAGAGTTCCGGCTGTTGCCGCCAGGTGCCCTGGGTAATTTCTTTCCAGGCCTGCCAGACCATGCCGTTAATATTCAAGATCTCCCCCAGTTCCCCGGAGCGCAGCAGTTTCACCGCCGTTCTAATCTCCGGTGAAAGGCTGCCTTGGAAGCCAATGACCAACAGCCGGCCGGTGCGATCGCGCGTGTCGATCAAGCTGATGGCTTCGCTGGTATTCATGGCCATCGGTTTTTCTAACAAGACATCGATCCCGGCCTCCAGACAGGCCACGGCCTGGTCGTGGTGCATCGCGTGCGGCGTGATAATATAAACTGCTTCGATCTCCGGACCCAGTTGGGCTAGCATGGTGTCGAGCGCGATAAATGTCGGCGGTGTTGGCCACTTGGCCTGAATCATTTTCTCGGTGGTCATGCTGAGCGCGGCCGGATTGGGATCGCACAGAGCTACAATTTGCGTGGTGTCTTGTTGTTTCAGGATATTTTTGAGATGATACTGGGCCATCCCCCCACAGCCGATAATCGCTGTCCGTGTTTTCTTCATAAGCTGCCTTGCTTTACCTCCGTGGGATAGATTTAAGACTTGACCCGAAAGTCATGGAACTCGCCGCTGGCCGGGCCATAGGTCACCTCGATCTGCTCGACGCGGGCTGGTGGATCGCCGTGCCGACACCAGGCTACGGCTTGCCGGACCGCCGGCTCGGGTCCTTCAAAGAGCGCCTCAACCCGGCCATCCCATAGATTCTTGACCCAGCCGGTCAAGTCCAGGGCTTGAGCTTTCAAGCGGGTGCTGTAGCGAAAACCTACGCCTTGGACCCGCCCTGAAATAAAAACGTGAGCCCGAGTGGCCTTCTCCTCGGCCATATTGATCAACCTCCTGCTTGATTCGTCTTGAACCTGCCGGCTATTGTTGCCAACTCGGTCCAATTAGTCAAATCTATCGTCGGTCTGAACCTGAGCCGATCTCAATCATCGCCGGGCTTTTTGACAAAACATCTGCTTGTCGCTATAAGCACAGTGTTGGCTATCCAGTATGAAAGGAAATCAATGATGATCGAATCGATTAATCCGGCTACCGGCGAAACCATCAAAACGTATCAAGAAATGTCCCCGGCGGAGGTGGAAAGCGCTATCGCCGCCGCCCATGAGGCTTTTCTCGAGTGGCGAAAGACTGACTTCGCCCTGCGCCGCCAGTTGATGAAGAAAGCCGCCGCGGCCCTGCGAGACAACGCCCGTGCCTTTGGCGAACTGATGAGCCTGGAAATGGGCAAACCGGTCAAAGCGGGCCAGGCTGAAGTGGACAAGTGTGCCTGGGTCTGTGACTACTATGCTGATAACGCCGAAAGTTTTCTCCGGCCGGAACCGGTCGAAACCGATGCCACCAAAAGCTTTGTTACCTTTCAGCCTATCGGCGTTGTCTTGGCGGTGATGCCCTGGAACTTTCCCTTCTGGCAGGTGTTCCGCTTTGCCGCGCCGGCGCTGATGGCCGGCAACGTGGGGGTGTTGAAGCATGCCTCCAACGTACCGGGCTGTGCCCTGGCCATCGAAGTTGTCTTTCAACAGGCCGGTTTTCCCCAGAACGTCTTCCGCAGCTTGTTGGTTGGCAGCAAGCAGGTGGAGGCCATTATCGAAAATCCTTTAGTCAAAGCGGTGACCTTGACCGGCAGCACGCCCGCCGGTCAAGCCGTGGCTCAAAAGGCCGGATCGCTGCTGAAAAAGACGGTGTTGGAACTGGGGGGCAGTGATCCTTACCTCATTCTAGAAGATGCCGATCTGGATCTGGCCGTGGAAACCTGTGTCAACAGCCGTCTGATCAACTCGGGTCAGAGCTGTATCGCTGCTAAGCGTTTCATCGTTGTCGAGGCGCTGCGGGCTGACTTTGAAACCCGCTTTGTCGAACGTATGCGTCAGGCCAAGATGGGCGATCCGCTGGCCGATGAAACGGAGGTTGGTCCACAAGCCCGGCGCGATTTGCGCGATGACCTACACGACCAGGTCAAGCGCAGTCTCAAGCTTGGATCAACGTGCCTGTTGGGCGGCGACATCCCGCCCGGTCCCGGCGCTTTCTATCCGCCCACAGTTTTGACCAATGTCCGCCCGGGCAGTCCCGCTTACGAAGAAGAACTATTCGGACCGGTCGCTGCTATTATTCCGGTCCGGGATGAAGCCGAAGCGGTGCGGGTGGCCAATGACACCGTCTTCGGTCTGGGCGCCGCGATTTTTACCCAAGATCTGGCGCGCGGCGAGCGCCTGGCCGCGGAAGCCATTGATGCCGGCTGCTGCTTTGTCAACAGCCTGGTCAAGTCTGACCCGCGCTTGCCGTTTGGTGGGATCAAGGAAAGCGGCTACGGGCGCGAGCTGTCTCACTATGGAATTAAAGAGTTTGTGAATATCAAGACAGTTTACATTAAGTGAGCGTAAGCAGGATGCGGGGGATACAATTTGGTCAGAAAACACACTTGGATTATACTTAAGGCGCAATGCTAAAGGTGCTGCGCCAGCAGCCTAAGTGTCTATCACACAGGGGGTGAGTCGAGCCGGAGTTAAGCCTTAGTTTTCAGCTCAGCGTCCGGTTCGACTCACCCCCTCTTTTTTTGAAATACAGAAAATACTTTAAAACTTAGGAGGTCTTTGATGAGTTACATTGCAGAAGTCTTAGGACGAGAGATCTTGGATTCTCGTGGCAACCCCACGGTTGAGGCGGAAGTTTATTTGGAAGACGGTTCGATCGGCCGAGCAGCAGTCCCCTCCGGGGCATCGACCGGTATCCACGAGGCTTTGGAACTGCGGGACGGCGACAAAGGCCGTTACCTGGGTAAAGGCGTTGAGCAGGCGGTAGCCAATATCAATGAAACAATCGCGCCGGAACTGATCGGCGAAGACGGTCTTGACCAGGAGCGTCTTGATGGCTTGATGTTGGAGCTGGATGGCACGCACAACAAGAGTAAGTTGGGGGCCAACGCTATTCTGGCGGTTAGTCTGGCTCTGGCCAAAGCCGGCGCCGAGAGCACCGGCCAGCCGCTCTATCGCTACCTGGGTGGCGTTAGCGCCAAGACTCTGCCGGTCCCGATGATGAACATCCTCAACGGCGGGGCCCACACCGGCTGGCAAACCACCGACTTTCAAGAGTTTATGGTCATGCCGGCCGGCGCCGAAAGCTTCCGCGAAGGGCTGCGCTGGTGTACTGAAATCTACCACGGTCTTAAAGGCGTGCTGAAAGAAAAAGGCTACAACACCAATACCGGTGACGAGGGCGGTTTTGCTCCAGCTCTAAAAGGCGGCAACAATGAAGCCCTGGATGTCATCATGGAAGCGATCAATAAGGCCGGCTACACTGCTGGCGAGCAAATTCTGATCGCGCTTGATCCGGCCACTTCCGAACTGTGGGACGACGGCAACTATCGTCTGCGCATCGAAGGCAAGACCCTGTCCAGTGACGATATGGTCAAGCTGTGGGAAAGTTGGGTCAATAACTATCCGATTATTTCTATTGAAGACGGGCTGGCGGAAGACGACTGGGATGGTTGGGTCGCGCTGAACCAGGCCATCGGTGATCGGGTGCAGTTGGTGGGCGATGACCTGCTGGTCACCAATGTCACCCGTCTGGAAAAAGCCATCGAGCTGGGCGCGGCCAACAGCATTCTGATCAAACTTAACCAGATCGGCTCCCTCAGCGAGACCATCGCTGCCATCGAGATGGCCAAGAAGGCCAATATGACCGCCGTCATCTCTCACCGCTCCGGCGAAACCGAGGATGTGACCATCGCCGACCTGGCCGTGGCCATGAACGCCGGCCAGATTAAGACCGGCGCCCCGGCCCGATCGGATCGAGTAGCCAAGTACAACCAACTGCTCCGCATCGAAGAAGAGTTGGGGGCTGCCGCGGTCTACCCCGGGTTTAAGGCGTACTACAACGTCCGCTAATGGCTCAACTTAGCCACTGCTAGGCCACGACAAAAGGCTAAGAGGGCCTGGAATTTTCCCTCCAGGTCCTCTTGTTTTGTCTCTGCGGCTCTTAGCGTGACCTGGTGGACTCTAGTATAATTCAGGCTTGGTTTTAATTCCCATAATGGAGATAACCTTATGAGCTACACTCGTGCTAGCGGTATTCTGTTTCACCCCACTTCGTTGCCCGGTCCTCACGGCATTGGCGACTTGGGGGAGTCGGCTTATCACTTTATCGATTTTCTGGCCAGTGCCCGGCAGAAATTGTGGCAGGTGTTGCCCCTGGGCCCCACCGGTTACGGGGACTCGCCTTACGCCTCGTTCTCAACCTTTGCCGGCAACCCGCTTTTAATTAATCTCAACCGGCTGGTTGAGGCGGGTGATCTGACCCCCGAGGATCTTGCCGACGTGCCGGCCTTTCCGGTCGATAAAGTAGACTATGGCTGGGTCATTTACTGGAAGGTGCCGCTTCTGGAGAAGGCAGCCGAGGCCTTTTTGAAACGGAAAAAAGATCCGCGCCAGGCTGAGTTCGAGGCGTTCTGCGCCGAGCAAGCCCACTGGTTGGATGATTTCGCTCTGTTTATGGCGGTCAAGGAAGAATATGATGAGCGGGCCAAAAAGAACAACGTCTTTGGGGCGATGTGGAGCAACTACTGGAAGAAAGATATTGCTTTGCGCCAACCTGAAGCGATGGAGAAGTGGCGCAAGCGGCGCAAAACGGCGATTGCCATCCAGAAGGTGCTTCAGTTTTACTTCTTCCAACAGTGGGGCCAATTGCGCCGCTACGCCAACGAGCACGGGATCAAGATCATCGGCGATATTCCTATCTTTGTCGCCCCCGACAGCGTCGATGTTTGGGCTAATGCCGAGTTGTTCTATCTGGATGAACAGGGCCACCCGACAGTGGTGGCCGGTGTCCCGCCCGATTACTTTAGCGCGACCGGTCAGTTGTGGGGGAATCCCCTTTATCGCTGGGACGTGATGCAGAAGAACGGCTTTCGCTGGTGGATCGACCGTATCCGGGCCACGCTCAACCTGGTCGATATCATCCGGATCGATCACTTCCGCGGCTTTGAAGCTTATTGGGAAATTCCGGCTAGTGAAGAGACCGCCGTCAACGGCCAGTGGGTTAAAGCGCCGGGCGTCGAACTGTTTGAAGCGGTCAAAGAGACGCTGGGCACGCTGCCCATTTTGGCTGAGGATTTGGGCATCATCACCCCCGAAGTCAATGCCCTGCGCGATCGTTTCAACTTTCCCGGTATGAACATTTTGCAGTTTGCCTTTGACGCCCAAGAGTCAGGCGGCCTCAATGCCAACAATAGCTATCTGCCGCACAACCATCGCCGCAACAGTCTGGTCTACACCGGCACCCACGACAACGATACCACTCGCGGCTGGTACGAGACCCGCTCCGAGGGCGAGCACATCGCCGTTCAGCGCTATCTGGGTCGCTCGGACGACGATATTGTCTGGAGCTTTATCCGCTTGGCTTTGGCTTCCGTGGCCCAATATGCGATCTTCCCCATGCAGGATATTCTTGATCTGGGCACCGAGGCCCGCATGAACACCCCTTCGGTGCTCGGCGGCAACTGGGCCTGGCGCATCCAGACCGAGGCGCTTAACCACTCGGTCTATGAGCGTCTGGCCGATTTGACCTGCCTGTACGGACGGTGCTAGTCGCTGAAGCCAGGCGTGATTTCCTTCTCTGAAAATAGGAGTGCAAACCTTGGTTTGCTAGCAGAGCAAGCTCTGCACTCCATTTTCATTCTCGGTGTTGTCCCACTCGAGACGCTCTAACTCCTCAGAGAATTTCACCCAGTAGGGGCGTAAAATTTTACGCCCCTACACCGGGTTAATTTCACGATCGGGGCTGTTCCGCCAGGGACTGTCGCCCTTCTTCTCCCTACACCCGTTGCCAATAATAAACCCAGGTCGGTGGGACATTGGGCCAAACCAACCGCTGGTCGATCTGGTAACGGGCGGCGAAATCCTCGATGATAATCTGGTTGGCGACCATCTCGTTCTTGACGCTCCAATCTCCAAACTGATACTTAAAGCGCCAGATGAAGGCGTACTTGACGTAGCTGAAGACACCGCCGGGTTTGAGCCGGTCGATCATCAGGCTGAGGATCTCCTTGACCAGCCGGGGCGGGAAATTGGTCAGGGGCAGGCTGAAAATAATGTAATCATAGGTCGGGGGACCGAGAGTCCGGACATCGGCGTTGATGAAGTTGAGGGTCACGCCGGACGGCGTCTGAAAGGCGGGGTCGTGCTTAAAGCGGTGCTTGAGGGCAGCGATCAGGCCGGTGTTGATCTCCACCATGCTCAGCGAGTCGCCGCCGGTGAGATGGGGTAAGATTTCTCGGGTAAAGGAGCCGGTGCCGGCGCCGACCTCCAGCACGGCTACCGGGCCTTGTTTGCGGGCCAGGTAGGCCGCGCCGGCCTGACCCAGATAGCGTGAACTGGGCAAAATAGCCCCTATTTCAGTAAAGTTGGTGAAAAAGTTGCGGACAAAAAGGTTGCGGTGAGAGATTGTCTTTAAGGTATTCATCCCTCTATCTTACCACAGCCCGACCCTAACGGGCACATTTAGAGTTTAGATTGGTTCAATCTTAAAGATTGAACCAATCTGCTTTAAGATTGAACCAATTTGGCTGGCGCTAAGCCTCAACCCCAATGAAGCTTAACCTCAGTCGTTCAAAATAGCCTTTGAGCAAAATCGACTCCAGGCCTTAGCCGTCAAGCTAAGCCTCCACTAAAATCGACTCCAGGTCTTAGCCGTCAAGCTAGATACCGCTTGAAATCGACTCCAGGCCTTAGCCGTCAAGCTGAGCCTCCACTAAAATCGACTCCAGGTCTTAGCCGTCAAGCTAGACACTGATCGAAAACGACTCCAAGCCTTAGCCGTCAAGCTAGGCCTCGCCCAAAATCGACTCCAGACCTTAACCGTCAAGCTAGACCCCGCTTGAAATCGGCTCCAGGCCTTAGCCGTCAAACTAAGCCTTGATCGAAAACGACGCCAAGCCTTAGCCGTCAAGCTAGACCCCGATCGAAATCGGCTCCAGGCCTTAGCCACCAAAATAGCCTTCCCTCAAAATCGATGCCAGGCATGGTCACTCAAATTTTGGCTTACATGCTACGAGCTTGACCGCATTTCCGCTAAATTAGCCAAGAGTTACAATTAAAGAGATTAATTCACTCCAACCTTAACACAACTCTAACACAACTCGCATCTTTCCAGCATAGAATTCAACGCTGGCCTGTGCTATAGTGGACCCCAAGTTCATGTTCAACGACGCCTTCAAGCGTTCAGTCTAATTCCTACCTTAATTTATTAAAAAGGAGTCATCATTAATGTATCAATTCCGAATCGATGCAAGCAGTGGTTATAACTTGCGTTTGCCCCGGGTCCAGCAGCGACAAGAGATCATCAATTTGGCCCGCAAGTTCGTTGCCTATGAGTGGGGTCGCCCGGAAGAGCAGCGGACTCCGGTGAGCGATCGGTTGGCGGCGCTACTCGATGAAGTCGATCTTTGTTATCGAAAGCGGGACAGCGGCGAGTTGCAGCGCACGGCAGCCTCCGAGGCAGTCAAACGCCTGGAACGGGAGGCGGAAGTCCTGGTTAATCACCTCTGGAATACGATGCAGTACCTGTTCAAAGCGGCGCCGGAGCAAGCTCAAGCCTGGGGGTTTGAAGTGCGGCAGGCGACAGGTCACATTGTCAGACCCAAATCCCGCAAGAAGCGGTTGGCTCTACTGTCCAGCTATGTGGCCCACGAAGAGAGCCGGCCCGAGTCTGAGCGTTTCAGTCTGCCCGATCTGGCCGAGGTCAGGCGGGTGCGGGATGGGCTGGCCGGTAACCTGTCGGCCCGCGACGCCGGCAAAAACCAACGGGAAGTCTGCCTGGTCACCGGCGAGGCTCTGGTCAACCGGATGCTCAACCATCTCCAGGCGGCTGCCGTCCACCTGCTTGCCGTTGAGTACGACTACAAGCTCAACCCCGAGTTGGAACAATGGGGCTTTGAGGTGGTCATGGTCCGTAACGGTCACAGCCGGGTGAATGGCAATGGCCACGGTCAGACGAATGGAAATGGAGCTAATAGCAACGGGGTCGCCTCGGTAATGGGGTGACAGGGGGAAATATACCATGAAGGGCATGAAGGACATGAAGGTTTTTTCTGTTTTTCCTTCATGTCCTTCATGCCCTTCATGGTTGTTCAATTGGTATCAACGCGCTATCGCTTACTGATAGCCAAATAATCTCCGAAACGCCGGCTTATACCACAAGTGCTCAAAATCCGGGTTGTTCTGAGCCGCGGCCCGCTTTGACTCGTCCAGTTCGATGGCTTGAGTCAGCCAGTTGACGCTGGCATCGTCATTGTTCAGGAGGGCCAGGACGCAGGCTTTGTGATAGACGGCCTCGGCATCATCCGGGTTGAGCTGGATGACCCGATCAAAGTCGCGCATGGCCTGGGAGTAGTTGCGCTGGTTGTAGTAAGTCAGGCCCCGGTTAAGATAGGCCGCCGGATCATGCGGGTCAAGACTGATCAGCTTGTTGAGGTCGGCCAGGGCGGGCTCGAAGTCACCCAGGTCATAATGGGCCAGAGCCCGATTATGCAGGGTGATGAGACTGTCGGGCTGGAGAGTCAGCGCCTGATCGTAGTCGGCGATGGCCTGCCGGTGATCGCCCACCGCGTCATAGGCCTCGCCCCGCGCCGTGTAAGCCCCCACATCACCCGGATCGAGCCGGAGCGCCCGGCTAAAATCATCGATCGCCTGGCGGTGCAGTTCGAGTTTGATATAAGCCATCCCCCGATTTTTGAAGGTCATCGCGGCGCTGCTGTCGAGCCGGAGGGCCTGATCATAACTCATAATGGCCTGGGTATAGTCGCCCTGTTTGAAGTAGGCGTTGCCGCGATTGGTGTAGATGGCCGGATCGTTCGGGTTCAAGCCAATGGCCTGCTCGAAATCCTCCAGGGCCGCGGGTAGGTTGCCCTGGCGCAGATAGACGGTCCCGCGCTGGTGGTAGAAACCGGCCTCCTCGGGTTGGCGTTGCAGAGCCTGGCTGAAGTCCTCGATGGCTTTGTTGTGCTGCTCTTGCGCGGCGTAAACCCGGCCGCGATAGCTGTAGGCCAGGGCGTGGTCAGGTTGCTGGTCCAACACCCAGGACAGATCGACCAGGGCTTCTTTATCGCGGTGGAGCGCGGACAGAGCCAGACCGCGATACAGGCGCGTGTCGAGGTTGTCCGGATCCAACTCCAAGGCCACATTGTAGTTCTCCAAGGCATCGAGATACTGCCCTTGCTGAGCGTAAACCAGACCCAAAAAGTGAAAGATCTCGGCCTCCTCTGAATTGAGCTCAGCCGCGTGATTCAGATCTTCTCCGGCCTGAGCCAGCTCGCCTTGATAAAACCAGGTCAGACCGCGTTGGTAGTAGGCCGCCCACTGGCCGGGCGTAAGCTGGATCGAGCGGGTGAAGTCCGCGGCCGCTCGGGCATAGTCCCCTTGCCGCAGCAAAACCTGGCCCCGGTTGAACAGCGTTTCGGCATCTTGCGGCCGGAGGCGCAGGGTCTGGTTAAAGTCGGTCAGGGCCCGGGCCAGATCGCCGCGATCAAGAAGAAGGCGGCCGCGATAGTGCAAGGCCTCGGCTTGCTTGGAGTCGAGCCGCAGGGCCGCGTTGAAATCCTCCAGGGCCAGCCCGTACTGCTGGAGCCGGTAGTGTGCCTGACCCCGCTGAGCCAGGGTAAAGGCGTCTTCCGGGTTTTGCTCAAGCACCTGGTTGAAATCCTTGATGGCGTGCTCGTAATTCTCTACCCGCAAGCGGGCCAGGCCTCGATAGCGATGCAGCCGGGTTAGCAAAGCTAGATCATCCGCCGGGACCAGGGGCAGTGCTTCGTTATAGTCGGCGATGGCCTGAGCGTAGTCACCGCGCCGGCCATAGACCAGACCGCGTTGGATCAGCGTCTCGAGCGAGCGGGGATCTTGCTTCAGGGCCTGGTCAAAGTCGGCGATGGCCCGAGCATAGTCGCCCACGCCGGCGTAGGCCCGGCCGCGCTCGGTCAGGAGGGCAACGTTGTCCGGCTCAAGCGCCAGCGCCTGGCTGAGATCCTCGATGGCCGAAGCATACTCGCTGCGCTGGGTGTAGATCAAGCCCCGGTAATAGAGCGCCTGCTCGCGCGCTTCGGGGTTCGGTTGGAGCGCCAGCGCCTGATCAAAGTCTTGCAGGGCCTGAGCGTAGTCAGCCTGCTCAAAGAACGCTTTACCGCGCTGGACATAGGCCGCCGCGTGGTTAGGATCGAGCCGCAGGGTCAGGTTAAACGACTCGATCGCCTCTACCGGGCGAGCCAGAGCCAGAAAGGCGACTCCTTTTTGATAAACCACTTCGACTTGCTGGGGGTGAAGCAAAAGAGCCTGGTTGAAGTTCTCCAAGGCCTGGCCGGGATCACCCTGTTGAGCATAGGCCAACCCGCGGTAGTAGAAAGCCTCCGGTGCTTCAGGAGTCAGGGCGATCACCCGGTCAAAATCGGTGATGGCCTGGGGCAGATTATCCTGGTTAAGGTAGATCAGACCACGCTGGAAGAGAGCCTGCTGATCGTTGGGGTTAAGCTGTAGGGCCTGGTCAAAATCGGCCTGGGCGCCGGAGACATCCTCGGCCAGCCGCAGCAGCCCGCGCTGGGTAAAAATTTCGCCGGCCTGCGGATCGAGCGCTCCGGCTCCGTGCTGCCCCACGAGGAGGGCCGCCCGGTCAAAATCGGCGGCGGCCTGCCGGTGATGGCCCTGCCGCATATAGGCCAGGCCCCGGTATTTGTAGAGCAGCATCTGTTCATCATCGATCTGGCCATTCTGGCCGGCCAGCAGATCCCCTGCTCGATTAAAGTCCTCGATGGCCCGGTCGTACTGGGTTTGGTAGTAGCGGGCCACGCCGCGCCGCAGATAGGCCGCGACATAGCCCGGTTGGAGCTGAAGGGCCTGGCTGTAATCGATGATGGCCAGCTCATAATGCGCCTGGTGCGTCTGGGCATCGCCGCGCAAGGTCAAGGCCTGGGCGTTGGTTGAGTCGATCTCCAAAGCGCGATTGCAATCCTCAAGACAGCGCTCGATCTGGCCCACTGCCAGGTAAGCCTGTCCGCGCTCCAGGTATGCCGGGATGCTGTCGGGGCTGAGGCGGAGCGCTTCATCCAGATCGGCCAGAGCTTGCGGATAGTTTTGTTGAGCGCTGTGGGCCTGAGCCCGGCTGAGATAGGTGGCGCTGTTGGCCGGATCAAGGGCCAGGCTTTGGCTGAAGTCGTTGAGGGCCTGGCCAAAGTTACCTACTTGAGCGTAAGCTTCGCCGCGCCGCCGATAGTACTCCGGCTGGTTTGGGTCAAGGCCGAGGGCTCGGTTGAAATCGTACATCGCTTTGTTGGGTTCACCCAGGTGCTGGTAAAGCAAGCCGCGCTCATAGTAGACGGCCGGATCATCGGGGTCGAGCCGGATGGCGCGCTGAAAATCATCCATCGCTTTGGCCGGCTCTTGCTGTTGAACGTAGGCCAAGCCGCGGAATTTAAAGGCCGGGGCCGCCTGATCGTCAAGCTCCAGCGCCGTGCTAAAATCAGCAATGGCGGCGGCCGTCTCGGCCAGGGCGGCATAGGCTTGACCGCGCCGCACGAAGTAGCCGGGCTGGCCGGCCTCGAGCTGGATGGCCTGGCTGTAATCAACCACGGCGGCGGCATAGTCCGGCTCCGGTTGATCGGCCAAGGCATTGGCCCGGTTGAAGTAGTAAGCCGGGCGATCAGGCTCAAGCTCGATGGCCTGGTCAAAATTGGTCAGGGCCGCCTCGTAATCTCGTTCGGCGGCGTAGGCCAGGCCGCGTTGGTTCAAGAGTGGAGCATTGTCCGGCTCGAGTTCCAGCGCGGCGTCAAAGTCCGCGATGGCCTCCTCATAGCGCTGCTGGCCGGCCAGGGCGGTGCCCCGCTCGATGTAGTAGCCGGCCTGCTGGGGATCGAGCCGGATCGCGTGGTTAAAATCATCGATGGCCTGGGTTGGGTTGGCTTGCCGGATAAAGGTCAAGCCGCGATAGAAGTAAGCCGCGGCCAGGTTGGGATCGAGCTTGATGGCCTGGTTGAAATCTTCAGCGGCGCGCTCGTCATCGGCCTGATCAAAGCGCACCCGCCCTCGTTCAACCAGAGCCAAAGCGTGGTCCGGCTGGAGCACCAGAACCTGGTTAAAGTCGCGAATGGCGGCCAGGGGTTCAGCCCGGTGGCGGTAAATACGGCCCCGTTCCAGCCAGGCCTCGATCTGTTCGGCTTCGGCCAGAGGCAGCTCCAGGGCCTGGCTCAAATCGGCCAGGGCCCGGTCATCCTCGTGGAGAAGGCTATAGGCGGTACCTCGCCGGAGCAAAACCGGCCCGCTTTGCGGGTTAAGGGTCAGGGCCCGGTCAAAATCAGCGATGGCTTGGCGCGCACTCTGCGCCGGCGTCCCGGCTAGACTGTAGTCGAGCACCAAGCTGCCGCGATACAAGAGGGGTAACTCGCTGTCGGGGGCCAGGTCCAGCGCTTGTTCAAAATCGGCCAGGGCGCCGGCGGTGTTGCGCTGGGCGGCATAAGCCTCGCCCCGGCCCAGGAGAGCCTCGATATCCTGCCCATCGAGCGCCAGGGCCCGCTCGAAATCATAGCTGGCCATACCGGCTTCACCCTGGCCCAGATAGGCCTGCCCCCGGTATTTATAGGCCAGCGGATTGCTTTCGTTATAGAGCAAGGCCTGACCAAAATCGGCCACGGCTTGAGAAATATTGTTGAGGCGGGCGTGGGCATAGCCGCGCTCGGTGTAGGCGTTGCTCAGCTCTTCAACACTGAGGGGAATGAGTTCACCTTTGGGCAGCTCAACCACCGGCTCCGGGGCGGGCGCGGCGGCAGGCAACGAGGCGGGGACGGTGGTTGACCGGCCGGCTGTCTCATCGAGATCGAGGACAATTTCCAGCTCACCGGCGGCGGTGGGGCGGGGCTCGACCACCTGGGTCTCGTCCCCCCTGAAGCCGGCCGGCGCATCGAGCACCAACTCGAGCTCCCCCTCGGCGGTTAGCCGCGGCTCAACCAGGCGAGCCTGGCCGGCACCGGCCGGATCGAGAATAATCTCTAGATCGGGCCGCGAGGTGAGCGAAGCAAGTTGAGACTCTCGCTCGAGGGACCGGCCTGGGGTTACGATTTCAATGTGGGGTTGGTCTTGGGGAGCCAGATCAGCCCGGTCGATGAGCTCTGGTCCTAAGTCTAATTCACCGGTAACCGGCTCCGGCTCGAGGTCGTCTCGCTCCGTTAGCTTAATGGCTTGATCGTAATTGTCGATGGCGGGCCGGAACTTTTCCTGACGGGTGTAAGCCGCGCCGCGATGGAAATAGGCCACCGCATCGGCCGGATTGAGGCGCAAAGCCTGATCGTAATCGGCGATGGCCTGCTCGAAATGGGCCTGATAGGCGTAAGCGGCGCCGCGATGTTTGTACAGGTTGGAGTCGTCACCGCGGCGGGCAATGGCCCGATCAAAGTCGGCGATAGCCCGGTCGTAGTCGAAGCGGACGGTGTGGGCCAGGCCGCGCTGAAAATAAGCCTCGGCCAGCTCCGGCTCGAGCAGGGGGGGAGCGGTGACGCCTTCGTCCAGCACCCGGTTCAAGTAGCGCACGGCGGTATCCGCATCTTGGCGCTGCATGGCGGCCAGACCCAGATTAAGCGCGGTCTGGCGGTCGTCGGGATCGAGCCGGATGGCCTGCTCCCAATCCTCGATCGCCTCGGCCAACTGCCCCAACTGCCGGTAGGCCAGGCCCCGCTCGCGGTAGACGCCGGCCGCCAGCGGATTGCTCTCCAGGACGATACTAAAATCTGCAATGGCTGGCTCGAACTGGCCGAGGGCCGCATAGGCCAGGCCGCGCTGGTGATAAGCCGAGTCGTGGGCCGGCCGGCGACTGATCGCCTGGTTGAAATCTTCAATAGCCGGCTCGAACTGCCGCTGGGCGGCATAAGCCAGACCGCGCTGGTAGAAAGGTTCGGCCTCGGTTGGGCTGAGATAAAGCACGGCCGTATAGTCATCGACGGCGACCTGGTAGTTACCCAGACGAGCGAAAGCCATGCCGCGGTCCAGCAGGATGGTCGGGTTGTCGGAATCCAGCCGGTAGGCGGCGCTAAACTCCTCGATCGCGCGCCGGTCGTGGCCGGACCCGGCGTAAGCGCGACCCCGGGCGTGGCGCAGGGCAGCGTTATCCGGCAGCCGGGCGATAGCCTGGTCCAGATCCTCGATGGCGGCTGCGGACTGAGTCTGAGCGAGGTAGGCCAGCCCGCGGCCGGCGTAGAGCGGCGCGGCGTCGCTGTCGAGTCTCAGACCCTGACTGAACTGTTCAATGGCCGCTTTGGATCGACCGGCCATTTGATCGAGATGGCCGAGCCAGGCAAAGGCCGTGGCTGCCCGATCGCCGGCCTGGGCCAAGGTTTCAAGGGCCGAGCGGGCGGTTGGCAGCGAGTCGGTCAGCCAGGCGGAAGCAACCGTTTGAAAAGTCAAAAGGTTGGAGAGATGAACAAGCGAGGCGTTGGCCTTGACTTTCGGGCGTTTAGCTGAGCGGGTAGCCAAGTCCAAGAGGTCAAACATCAGCGCTGGAAACTCGTCCAGGGCCGTTAGGAACATGCTCTTGAACGCCTCGGTGTCCGGCGCGTGTTGAAGCCGTTTCAAGGCGGCGGCCCGAAATCTGACTTGCAAACGAGGTGTAAAGGTGGTGGGGGCTGTAGGTAAATTGAAGTGTTCCAGACTCTTAGGGATTTGTAAATCGGCCAGGCGAGTGGAGAGACCGGCGGCGGCCGGCGGTAAAAGGTCGGCTCGCAGCGCCGCGATTTTGTCATCCAGGTAGTGAACAAGTTCACTTTTGTCTAAACCTTCCAGATGTGGTTGTAGCGTTTCAACCAAGTTAGGGTGGAGCTCAAAGTGGCCCAACCGGTCTTCGGTCCGGACCAGAGCGGGCTGGGCGGTGAGCCAATCGAAAGCGGTGCGTGCTTGATCGGGCCCGATCAGCTTGGCTAAGTAGCTCTGGTCAAAGGTGCCCAGCGTCGCCGCGGCTTCAAGCCAGCCGCGCTGTTCGGCGGGTAAAAGCTGGACCAAATCGGCGTCGGGATCAAGGTCGGCGGGGGCGCCGGCCAGCCGCCAGAGGTTAAGCCACAGCGGTAAGGAGCCGGTCGCTTCAGCCAGCCGCTGAACTGCCGTGGCTCCGGTCAGGCTGGAGTTTTTACAGATGAAGTCCGCCAACTCAAAGGTGTCAAACGGTTGGAGAGGAAGGGGCAAAATTACGTCGGCCCAGGCATTGAGCCAGCGTTCGTCGGTGGCCAGCAGATTGGCGCGGCCGGCGATAATGAGGCGGAGATCACAATTAATGCGAGGCCGGGTCTGATCGAGTAGATGGGTCAAGAGCCAGGTTCGGGCGGCAGGATGGAGTAAATCGAAATCGTCGAAGATGAGGACGATTTTGCCGGTGGCTGGAGCCAAAGCCGTTGCTCGGGCCTCATCGAGCGGAGCGGGTTCAGCCCCGGCCAGGACCGCCTGATTCAAATCTTCGACCAGAGCCTCGGTTAACAGCCCGATCGGATCGCCAAAGACTAGGTTTAGATCACGCTCCGGCCAACGCAGGTCGGTAAATTGGTTGAGCTTTGGGACCCCGGCCGGCCCCTCAAGCCCGAGGAGAGCGACCCGGTAGAACTGGCTGATCAGGGTTTTGTGATCGATCCGGCGGGTCAGGGCCCGCTCCAGCAGCTCGTACCGGCGTTGGTAAAGACGGTCGAAGGTGGGGGTTGGGATCGACTCGCCGGCGCGGTGCAGACCATCGGCGATGGCCCAAAGCAGGCTGGTCGCCTCGAAGCCAAACTGAGCGGTGTTGTTGAGGCGACTGTAGATAGTGCTGAGCGGCTGGTATCCTTCCAACTCGTCCAGCAGCCGCGTTTTGCCCACGCCGCCGGGGCCCGAGACCATGGTGATCAACCGGACTTCGGGGTGATCGGCTGGTCGATGAAAATGGAGCCGGTATAGCCCTAGTTCCCGCTCTCGCCCGGCAAATAGCGCCTGCGCCGGCTCCGGCTGGGGCAGCGGTCGGCGTTGTGCAAATGGCATGCTTTCCTTCCTTCCGTGTTGTGCCTGCAACGGCAAGCCGATAGATTAGCACAAAATAGGGCAGGCGACAACTGTTGAAGGAAGGGTTGAGGTGATAAAACGGGGCACGTGGGACGTAAGATTCTATGGCCTACGTCCCACGTTGTTAATTAATTGAGGCTTAGTCTGGCATTATTCGAAGGCGGCGATACCGCCCAAAAAGGCCCTTCTGGATAGCTTTTGCGTAGGATGATCTCATTTTTGACTAAACCTTTAGATCTCTTTATTGGCGAGTTGGGGTCCAAGCTGCGGGCCGGGGACCGGGATTTCGCCGAAGAGTCTGTCGATAATTTTTAGATACCAGGCCGCCGTCGGCACCTGGAAGACGAAGGCCAAAGCGATAATTAAAGCCATCTCGGCTCCCTGCTCGCCAAAGACGGTCAGGGCAATGGCCAAGGCCACCGAGAGGTTGCGCATCGCGGTGCCATAGACCAGGGCGATGGCGTCATTCCGATTAAACAGAGTACGGCCGATGAGGCTGCTCAAGATAAAGGTAATGAGATAAAATGTGACTAACGGCGCTAACAGGGCTAGCAACAGTGAAGGCTCGGCAATGATGGCCTTGGAGCGGAGCGCCATCGCTACAAAAACCGTCCCAAAGACGCCGACTGTAGAAAGAAGGGGAAATTTGGGCTTGATTGAGGTCTGGTAATGAACCTGACCATACTTCCAGACCAGTAATTTTTGGGTTAGGATGCCGGCAACGAAGGGGATCAAGACTATGGTAACAATCTGTTGGAAAATAGAGAGGAGCGGGATGGTCATAACCGTGCCGGCCAAATATTTAAGGTAAAAAGGAGCCAAAATCGCACCGGCTAGCTGGCCAATAACGGTCATCTTGATCGCCGCTTCTACATTGCCTTTAGCAAAACCCGTCCAAGAAATGGTCATTCCTGAGGTGGGCAGTAGAGCTATTAAAAGTAGGCCAACGATGAGCATCGGTTTATCGGCCAGAAATAAGCTGCCAATTATGAACGCGACCAGCGGAAACACCATGAAATTGAGCAGTTGGGTGGCGATTTGGATTTTGGTATCGCCGCCTGACAGCACCTTTTTGATATTCAACGTGACCATCATGGGATAGACCATAATGAAGGTGAAGGGTGTAATCAGAACTTTGAGGGCGGAAGCATCGAAGAGATAGCCGGCGATCACCCCCAAGACCATAAATGCCAGAATACTCCCCACCAGGTTTTTTTGCAGTAGCGAAAGCGTTTTCCAAAAAGACATACTTGCCCCCTAATTAGCATTTTGAAAGATTGGCCAAAGACGTTGTGGTCTTTAATACTTTTGTAGATGCATGTTTGTGAAATTGGTTACAAAGTTGTAACCTTTGATTGTAACCTTTAAAGGCAACTCGCATCTAATCTGGTAAATGGGCACAGGACCTTAACCCGAGGAGAGAAATGCAAGAACTGCTGTTTAATAACTCAACCCTGCTCACCTGGCTCAAGTCAAACTGGCTCTTAACCTTATTCTTTATCGCAATAGCCAGTGCCTTCGTCTTTCTACGCAGCCAACCCAGTGATGTGGCAGACGGAGCCGAATTGAGCAGTCTTTTGACCGATGGCCGGCCCACGGTCATCGAATTCTATTCTAATTTTTGAGCTTCCTGCCTGGTGGCTAAACCCATCGTTGATGGGCTGGAGGAAGATTTAAGAGGTAAGGCCGATGTCATCCGGCTGGATATGTTGACTGCGGTCGGTCACCAGACCGCCGGTCACTTTGGCGTACGCGGCCTGCCGACGCTGGTGGTCGTCGATGGGCAAGGTGAGGTGGTGGGCATGCAGGTCGGTCTGATCAGGGCCGGGGCTGTGCGCGAAGCCGTAGACAAGCTAATTTCGAATTGAACTTCAATTCGTTAAGAAGGAGATAAAATCTATGCCAATTTTTGAGTACGTTTGTCAAGATTGCAACAGTAAATACGAAAAGTTCGTTCGGTCCAGGCTGGCCAAGGTTGAGTTGGAATGTCCGGAATGCGGTAGTCCCCGGGCGTCCAAAGTCTTTTCCGCCTTTAGCACTGGCTCGTCCGGCAGTTCGCTGGGCGGCCGGACGGCCAGTACCGGACCTGCCTGTGGGCCAGTTGGCTGAGGCATAAGATAAATGGGAGACCGTGAGTCTCCCTCTTCTCTCAAGATACATCCACCTGTTGCCGCAGTGGCGGGTGGGTGTAGGGGCGTAAATTTTACGCTTCTACCCAGGATCAATTTTCATCATTGGAGTCTATGACAATGTCACTACTAAAAGAAAAAGATCGGCAACAATTAATCAAGGAGTTTGAGACCCTGCAACAGCCGGTCAAACTCGTCGTCTTTACCCAAGAGCTGGAGTGCCAATTTTGCGTGGAAACGCGGATGATCGCCGAAGAGGTGGCCGCTCTGTCAGATAAGATCACGCTTGAAATTTACGATTTTGTAACCCACAAAGAAATTGCCGAGCAGTACAAGATCGATAAGATCCCGGCGATGGTGGTCATGCAAGGGGGGGATAGCCCCAAGGATTTCGGGATTCGCTACTTTGGCATCCCGTCAGGTTATGAGTTCACTACTCTTATTCAGGGGATTTTGATGGTCTCAAGCGGTGAGTCGGGCCTGTCGGCGGAGACGAAAGCCTACGCCGCTGCCGTGACCGAACCCCTGCATTTGCAGGTTTTCGTGACGCCGACCTGCCCCTACTGCCCCGGCGCGGTACACCTGGCCCACCAACTGGCCATGGAAAACGAACTTATTCGCGGGGATATGGTGGAGGCCGTGGAGTTTCCCCACTTGTCGATGAAGTATCGAGTCCAAGGTGTGCCGCGGACCGTGATCAATGAAACGGAACATCTGGAAGGGGCTGCCCCGGAGAGCTTGTTCCTGGCTAAATTAAAGTCGGTGGTCGCCGCCTGAGAAACTGGCGGAGTCCCCGGTTCATAGGAGATTAAACGACAGTGTCAATTCCAACGCATTATGAAACCAACTACCAGTGGGGCGGTAGCGACGAAACAGGTACCTTAGAGATTAACGATTATAACCCTCTGCCGGTCGGCGGACCTCACGACGCGCCCCACTACAGCCCCGAGCATATGCTGGTCGGGGCGGCCGAGATCTGCTTGTTTAACACCTTTTATGCCATCGCCGGCGTGTCGAAGTTTGAGATTAAAGGCTATCGCTCGAGCGCGGAGGGCGACCTGGAGTTTGTACGCCGAGAAGGGTACCGCTTCACCAAAATTGTTATCCGGCCGGTGGTGACCGTTGCTGAACAGGACCTGGCTCGGGCCGAACGAGCCCTGGAAAAAGCGCACCAAGCCTGCCTAATCGCTCGCTCACTCAGTTGTCCGGTTGAGATAGAGCCGGAATTTCGGATAAAGCCCTAAGCCAGCAAAATCAACAGACTCATCTGTCTTAGTCCAGGCGTCTGGCTCAGCGAATGACAGAAGGGTGACTGTCACTGTGATGGTCACCCTTCTTTGTCGCTGATCAAATGAGTTCGCGTACTGCTTTTATCAGCGGCGTAACATCGGCTGTCTTTTGCTGGCCAAACAGATCATACCCCTGAGCCTCCAGATGCAGGCCCTCCAGATCATCTTCAAAATGCTGGCGGATCGCGGCCAACTCTTCGCTGACCGGGCTGCCTTCCAGGCGTTCCTGCTGCATGATCAGCTCTTCATCTAGTTGCGTTTCAATCTCATAGGCGCCGATTTCGGCCGTGTGGGTTAAGAGCTCGGCGTCGTAATTTCGAATCAGAGTCTCAATCCGATCGAGCAAGGCCAGGACCTGGCTATTTTTGGCTCGGCTGTGTTCAATGTCCTGCCGCCAGGCGACGTGCTGGCTGCGCGCTTCCCGATGATCTTTGTATAAGGCTGCATATTTCGTATCCACGATTCTCCCTCCAATAAAGTCCGTATCCTCAAAAATTCAGAAGGTTAACCCCTACTTTCCATTGTAAGGGAAAGTAAGCTAAAACACACCGGGAGACTCAACAGTTCAGTGGCTGGTGACAAGTGCAGGAAAGAAACTGTCTCGGTAACCAGCGTTTAAGCGCAGGTTAGAATGGCCTGAACCAATAGGTCAAAGCCGGAAGCTTGCTCCCTAACTTGTCGGACTTGGTTGGATAATCTACACTATAGAGGATTTACGTATCGTTAACGTAGTAAGAGGATACTGATATGCCTTGGTTTCAACGCACGTTCCGCCTGCCGGCTTTTAAACGTGGTTTTCACCTGATCACTCAGCTTATCGAGTCCAACTCCCCCGACCTCAAGCAGGTGGAGATCGGACTGGCCCACATCTTTATTCACCACACCTCGGCCAGCTTGACCATCAATGAAAATGCCGACCCTACCGTGCGGCACGATTTTGAGCGGCACTTCAACGTCATGGTCCCCGAGAATGCTCCGTATTATGTCCACACCTATGAGGGACCGGATGATATGCCGGCCCACATAAAAGCTTCGTTGCTTGGCAATGCTTTAACCGTGCCGGTGGCCAGGGGCCGGCTGTTGCTAGGCACCTGGCAGGGCATTTATCTCTGTGAGCATCGGGATCACGCCGCCGGCCGGCAGATCACGGTCACGCTCCACGGCTCTATTCAAGGCGAGGGATCACCCCCACCTCAAGGTTGAAACCAACCCTGCACCCACCGCAGCCAGAACGGACCGCGGCTTTGGCCGGCCTGACCGGTCGCGCTGCTCGCCGCCTCGGCGACCGCGGGGGCATCGGCTTCCCAAGTCCTGAGAAAACTGACCAGGCTGGTGAGTTCGGCCTCGGATAGTCGGCCGCCCCAGGCGGGCATGCGCGTGTTTGGCACACCCTGAGCAATAATGGCCTTGAGCGCCTGGTCGTTGGTCTCGGTTAGGAAGGATTTAACGTTGAGAGCCGGGGCCATGCGCGTTCCCTGGCCTTCGCGACCGTGACAGGTGGCACAGGCGATGCCGTACAACTTTTCGCCGGCGGCGATAACTTCAGCATCAGTGCTGGCAATCGGCGCCAATTCGGGCTGAGGGATAAGGCCGGCCGGGACTTCGTCCCAGTAGCGGATCAATCCAACCAAGGTGTCGATCTCGGCCGGTGCCAGAGCCTGATCCCAACCGGCCATGAGCGTACCGGGCACGCCGTTGGCGATAGTCCGGCGCAACTCCTCATCCGAGCGTTGACCCCGTAAGGTCGCGTCATTAAGCGCCGGAGCCAGAGTAGTGCCGGCCCCGGCCGGACCGTGACAGCCGGCACAGTTGGCCCCGTAGAAGGGCAAAGCCGCGGCCAAAACGTCACCGTGCGGCAGCGAGGCAATCTCCGCCAGCGCTTCGGCCGGTATCTCGGTGCTGAGGACCGTGGGCGGGTTTAAACCCAAATCCTCGACCGCTTGAGCCGTCTGGACCCAATCACCGTAATGGAGCATGGCGATCAGTTGGTTGACCTGCATATCGTTGAGCACCCCGCCTTCATTAACCCCCCAGGCCGCCATCGCCGTCTCATACCGCCCGCGCTCGATCACCTTAAATAAGGTGTCATACTCCATTCCTCTCACCCCATCATTGTCCAACCCGGGATAAGCTCCAATGCCCTGGCCATCGGCGCCGTGGCAGACGACACAGTTTTCAGCGTAGATGAGCTGACCCTGAGCAACAGCGTGGGTCAGCAGATCAGCTTGGGCTTGATCGAGCCGGCTCGCTTCATTGAAGGCGTAGACGGGCAGGGCCAGGGCAATGACAGCCGTAGCCAGAAAACCAATAATTGTCCAAGTTCTCATCACTCGACTCCGGATTAGGCGTACACGACTTGGCTCGGGTCAAATTTGTCGCGCCGGATGACGGTCCCGGTATCGACCTTGACCAGTCCCGCTTCGATGATGACCGGAAACAGGTCCAACGGGCGGGGCGCCGGCGGGTTGAGGACTTCGCCTCTGGCGTCGAAGGCCGAGGCGTGGCAGGGGCAGACAAACTGCCGCTCCGGCTGCTCCCAGGGCACGCTGCAACCCAAGTGGGTGCATTTACGGTACAAGGCCAAAAAACCGCCATCTTCCAGCCGAGACAGGTAGAAGCGCGCCTGATTAAAAGGCGTCACCGAGTTTGGTGGGAATTCGTCGACCGGCCCGGCGGTGACCAGACTGCCAAATTCGCCTTCGGCCACCCGTGGCAGGAGAAAGACCGCGGTCATCGCGCCCGTCTCAACCAGGGCCAGGGCACCGAGACCGGCCCAGGCCAGTTTGAGAAAATCGCGCCGGCTGGCCAGGGGGTTGGGTTCTGAAGGGAGGGTATCAATCGTCACAGGTATTAATCCTTTCTTCGCTCAGGGTTCGACCAGGGCGGCGGCTACGTCCCAGGGCCACATCAAAGTCATGCCGGGACCACGAAACCAGATGCCGATCACGGTCAAGACGAAAAAGGCAACCAGAAGGAAGATGAAGGTCGCCTGGACCGTTTCGCAGTTGGTGGCGGCGAAGCGCCTCTTCATTTGATCGTAGAAACCGATTAAGAGAAGCCCGAGCAGCGCCAGCGACACCAAGCCGTTGCTGATCACGGTCGGCAGGCTGGGGAGCCAGCCGGCAAAATCTAAAAGAACTTCATCCGCCACAATCAGCAGCGGGGTGATGAGCAAGGCCAGGGCAACCGCCACCCAGCCCATGCGCCGGCCCTTAACGGATCGAAACCAGACGCCGGCGCTATCTAAATCAGGATCAAGATAGGGCAAGATAAACAAGGCCCCGATAGCCAGGCCGGGTATAACCAGGGCGGCGATGAAGGGGTGGAAGTGCAACAGCAATTCCTGAATACCCATAAAATACCAGGGTGCTTTGGCCGGATTGGGACTGCGATCGGGGTTGGCCAAAGCCTCAAGGGGGGCATCAACCAGCATCGAGAAGAGCAGGAGCGCGGCGATGAAGACCAGCCCGACGGTGAGTTCGCGCAGAACCAGGTTGGGAATGGTGACAACGCGTTTGAGTTTGGTCTCGACCGGCTCGTCCGGCCCTCGGGGCGTGACCACGCCTCCATCTTTGCGCACCCGCCAGAAGTGGAAGGACATAATGGCCATTAAGCCCAGCGGAATCAAGGCAATGTGCAGGCTGTAGAAGTTCAACAGAGTGGCCGCGCCGACCTCGGGACCGCCCAAAATGACGGTTTGAATCCAACGACCAACACCGGGAATATACTCGACCAGGCCGGTGCCCACGGTAATGGCCCAGTAAGCGAGTTGATCCCAGGGCAGGAGATAGCCGGTGAAGTTCGCCGCCACGGTCAGGAATAGTAAGGTCAAGCCCAAAATCCAGTTGAATTGGCGGGGTTGGCGAAAACCACCGGTAAAAAAGACGCGCAGCATGTGCAGGAAGACAACGACCAGCATGGCATTGCCACTCCAGTGATGGAGATTGCGGACCAATTGCCCAAACCAAACTTGGGTCTGCAAGGTCAACATATCGTTGTAGGCTTGTTCCGGCGCGGGGGTGTAGGTGAACATCAGCAGTACGCCGGTCACCAGTAAAACTATGGTCAGCACAGCAGCCAGGCCACCCAAACCCCAGGTCAAGGTGAAGCGAAGCGTTTTCTCCGGGACGGTACTGGGATGGAGGTGCAAAATTAAACTGTCCAGCACCAGTAGCTTGCGATCGCGATCCGTTTCGGGTGAGAGCGGATTGCGGAAGATAGACGTCCACACTCGCCGGGAGAATTCGTTTCCGGCTGGCGGCTTAGAGTCTAGTTGAGACACCTTTTCCTCCGGTCGTCATAATCATTACGGTCAATTAAGCGCGGTGGATCGATTAATTACTGGCCGCCCGACCTTGCCCCTGGCCACCGCCGTTTCCTTGGCCTTGCCCGGCCCAGAGCGGCCGCCCGTTAGGATCGCGTAGATGCAGCGTGGCCTGGGTGGTCTCGTTGGTGATCTCGCCGGCTTGGAACATGCCGTTTTCGCCTGCGAAGCCCAGGAGGGTGACGGCATCTCCGGGACTGAAAGCGACCGCCTGCTGCTCGGCAAAGCCCGGCCGGCCCAGCGAGACTACCATTTGGCCCTGTTCTGCCGTATCAATCGTCAAATTGCGGGCTGTGGCTGCGTTCACCACCCCGGTGAAGGTTACCCAATCGTGGGCCATCGCTTGGGGCTGGCCAGAGCCATTGCCCTGACCCTGGCCTTGCCCTTGGCCGTTACCCCGCCCTTGCCCCTGCTCTTGCCCCCGGCCTTGACCTTGACCCTGCCCTTGGCCGTTACCCCGCCCTTGACCCTGGCCTTGTCCTTGACCCTGCCCCTGGCCTTGGTGCGCGAAGTCTGACTGTATGGTCGAGTTCGCCGGTAAGCTCAGCGTACTGTTTCCCTGATACATATCGTAAGCCCCGACGGCAACCGCGCCGGCCAAAATAATGCCTATGGTCGCCAAAACTATTTTTTTGATCATCTTCGAGTCCCTTTCAACTCCGTAAATGTTGTCTCTGACAGATTTAGATAGTGCCCACCGAAACGATCTTTGGCGGGCAGGCGCCTGATTTATGTGACAGCGTTAGTCAGAGCTTAACACTGAAATGTAGAGATCTTGTGAAGACGAAAAAAAGGGGGAACGGACGGTGCCAAGCTTCAAAAGTTCCTAATACTCAATTTAGCATACACAGTTCAACTAATTTCCACCACAACCTAAACACAAGGGCTGAATTTCCTCACAGAACTCATACTCAACCTAAACACTTTCTCCATAAAGATTCATTCCAGTTTATCGAAAATAGAAATAAGCAGCCGTCTCAGCAAATGATCGCGTGGTCCAGTTCTGTCAGCTCAAGGTTAGCCTAGTTTCTTCTGATCGCCTCCACCCCGATCTCCGCTGCATTCACGTTCGGTCCCTATTGTCAACCACTTCCGAGAGAGAATCCATGCTAAGAAAATTCCTTAACGTTAATTTGTGGGTTACCGTTCTTCTCCTTCTGACCCAGGTTGGTGCTTTCGCTCAAGATCCACGCGACGGCCGTAGTGACAAGGTATACGCCAAGAACAAAGCAACCGGCCGGCTGATCGTGGCGAGTGAGGCCCGCGTAATCCCCGATCGATACATTGTCGTGTTTAAGCCGGATATTTTTAGCAACGGGGTGACGGCCAGCGGCGAGACTCCCCGCCAACTGGCCCGGCGCCTGGTCGCCGAGCATGGCGGCCAACTCCACTTTGTGTACGAGGAAGGACTATCCGGCTTTGCCGCCACCTTTACCCCGGCGGCTTTAGCGCAGCTCCTGGCCCAACCCGAGATCGACTACATTGAAGCCGACCAGAAAACGCCCCAGTTGCCGCCCCCACCCGAACCGATGCCGGGTATTCAGGACGTCCAAACCGGGGCGATCTGGGGCCTGGACCGCCTGGATCAGCGGCATCTGCCCCTGGACCAGAGCTACACCTACCACACCGCTGGCGCGGGAGTCCACGTCTATATTCTCGATACCGGCATCCGGGCTACTCACACCCAGTTTGCGGGCCGGGTTGGCCCCGGTTACGACTTTATCAGTAACGACGCTACCCCCGAGGATTGTCATGGCCACGGCACTCACGTAGCCGGTACCGTGGGGGGCACGACCTACGGGGTGGCCAAAAATGTGACCTTACACGCGGTGCGGGTTTTAGACTGCGCCGGGTCCGGCTCCTATTCGGGCATTATTGCCGGGATCAACTGGGTCAAGGATTACGGGCAACGGCCGGCGGTGATCAATATGAGCCTGGGCGGGCCCGTTTATCAATCGCTGAATGACACTATTGCCGCGGCGCACGCAGCCGGGGTAACGGTGGTCGTTGCCGCCGGTAATGAGACGACGGATGCCTGCACCAAATCGCCGGCCTCGGCGCCGGCGGCGATCACCGTCGGAGCGACGACCTCGACCGACCAACGGGCCTACTTTTCGAACTACGGAACATGTGTCGATATTTTTGCCCCCGGCTACGATATCCTGTCGGCCTACTATTTCGACGACACGACCGCAGCCTATATGAGCGGCACGTCAATGGCCTCACCCCACGTGGCCGGCGTCGCCGCACTCTATCTAGCCAGCAACCCCACGGCCACCCCGGCCCAGGTGGCCACCGCCCTAAGCGGGCTGGCCACCACCGGAAAAGTTTCGGATCCGGGCACTGGCTCGCCCAACTTGATGTTGTACATGGGCGGGCTCACGCCTCCGCCGCAGTCGCTCCAGGTGACGCCCTATGAGCAATCGGTCTGTAAAGGTACCGAGGCCATCTATACCGTCACCGTGCCTCAGAGCACAACGGTGCCCTTAACCCTGGCCACTCAGAACCGGCCGGCCGGCACTCAGGCTGCCTTTGCTACCAACCCCCTCTCTTCTGCCGGCAGTAGCACCAACCTAACCCTTAGCCAGACCGGTCAGGCTCAGCCGGGCAGCTACCAGTTTAACGTTGTCGGGACCAACGTGGCCGGCACGATCGTGGCCACGGTGGGCTTGACCCTGTTAGACAGCCCGGCTCCCGCCTCGACGCTGTGGCCCAACCCGACCACTGCTGCGCCGAGCCTGCTGCCAGTCCTCTCCTGGAGTGAGGCTCCGGGCACATCCGGTTATGATTTACAGGTGGCGACGGACTCCAACTTTGTTAACCTTATTGTCACCGCCACGCCGGCCGGTAATGAGTACGCCCTTAACCAACGGCTTGAGCCGGAGACCACCTACTACTGGCGCGTCCGGGCCAGCAACGAGTGTGGAGCCGGCAGCTATGCGACGACCAATTTCATCACCGGTCCGGCGCCGACGATTCTGCTGGTCGATGATGACGACAACGAGCCCGATGTGCGGCCGCGTTACACTGCTGCTCTCGATGGTCTGAACGAGCGCTATGACCTGTACGACTCGAAGCTCAACGGCGGGCTCGATCCGGCGGCCAACCTGCTCGCGAACTACACGACCGTGATCTGGTTTACCGGGGCTAACAGTGTGGTCACGGCCGGACCTAATGCCAGCGGTGAGGCGGCCCTGGCCACTTACTTGAATGAGGATAGCAAAAGCTGCCTTTTCTTGAGCAGCCAGGATTATCTGTGGGCCCAAAGCCCTGACGACAGCCCAACTGCTTTTATGGCCACTTATCTTGGTCTCGCTGGTGGCGTGTCCGATATCGTGGATCTCGGTGCGATTGGGGTTAACGCTTTTGCCGGGTTGGGACCCTATACCTTAACTACTGATTTTTTCCCCTATACCGATTGGCTTGTTCCCAACAACACGGCCTCGACCGCCTTTGTCGGTAGCTTTAATCTGCCCATGGCTCTCAGCAAGGTGACGCCGGCCTATGCCACGACCTGGTGGGGTTTCCCCTTTGAGTTAATCCCTTCGCCCAACGAACGCCAGGTGGCGATGGGCCGGGTGTTGACCTGGTGCGCTCAGGCCACCAATAAGCCCCCCACCGGCCTCAGCCTGAACAACAGTCAGATCCAGGAAAACCAGCCGGCCGGGACTGTCGTCGGTACTCTATTGACAACAGACTCCGACTCGGCCGGACCGTATAGCTATACCCTGGTGACCGGTCCGGGCGGGACTGATAACGGCAGTTTTGTCATCGAAGGAAACGTCTTGAAAACTGCGGCCGTCTTTGATTTTGAAGCGCAAACCAGCCGCTTGATCAGGATCCAAACCCGTGATGAGCAAGGCGGGATTTATGCCCAAGCCTTGACGATTGCGATCCAGAACGCCAATGAAGCCCCGCTGGTTCGATTTGACACCTCGGTCACGTTGGCCGGCACGCCTGATATCATCGAGGTCCTCAAGAATGACAGCGATCCCGATGGCGATCAGTTGGCGGTTATAAACTTCAGCCAACCTGGTCATGGCTCGGTCGTCGACTTAGGCAACGGTATGCTGGTCTATACGCCCCAGGCCGGGCACATCGGCCAGGATCACTTCACTTACACGGCGGGTGACTCTCAGTTGTCTGCCTCGGCTCCGGTGACGATGACCACGGTCCAGGGCAACATCCAAACCACCACCAATCCTACTCAAACCACGGAGTTAGAATTCACGGACAATGACAACCCGACCGAGCAGACTCATCTCGAGATTCCGGCCGGCGCCGTCACCGAAACGTTGGAGATTGTTTACACGGAGCTGCCTACCTCTTCTCCTCCGCCGCCCGCGGATGCCCAGGCGGTCAGCCGCAGCTTTGTCATCGATGCGTTTGTGGGCGGCCAGCTACTTGATAACTTCTACTTTAGCCAGCCCGTGTTTATCACCTTGACCTACGATCCGGCTGATCTGAACGGCCTCTCCCCGGCCGGATTGGAGTTGCGCTACTGGCACGAAACCGAGCAGCAGTGGCAAACGGATGGCATTACCCTGGTCCAGCACAACGCTGCCCAATATCAGTTGGTTTTCCAACTTGAGCACCTGACCGAGTTTGCCTTATTCGCCACCGATCCGGGCGGGACCGGCCACGGAGTTTACCTGCCGCTGTTGGTCAAGTGATTAGGGAGTTACGACCAGATTGGTTCAATCTTTAAGATTGAACCAATCTGGCCTCCCCCCACCGGGCGGCGTGGGCCGGAAGGCAACCCAGAAGACGGCCGCGCTTAAACCGGTTAGCACGGCGCCCGTGGTGAAGAGGGTGCCGTAGCCAGCATCGATGGCTAGATAGCCACCGCCCAGAGAGGCGATGGCCCAGCCCAGTCCCACCGCCGCCGTGGTGGCGCCGGCCATCAAGGTCCGCCACTCCGGGGCCACAATGTCCATTTGATAAGCCACAATCGCCGGCCGGGCCAGGCCGATACAGGCAAACAGCCCCAGATAACCCAAGCCGGCCGTTGTCCAGTGCGGGATTAAGGCGATCAGCAGCAGGCTCGGCATCATCGCCCAGGTCCCCAATAGATAAGTTAGCCCGTTGCCCCACCGGCCGGCCAACGGTGGCATCACCATCGAGGCCGGGACGGCCAGAAGTTGAGCCACCCCCATCAGCAGCCCGATTTGGACCGTCGAGAGCCGCAGATCCACATCTAGATAAATGTTGAAGAAGGTCCGCACCACCCCTTCGCCGACTACCCGCAGCAGCACGGCCAAGGCTACCCCACCGATAATCCAGAGCGGGGCGGTACTGCCCTGACCGGCGGTGACATCACCCCGCTCCGGCTGGATCTCGCGGGCGAACTGCATCGCCACAATGGCCGGCAGCATCAGCAGCGTGGCCAGCCAGAGGGGATAGCGGTAGGGCGCCGGTTCGCTCAGGGCCATGCCTAACGGCCCGGCCACGAACTGCGGCAGCAGCCCGCCGATCAAACTGCCGGCAAAGCCGCTCAGCGGCCACGTGGCAATGCTCATGGCATACACATGGTTGCGTTCGACGGGGCTGGTCACCTGCATTAAAAACGGGCCGCCGTTGACAAAGTACAGCCCAATCCCCAGTTGAGCCACAATGTGGGTCGCAATAATCCAGGCTTCCGGGGCAACCGGCACAAACTCCGCCAGCGGAATAAGCCCAAAGCCAACCGTGATCAAGCCAAGCCCGGCTATAAGCAACCGGCGAGTGCTGAGCCACCGGCCCAGCAGACCAAACAGGACCGCCGACAGGCCGAAGGCAAACTGACCGGTGCCGTTGACCATACCGGCAAAAACCGCATCGTAGCCCAGACGCAGCAGGTACAGGTTGAACAGGGTGGTGTAAATGCCGCCAAAAATGGCAAAGCCAAATAAGACCGAGGTCAATAAATAAAGCCGCGCATCGCGGCTTGTGCGTTGGAGCGTATTCAAATAGGTCATCATTCGGCAAGCAGAATCTTTCTTGGCCTTCAAATCAAGATAGCATAGTACCCGAGAGGATCGGCAATGTCAATTGGATGGGCGATGAAGCGATGATATAATCTCGTGTGCAGATAGAAATTGAGAGAACCTCATTTGATCGGGAGGGAGCGTTATGGAGCGAGATACAGTGCTGCAGGCCGGGGCATCAGCCTACCAACAGTTGGTTTACAAAGTCTCTGAGCCATTTAAATCATTCTCAATGGTGGACGCGATCGCGCTCGGCGGGTCGCAAACGACCGGGACCAAGGACGGCCATTCGGATATCGACCTGTACGTCTATACTACGACTGACGTCCCGCTTAGTCACCGCCAGGCGATCGTCAACCAATTGGGGGCCAGCCGAGCCGATCTCAACCTGACCTTTTGGGGGCCCGGCGATGAGTGGTTTGATGCCGAAACAGGGATAGAGGTGGATGTTATCTACTTTGACAAAGGCTGGATGCAGGATCATCTTGACCAGGTTCTGGTTTTGCATCAAGCCAGCCTGGGCTACACCACCTGCTTTTGGCACACGGTCCTCAACTCGGCGCTTCTCTTTGATCGGCACGGCTGGTTTGCCGCGCTCCAGCGCCAATGCGGCCAGCCTTACCCGGAAAAGTTGAAGCGGGCCATCCTGGCCAAGAACCATCCGCCTTTAAGGCAGGTTATCCCTTCTTACTATGCCCAAATCAAAAAAGCGATCGAGCGGCAAGATCTGGTCAGCCTCAACCATCGAGTAGCCGCGTTGGTGGCCAGTTATTTTGAGGTGCTGTTCGCCCTCAACGAATTGCCTCACCCCGGCGAGAAAAAGTTGGTCAGAATCGCTCAGGAAAGATGTTCTAAGTTGCCGGCCCGGTTTAAAGACGAGCTCGAGGAGGTGCTAACCGCCTCGGCGACCGGTCAGGACGAGCTGCTCGGTAAGCTTGATCAGTTACTGGATAGTTTGGACCAGTTATTATTGGCCGAAGGTTTTGACCCGGCCCGGAGTCTGGAATTCAATGAAGATCCGTCTGGCGGAGACTAAAGATTTTGATCAAATCCTCGTTATCAATCAGGCCGGTCAGCCCGGGGTCTGGCCTCTAACCGCGTCTGAGCTGGGGATAATCCTGGTCAATGCACCCTATTTCTACGTCGCCGAGGTGCGGGAGGAGGTGGCCGGCTATATCATCGGTTACCTGCCGTCTTCACTTTACTATGGTGAAGAGTTTTCTTGGTTCAAGCAGCGCTACAGTCATTTTCTCTACATCGATCAAATTGCCATCGCGCCCTGGAGCCGGCGGGCCAAAATAGGCACCGCCCTCTACACTCACGCCGAGACCTTTGCCCGCCAAGAGCGCTTCACCACTCTGCTCGCCGAAGTCAATCTTGAGCCGCCTAATCGAGTTTCGATTTGGTTTCACCAAGAGTTGGGATTTCGTGAGGTGGGAATACTTGACCTGGTTGATGGCCGGCGAGTCGCCTTCGTGGAAAAGTCTCTGGCCCCCAAAGAATTTGAAAGCGCTACTGGCTAAGCATCGACTTTAGTCGCTCCGCCCAGGCAATGAGGCCTTGGCGCTCGCTATCGGCCAGACCTACCTCGGCTCGGGCCAAGGCCTCTTGAGCCGCAGCCCACTCACCCGCCTCGAGGTACAGTTCGGTTAACCACAATTCAATCTGGGTCCGTAAGTGAATGGCGTTGAGGGTCTCGACCCCCGCCCGGACCGACTCCAGCAGGCGCAGCGCCTCCTCTAGCCGGCCCCGCGCTCGAAGCACCAGGGCTAAATTGGCCTGAATGTTGGCGGCCTGGACTTGGTTGGCGTGCCGCTCCGCCTGATCTAAGGCTTGCTTAAACCATTGTTCGGCCTCATCAAGCTCGCCCTTGGCCAGAGCGATCTCGCCGTGCGTACTGTAAAGATACTGCCGGGGCACGGAAAAAGCATAGTTTTCGCCCATGGCCAAGCCCGCCCCGGCGTGGTGCTCCGCCAACTCAATCTCGCCCAGCAGCAAGGCATGATAAGCTAAATTGTTATGAGCGATCACCTCTTGAAATAAGCTGCCGGTTTCTTGAGCCAGATCGAGACAGATCTTAAAGGAGCCTACCGCCTCGGCTAATTGCCCTCGTTGAGCCTGCAGGTTGCCCAGTTCAAAGTGGGCAAATCCGGCAATCTCCGGCAAATTGTTTTGCATGGCCAGTTCAATGGCTTTGACCAGATGGGTTTCCGCCTGGGCCAGGGTAAAGCCGGCCAGCAGCCCGCCCGCGGCCATCAGAATATGGGTCCGGGCTTGCTGAGCCGTGCAGTCAAATTTGGCCGGGTTGACGGGCAGATCGAGGGTGCGTTTGGCCCAGTAAACGGTGTCCGCCCCCTGGCCGGAAGCCATATAGCTCATGGCCAGATCGAGACAGGCCTGCGTTACCCCGGCCCAATCTTCGGCCAACTCAAATTCGGTAAAAGCCTGCTGCATCGCTTGGCGAGCCCGAATGATGTCGCCGTGCTGCATCAAGGCCTGACCTAAGTCTAGCCAGCCCTGGGTCGTGGGTTCAAGCCGCAAAGCCTGTTGGTAGAAGGTAATGGCTTCAGCCGGGGCGGCGAGTTGCAAGGCCTGCCGGCCGGCTCGCTGCGCGTAGCGGGCGGCCTGATCGGTTCGCCCTGCCTGCGCATAGTGGTAGGCTAACTGGCCGGCCACGCTGTCGAGGCGGTCAGCGTGGGCCGTCTCTAGCGCTTCAGCCGCCCGGCGATGTAAGAAGCTGCGCCGGGCCAGGCTCAAATCCTCGCGCACAATGGTGGCCACCAGCGGGTGAGCAAACTCATAAGACTCGATTTGCTCAACCAACAGGCCGGCCGCCAGTAGCGCCTCTAAAGCATCGAGCGTTTCTTCCTCACCCCGACCGCTGGTCCGGCGGAGAGTGGTAAAGTTAAAATCACCTTTGAGCACGGCCGCAGCCTGCAACACCTGCCGGGCTGCCGGGTCGATCCGGTTGAGCCGGGCCCGAATCAGGTCCACCAACGCCGGCGGGGTGGTATCGGGACCGGCCTGGTACAGCTCGATGAAAAAATAGGGGTTACCGGCACTGCGGCGCTGCAACTGCTCGGCTGCGGACGGCTCACCCCCCAGCGCCGCCAGCAACTGGGCCGATTCGGCCAGGGTCAGGTGGGTCAGAGGCAGCCGGCGTAAGAGCTTGGCTCGAGCCCAACTGGCGCTGACCTGAGTCAAGGGCGGGGTTGCCTCTCCGGGCCGAAAGGCCCCAATGAGCAGCAGCGGCTCATTGATCAGGCGGTTGACCAGGTAGTCGAGCCAATTGAGGCTGGCCTGGTCGATCCAGTGCAAATCATCGATGAAGAGGACAAGTGGCCGGCGATCAAGCGCGATCAGGATTTGGGTTAAGGCTTCAAACAGGCGGCGCCGCTCCTCTTCGGCCGGTAGGGGCAACGGGGCGGGCAAGGGATCTAAGTAGTGAGGGATCTCCGGCAGCAGCCGGCTTAATTCAACCAACCAGATGGGCGCCACCGGCGAACCGGATCGCAGCAAAGCTTCGAGTTCGGGGGACTGGCGGAAGAGATGGGTCAGCGGCGCGAACGGCAAGCCTTGGCTGGTGTCAAGACAGCGGGTTTCCAGCATAACTGCTTCGGACCGGGCCCCGGTTTCGGACGACGTGGACCAGGTTTGCCACAAGCGCGATTTGCCGATGCCGAGTTCGCCGCTGATGAGGACCACGCGCGTCTGTCCCTGACTCGCCAACTGGTATTCTTCGTCCAGGGCGGCCAGTTCTGTTTGCCGGCCTACAAACGGACCGGCAGTAGGGCCAGGTTGGATCGGCTTTCGGTGGCGGGCGAGCCCGGGCTCGACGGTCGGTGGTGCCTCCGGAGGCTGCCATTCACCGCGGATAATGGCCTGATAAAGGGCCTCCGTGGCCGGCAGCGGCTCGACGCCAAGTTCGCGAGCCAGCCGGGTGCGCAAGGTTTCATAGTGGCGCAGGGCTTCGTGCCGTTCGCCCAGATAAACGTGCGCTTCCATCAAAGCCCGGTACATCGGCTCCTGAAGATTGTCAAAGGCCAATGCCCGGCGCGCTGCCTCCATGACCGCCGACCAATCCCCGGCCGCTCGATGCCAGCCAACCTGAGCCTCCAACAGGCGTTGGTAGGCTTGCCCCAGGCGAGACTGTTCTGCCGAGAGCCACAGTTCAAACTCCGGGGCGTCGGATACGCCCAGACCATCAAGGAAGGCGCCTCGATACAGCTCGGCCGCTTCGGCCCAGGTTTCGGCACTTGAGGCCCCGCCGTTGGTCAAGGCTTCAGTTGCCTCTTCAAAACGGCGCACATCCAGCCAGATCGAGTCATTCAAGCTGAGCCGGTCGTTGTCGGTTAGGAGGGCTTCATCGCCTAAAGCCTTGCGAATGGCCCAGAGCGTATTGCGCAGGTTCTTGCGAGCGGCCTCGGGCTGGCTGTCGGGCCAGAGCAGATCCGTTACGTGCTCGCGCAGTTGGGCTCGATCGCTGACGGCCAAATAGCCCAGCAGCGCGATCGCTTTAGCCGCGCTTAAATCAACCGGCTGGTCGTCTCGGTATAATTTTGTGGGACCAAGTAAGGAGAGTTTTAGGTTAGGCATAGGCGGTATTATAGATGGAAGAATGGAAGGATGGAAGTTGGAGGGTTGGAGGAATGGAGGGTTGGAGGAGTGGAGGG
>CALMIS010000015.1 GCA_937864185.1 uncultured Chloroflexota bacterium
TCAAGGGATGGACTAATGGACATCTGAAGGACAGCAAACTAGTGCCTGAAGGGTTCGTCTATAGCAGTGAAACCAACGATTGGTGGTTAACCGCTGAGGAGTTGCGTCAGATAGCCGGCTTAGAAGCAGAGAAAGCGTATGCCTAAATTAGCCATTGAAGGGGGTACGCCGGTGCGAAGCACCATGTTGCCCTATGGCCGGCAGTGCCTGGATGAGGACGATATTGCCGCAGTAGTGCAGGTTCTTCGCTCCGA
Organism: uncultured Chloroflexota bacterium; assembly: GCA_937864185.1. GTDB lineage: Bacteria > Chloroflexota > Anaerolineae > 4572-78 > J111 > JAGRBY01. The sequence continues at coordinate 255 of CALMIS010000015.1, forward strand.
CTGGCTAACGACTGGACCAACGGTGGCCGAATTTGAAGCGGCTTTCGCGGCCACGGTGAGGGCTACGGAGGCGGTAGCGATTAGTTCGGGCACGGCGGCGCTTCATGCTGCGATGTATGCTTTAGACATCGGCCCCGGTGATGAAGTGATTGTGCCGCCACTGACTTTTGCCGCCACCGCTAATTGTGTCGTTTTCCAGGGTGGCACGCCTGTTTTCGCCGACGTTGACCCGGCTACCCTGTTGCTTGATCCGGCCCAAGTTGAAGCCAAAATCACCCCCCGCACCAAAGCGATTATAGCCGTGGATTACGCCGGTCAGCCTTGCGACTATGACGCTTTGCGGAAAGTTGCCAACCAGTACGGGCTGGCGTTGGTGGCCGATGCCTGTCATTCCTTGGGTGGCAGTTACAAAGGTCGGCCGGTCGGTACGCTGGCCGACTTGAGCGTGTTTAGCCTACACCCGGTCAAACCTATTACCACAGGCGAAGGGGGGATGATTACAACCAACAATGGTGAATGGGCCAGGCGGATGCGTCTTTTCCGCAATCACGGCCTTACTACCGACCATAGTCAACGCGAACAACAAGGTACGTGGTTCTATGAAATGGTTGATCTGGGGTACAACTACCGGCTAACCGATTTTCAATGCGCGCTGGGCCTCAGCCAACTACGCAAACTCCCCTACCTAGTTGCCCGCCGGCAAGCGATTGCCCGACACTATGATACCACATTTGTCAATTTACCGGGAGTTAGATCTTTGCCGGCTCGGGTGGAGGTTAATCATGCCTATCATTTGTACGTTATTCGCTTAAACCCAAGCCAATTACGGGCAACACGGGCTGAAGTTTTTGCCGCCCTCCGGGCTGAAGGCATTGGGGTGAATGTACATTACATCCCGGTTTATCTTCACCCCTTTTATCGAGAGCGCTTTAATACAAAACCGGGTTTATGCCCGGCTGCTGAAGCGGCTTACGCGCAAATAATCACGCTGCCCATCTTTCCTGCAATGAACGACAATGATGTAGATGATGTGACCAAGACAGTTTTCAAGGTTAGCGAGACATATGGACTATGAAAATTGTGGCTATTATTCAAGCACGGATGGGTAGTAATCGGCTACCAGGTAAGGTTTTGATGGATCTAGCCGGTGAACCGATGCTAGGGCGATGCGTCAATCGGGTGCGACGGGCACACACAGTTGATGAAGTAGTGATAGCCACAACCGTTGAGCCAGCCGATGAAGTTATTGTTAACCTATGTATTGAGCGCGGCTGGGCTTGCTTTCGAGGCAGTGAAACCGATGTCCTTGACCGCTACTATCGCACCGCTCAAATCCACCAAGCAGACATCATCGTGCGTATCACCTCGGACTGTCCCTTAATTGAACCGGAAGTTATCGACCGCGTGGTCCAGGAATTCTTACAACGGCAGCCGCAGGTTGATTATGCCAGCAATACGCTTTCTGACTCTCGCACTTTTCCACGGGGACTAGATACCGAAGTAATGAATTTTGAGGGACTTGAACGAGCCTGGCGGGAAGACGACAACCCGGCTTGGCGCGAGCACGTTACGCCCTATCTTTATCGTAACCCCAACTTATTCTGGCTATTTAGGGTAACAAATGAGGTAGATTATTCTCATCTGCGCTGGACCGTAGATACGCCAGAGGATCTAGCTTTTGTGCGCCGTGTTTATGATCATTTTGGCCACGATCACTTTTCTTGGTGTGAAGTATTGGCTACTCTGGATAAATATCCCGAGTGGATGGCGATCAACCGGGACATTCAGCAGAAGGTGATCTGAATGCAGTCTAAAGGCCACACTCTGCTTTTACGCGCCGACGCCAACACTCAGATGGGCACGGGTCACCTGATGCGTTGCCTGGCCTTAGGGCAAGCCTGGCAAGAACAGGGTAATGTTGCGCACTTTGCCTTGGCCACTGAAATTCCCACTCTAGAAACAAGATTGACGTCGGAGGGAATAATAACGCATTGCTTAGCTGTTAAAGCTGGCAGCGATGCCGACGCTATTCAAACAACGAAATTAGCTCATCACATAGGTGCTCGTTGGGTGGTAGTGGACGGCTACCAGTTTAATGCTGGGTACCAGCAAGCCATCAAACAAGCCCAGTTGCGGTTGCTCTTCCTAGATGATTACGGTCACGCCGATCATTACTACGCCGATTTAGTGCTAAATCAAAACATTTCAGCAGATAAGGCATTTTACCATAATCGTGAGCCATATACCCGCCTACTATTGGGGAGACGTTATACCCTGCTGCGGCGCGAGTTTTGGGCCTATCGAGGCTGGCAACGCACTATCCCTGTGGTAGCTCGTAGGGTGCTCGTGACAATGGGGGGCAGCGACCCTAATAACGTGACTCTAAGAATCATCCGGGCACTAGAACAGGCAACAGTAAAGCGATTAGAGGCAATTGTTGTGGTAGGCGCTCATAACCCCCACATTGAAACTTTGAGAACGGCAGTCCAATTCTCTAGAATTAGAATTCAGCTCCAACAAAATTCAACTCACATGCCAGAATTGATGGCCTGGGCTGATGTAGCAATTTCGGCTGGGGGCAGCACCTGTTGGGAACTGGCCTTTATGGGTTTGCCGAGTCTGGTTGGAGTCATCGCGGACAATCAGCTTGGCATTGCTCTAGGACTGGCTCGACAGAACGTGGCTCAGAATTTGGGGTGGTTCGAGGCCATTAACGAAGATTACATTTCCGAAGCATTGATAAGCTTGGTGAATGATTACGCGAGGCGGGTTCGGACTAGTGAGGCGGGTCATCGTTTGGTGGATGGAAAAGGGGGTCAGCGAATTGGGGCGGCGATCCAAGATTATGATAGGACAAATAACTCATGCGAGTTTTGTTACTAGCCAATAACTGGACAGGCTGGCAGGTGGCTGACTGGCTACGCCAGCAGGGTGACGAGATTGTGGGTTTGATCATTCACCCTCTCGATAAACGGAAGTTTGGTGATGAGATTATTACTGCCGTAGGAGTTAAGGTTGACCAGATTTTTGACGGTTCTCAATTAGGGCAACTTGCCACGATGGAGGCCATTGCCGACCTTCAGGCGGAGATCGCCTTATCAGTTCTGTTCGACTTTATCCTAAAACCTAACTTCATTAATTTATTTCCTAAAGGCGTAATTAACGTGCACCCGGCTTACCTGCCATATAACCGAGGTCAATACCCCAATGTCTGGAGTATAGTGGAGCAGACGCCGGCTGGGGTGACTATTCATTACATTGATCCGGGCATTGACACGGGGGATATTATTACCAGGCAGCAGGTGTTAGTAGAACCCGTGGATACCGGGGAAACGCTCTATCGAAAGCTAGAGCAGGCTAGTGTGACCCTCTTTAAGGAAACGTGGCCTTTGATCCAGACTGGACAAATCGCGCGTCGACCGCAGGATAGTCAGTCCGGAACTTATCATCGCAGCCGAGATGTAGAAAAAATTGATCAAATCGATCTAGATAAACAGTACACCGCTCGCCACCTGATAGATGTCCTGCGCGCTCGCACCTTTCCACCTTATGCCGGGGCATACTTCGTACACAGCGGGCGCAAGGTTTACATACGCATGGAACTCATATATGAGCAACCGTGGGAGGGGCAATAAAAGTGGCAGATGTCATTGAAATCAGTGGTCGCCGGATCGGGTCAGGCTATCCCACCTATATTATTGCGGAGATGTCGGCAAATCATAACCAAGACTTTAATCAGGCTGTCAAAATCATTGAAGCAGCCAAAGAAGCTGGGGCTGATGCGATAAAACTACAAACTTATACCCCGGACACAATGACTATTGATTGTGATAATCAGTATTTCGAAATAAAAGGCACTCTCTGGGGAGGATATACTCTATACGATTTATATAGAGAAGCTTATACGCCGTGGGAGTGGCAACCAAAGTTGAAGGCGGTTGCTAATGAATTGGGACTAGATTTCTTCTCAACTCCTTTTGATTGCTCTGCCGTTGATTTTTTGGAGTCGATGGAGGTACCTGCCTACAAAGTGGCTTCTTTTGAAAATAGTGATCTACAGTTGTTAAAGTATATCGCCCAAACCGGCAAACCTATTATTATGTCAAACGGCATGGCCACCCTGGCTGAAATTGATGAGGCCATACGGACGATCCGTTTAACAGGCAATATACAGTTGGCTCTGCTAAAATGCACTAGTGCTTATCCTTCGCCCCCTGAGGCCATTAATTTACGAACCATCCCCCATTTGGCTCAGACGTTTGGCTTACCAGTTGGTTTGTCCGATCATACCCTTGGGGTTACTGTTCCCGCGGCGGCTGTATCTTTGGGGGCATGCCTTGTTGAAAAACACTTCACTTTATCGCGAAGCATTCCGGGACCGGACTGCGCCTTTTCGTTAGAGCCAAGTGAATTTAAGACAATGGTGGCAGCTGTTAGGGTCACTGAAAAGGCGTTGGGGAAGGTGCAATATGGAAAAACGGAAGAGGAACAAGATTCTTCAGTATTTCGGCGTTCTCTTTTTGTCGTGAGAAACATTAGAGCCGGGGAACCATTTACAACTGAAAATGTACGATCTATCCGTCCAGGTTATGGTTTGCCACCTCGCTGCTTGGATCAGATCTTGGGACGCAGGGCGGATAATGACATTGAAAGAGGGACTCCGTTAACTTGGGCGTTGGTTGGAATGGAAAAATTATGATAAAAAAGAACTATCTTGTACTGGGATCCAAGGCTTGGAATCGCCGGGTTTTCGATGAGGCAATTTCCGAATATCCAGGCGAGTGGCACTTCATCGATGGACCCGAGGCATTAACTATAGAGACGGTTTCTAAGATCAGCCCACGATATCTGTTTTTCTTGCATTGGTCATGGAAAGTCCCCGATGTAATTGTAAACAACTACGACTGTATATGCTTCCACATGACGGATCTTCCTTACGGTCGAGGTGGGAGTCCGCTGCAAAATCTGATTATACGAGGCCATCGTACTACCAAACTTACGGCTCTGCGCATGGTTGAAGATTTTGATGCTGGTCCTGTATATCTTAAAAAGGATTTATCATTAGAGGGCAGTAGTGCTGAAGAAATTTATATAAGGGCCTCGTATTTATCGGCAGAAATGATCCGTGATATTGTTGAAACCGAACTGGATCCACAACCTCAACACGGAGAGCCAGTTCTCTTCAAACGACGGCAGCCGTCCCAAAGCCAGATACAAAGGCCTAAAGACCTAAATGCTCTTCACGATTTCATTCGGATGCTGGATGCAGAGGGGTATCCCAGAGCTTTTTTTGAATATAACGGCTTTCGTTACGAATTCTCCCGGGCAGTTCTATATGACGGAAAAGTTATCGCCGATGCCACAATTACCCCAGTTGAGCGGAGGAATATATGACGGTATTAGTTATTGCTGCTCATCCGGATGATGAAGTCTTAGGGTGTGGTGGGACGATAGCCCGCCTGGCGCAGGAAGGTCAGGAGATTTACATTGCCATTCTGGGTGAAGGCATCACCTCCCGATACAGCCACCGTGAACAGGCTGATCAAGAGATGGTTGAGACTTTGCATCGCCGGAGCAGGCAGGTAGCCTCATTACTCGGCGCCGAAGAGTTGTTTATGTACAATCTGCCCGACAATCGCTTTGACACTGTGCCATTGCTAGATGTGGTTAAGATTATTGAAGCACTGTTGGAAAAATTTAAACCGGACACCGTTTATACTCAACACGGTGGCGACCTGAATATCGATCATAATATTGTTTACCGAGCGACTCTAACCGCGACCCGCCCCACAGCCGGACAGTCAGTCAAGACGCTATACGCCTATGAAGTTGCTTCATCAACCGAATGGGCTTTCCAAAAGTTTAGCCCAGTCTTTCAACCTAATGTGTTTGTGGATATTAAGTCCACGCTTGAAACCAAGCTCGAAGCGATGGAACTGTACGAAAGTGAAGCACGAAGCTTTCCACATCCTCGGTCGCCAGAGGCCTTACGGGCTATCGCGCAACGGTGGGGCAGCGTAGCTGGTCTTATGGCCGCTGAAGCGTTTGAATTGATAAGAGTGGTGCATAAATAAGAGTTGAAATACAGCACTAAGATGCACTTACCTCTAATCAGGTATTAGCAATGAATTCCGCTTGATTGGATCCTGGTCAGGTAAAATCTCATCCGACTAAAGCACAAGAGGTCATAAGTGTGAAAACTTTAATTACTATCGAAGCCCGAATGCGGTCGACCCGACTTCCCGGAAAAGTTTTAATGCCGGTTTTAGGCCGCCCTTTACTGGCGCTGATGATTGAACGGCTACAGCGTGTTTGGCAAGCCGATGAGATTGTAGTTGCCACCACTACTAATGTTGCCGACGATCCGATTGTCAATTTGGCCCGCCAACTTGGCGTAGGGTGGTTCCGAGGTAGTGAGGAAGATGTCCTCGATCGAGTGCTCAAAGCGGCCCAACTGGCCAAAGCCGATGTACTCGTTGAATTGACCGGCGATTGTCCACTCATTGATCCGGCCGTGGTTGACCAGATCATTGCCACTTTCTATAGTAATCAGGTGGATTACTGTTCTAACACTTTACAACGCACTTACCCCCGTGGAATGGATACCCAAGTTTTTCCGGTCTCGGTTTTGGCTGAAGTGGCCACTTTAACTCAGGACCCTGCCGATCATGAACACGTCTCATTGTATATTTACGAACACCCTGAGCGATACCGATTACTCAACGTAGCCAGTGGGCTCCAAGCTGCAATTGCTCGATTGCGGCTGACTGTGGACACTGCTGAGGATTTTCAATTGGTACGACATATTTACGAAATCCTTTATCCCAGTAAACCGGATTTTGGCTTGGTCGACATAATCAAACTCTTTGAACATCGATCGGACCTATTCTTAATCAACCAACATATATTACAAAAACAAGTTCGCCCTATCTAAATTATTCAGAGGCAAAAATGGAACTTGAGCGTACTACAGAACAATTGAGAGTCTGGGCTTCAGAGTTCGGCCAAGAGTACACAGATCGCAATTTCTCAACTACTGCGGAAAGAGATCAGGAGTATAGCGAATACCATGGAGTAAAAAAATCGCAATTGTTCCGCCAATTTTTACCACCAGAACGAATAGAGTCCGGACGTGTACTTGAGGTAGGGTCAAACATTGGCTTACAATTAAAGATCCTACAGTCGGTCAATCCAGACCTTAAATTATATGGCCTTGAACCCCAAAGTTATGCAATCTCAAGGGGATGCCGACTACATGA
>CALMIS010000016.1 GCA_937864185.1 uncultured Chloroflexota bacterium
GCTTATCCGGATGGCGGTCGACGAAGAGCTGCAGTGGGCCGACAGCGACAGTCCTGAGGTCTGGGCGCCTCTCCACGCCTGGCGGGCTTTGGCCCAGTTGCAAGCCGGACCGGCCGCCGAGCCGCTGGTGGGCTTGCTGGACCGCATCGATGAATTTAACGATGAGTGGGTCAACGAGGAGCTGCCGGTCGTCTTTAGCCAGATTGGCGAAGCGGCCCTTGAGCCGTTGGCCCGCTGCCTGGCCGATCCCGGGCGGGGGTTGTGGGCCCGCGTGGCCGCTGCCAAGAGTCTGGTCGCGCTTGGCCGGTACCGGCCTGAGCTGCGAGACGGCTGTGTGGCGGTCCTGGCCGGCCAACTGGCCGCCTTTGAAAATCAGAGTCCCACGCTCAACGGCTTCATCGTCAGTTACCTGGTTGATTTGGGGGCGGTTGAGGTTGAAGCGGTAATGGCCCGGGCTTTTGGGGCCGGGCGCGTTGACCTCGGTGTGCTGGGCGACTGGGAAGAGACACAAATTCAGTTGGGTTTGCTTGCGGAGCGGCTAACCCCTAAGCCACGTTCGGCTCTGCTCAATAGGGTTTTGGGGTTACTGGGCGAGGCTGCTCCGCCGTCGCCTGAGCCGGCGAAGCGACCGGCTGAAGCTGGGAACAAACCCAAAGTGGTTAGCCAGGCCAAGCTTGAAACCCAGCGGAAAGCCAAAGCCAAGGCCAAGCGCAAACAGCAGAGGCAGACCCGTAAGAAGAGCCGCAAACGGACGTAGCGTGAGCACCCCCGGATCGGGCGGCGCCCAGCGTCCAGACAAAATCCAGCAGAGGCAGGCTGTCTTGTGCCTTGGGCAGCCTCGTCCAGTAAGCGGTCGCCCAACTAATGGTTCCTCGATTAATATACCCTCTGACCGCCTTTTAGCCAGGTAACCCCCATCCGAGACAAAGTATTGAATTTGGTTATTCATTATTTTCATAGCATTCTTTCTTTTTCCAAATTGTGTGAAGTTGTTATTTCAATGGGCAAGAGCTGATTGCGGGTGCTTTCTTTCCGGCACCAGGGTCCGGGCCGTGTGGCACGACCTCAAAGGGAGGTAGGTCATTTTGAGAGTGGCTTTGACCCAAATGAGATAAAGGGATACCCCCTAATTACTCTCTCCGCAATGAAATTTACATGCGCACCTGCTCCTCAAGCAAAAGCAGTTGAGCCAAATCGAGCAAAGTGACCAGCCGCTCCGCCACTTTGGCAATCCCGGTAATGAAAGCGGAGTCGACCGTGGTGACGAAGACCGAAGGCGGTTCAATGTCTTCGGGGGGGATGCGGAGCACCTCGCTGACGGCGTCAACGACCAGGCCGACCGCCCGCCCGGCGGTTTCAACCACAATGATCCGAGTTTCCTTATCGGCCTCTTGCCGGGGCAAGCCAAAACGACGACGCAGGTCAAGTACGGGCAGGACCACGCCCCGCAAGTTGATCACGCCTTCAACTGAGCCGGGGGACTGGGGCACAGTCGTAATGGGCTGCATCTTGATGATGCTTTCGATGGCGGCAATATCGACGCCGTAGTATTCCCCGGCCAGTTTGAATAAGATAAACTGCTGATCCATAAAGTGTTCTCCTGAGACGGTGTATAGGGTGTTCGCCTTAAGATGTTTCTACTAGATTCTCGACCTATTGGCGAGCGGTCGCCATAAATGTTGCGTAAAAGATGGCCTACAACACCCGATCCTGCCTGTTGTTAAATTTAACCAGCCAGAGCCGCGCGGACAGCGGCTCTGGCTTCGTCTGGAGTAAACGGTTTGGCCAGAAAACCATCTAACGGAAAATCTGGCTCAAATCCGCCACTCATCAGGATGAGTTTTACGTCCGGTCGCCGGGTTATAAGAGCTTGGGCCAAGTCCAGACCGGTCAACCCCGGTATATTGCAGTCGGAGATAACCAGGTCATAAGGTCGAGCCATATCCAAAGCCAGGGCTTCCGCGCCGGAGCCACAACTTGTGACCTGAAACTCCGGTCCCAATTGGGTCAAGTAACGAGTTAACACAAAAAGGATGGTTGAGTCATCGTCTACAACGAGAATTCGTTTGGACATAGGCTTGCTCCAAGTTTGGTTTTGTAAATAGTAGCCGGTCAGGTTGCTAACCCTTTAATGTTTGCCGTTGCCGTTAACCAGTACCGGCTCTGGGCGAGGCCAGTCGAGCTGAGGTGTGAGGTAAGCCAGCGGCTGAGAGGGTCGGCTGCTATCTGACCCGATTGAGCGCAGGGCTGCTCGTTTTAGCTGTTCCAGAGAAGCCACAACCTCGCTTGAGGTTCGTTGAATTTCGGCTAGAGTCTTTTGAGCAGTGATCCTATCTTTGCGCAGATGGGCGGTTCGGACTATTGTCAGTAATTCGTGCAACTGCCGATGTGGCCGGTCAATCCTGGCGAATTCTGGCAAGTGGCACCATTCGATCTGACCGCGGCCTTGACACCATTTACCCAGCAAACAGTCGGTGTGAGGGTGCGGCTCGATTATATCGCCTCCGGCCAACATCTTCTCGACCCGCTTGACCCAATTGAGGTGAGCTTGTTGGAAGGTCTTGATCTCATCTTCAATCTCTTGAGCAGATATCTCTTCAGTCAGTTTGAACTGGATGACCAACGCCCGCAAGCTCTGCGCCATCCCCTTGAGCGACTGAGCGGACGCGCTGACATCCTTCACTTGGCTGCTCATCTCAGCCGTTGAGGCACTGACTTCTTCCATAGCAGCGTTGGTTTCTTGGCTGACCTCAGCGATACGCTCGATGGCTGCGCTGACTTCAGAGGTGCTGGCCGCCATCTCTTGGGTGGAGGCAGTGTTCTGTTCGACCACAGCGCTGACCTGCTCGACCGATTGCAGGACCCGCTGGGCTCCAGTCTGCATCTCCGAGGCCATAGTCTGGTTCCGGATAGTTACTTCGTTGACCGTCTCAAGGGTGTGTTGCAGTTGCTCAGCGGCTTGCTCAATCGCGTCTACAGCGGTCATCGTCGCTTCCACTTGACCGGCTAACTCAGCGGTCCCGGCGGCAATGGCTTCAAAGGCAAGGCTTGTGGCCTGGGTGCGAGTGACACCTTGCTGCACATCTCGGCTGGCCTGATGCATAGCGGTGACGGCCTGTTCTGCCCCGTTCTGGACGGCCCGGATAATGTCGCCAATTTCCTGGGTCGCGCTGGCCGATTTCTCGGCCAGCTTGCGGACCTCATCGGCCACAACCGAAAAGCCCTTGCCGTGTTCACCGGCTCTGGCGGCTTCAATGGCGGCATTGAGAGCGAGGAGGTTGGTCTGGGCAGCGATGTCATCGATGGTTTCAATGATAGCCCCGATTTGGCCGGAGCGTTCGCCCAACTCGCCGATACTCTTGGCAAGTTCAGCCGTGGCGGCACCGAGTTGATCCATCCCCATCATGGCGGCGCGGGCGGTTTGTTGACCGTTCTGGGCAGTTTTAAGGTTGGCTTGGATGAAGCTTGAGACCGCTTGACTCCGCTGAGCGATGTGCGTCACCGCTTCATTAAGGCTGGTGTTGGCCGCCTGAGCACCGGAAACAGCGTGAGCTTGGTCTGTTGCGCCGCCGGCAATAGCTTCAATGGCCTCAACCAACTCCTCCAGGCTGTGACCAGTGTGAGTGATGGCTTGAGCTTGTTCTTGAGCCCCTTTCGCGACGCCATCGACAACATCTGAGACCTGACGAATGGAGCTCGCGGTTCGGCCAATTTCCATAGTTTGTTTCTGAACTCCGGCACTGACCTGTTGAATAGTCGTGGCGATTTGGTGCGTCGCGGATCCGGCCTGATCGGCAGAGACGGCCAAATGGTCAGATGCATCCCCAACGTTCTTGGCTGTCTCCGTAACCTGGCCAACGAGTTCACCCAAGTTGTCGGTCACCTTCATAAAGGCTTGATCAATCAACCGGAGCTGTGTGACCATTTGGTTAAAGGCAGAGGCGAGTTGGCCAATTTCATCTTGACTATTCACCTCGATAGTTTGAACCTGCAAGGTTCTTTTTGTCGTTAAATCACCACTCGCCATGGCCAAGGTATCCTGGGCGAACTTTGGCAACTCTACTTGTGCCAAATCTGTTACCAAATGGGATATTTTTCGGACTGGCGCCGCCATCGAATTGGCGAGCCACCCCATTAAAGCGCCAGCCAAGCCGGCCACGACCAAACCGGTAGCCACAAATCTCCAAATCAACTGGTGCTGGTCTTCTTGCAGTCTCTCTTCGATGGCATTCATCTCATCTTCGTAGTAACTAACGCCAACGACCCAATCCCAGGGAGCATAATAAAACACCCGGGTAGTTTTCATGCGAGCTTCCGGTTCGCCGGGATTTTGCCAGAGGTAATGGTAAGTCGCCGTTTCGCCGGAGCGCAGTTGAGTTGCTTCGGTTACAATTTGCTCAATAATGCGATGACCATTGGCGTCTTCAATCGTCAAGAGGTTCTCCCCGTCCCGCTCACCATTTTTGGAGATGATGTAATGCCCCCGATCTTCATCGTGGCCACCCAGCACAAAAGCATAGCCGGTCCGGCCAATTTTGATGTCCATTATCCCCTGCCGCAAGCTGGCTATATTTTCCAGTTGTACGCCTACGTATAAGATCCCCACGATTTCGCCGGCCTCGTCTTGAATCGGTTCATATGCAGTCATATACCAGGCATTGACCACATAGGCCATCCCTCGATAAGTCTCGCCGTTTAAGATGGTCGAGACAACAGGGTTTGGAGTGCCATCGGGGTTTATAGCCGGGATATAGGTGCCGATGGCCCGGCTACCGTCCGGCTGCTCCACATTGGTCGCCACGCGAAGCATATCGCCGGCTTCATTCATCCGCTGGAAAATGGTGGCGGTACCCCCGACCAGAGTTCTGACCTTATCTACAACCGGGCTCTCAGTCGCTATGCTGCTGTTCTGACCAAGCCAGGTATCTCCTACGAGCATCTTGGGCAACCTGACCGTTGTTTCTGATTTACTAAATTGGTTAGTCGCCTGCCAGGTGACAAATTCAGAAGCAAAACTGGTTTGGCCCCGTTGGTTAAGGACATATCGGGCCACACTTAGATCGTCCGCAACTTTTTGCCGGATAAACTCATCTTGCGATTTGAGCACGTTGTAAACCCCATCCGCAATATGGTCTATATCGGCCTGTATAGCAGCCCTCACTTCGGTGTACGCCTGCTGACCGAAGACGGCGGTCTGCCAAATGCCGGTCCCGACGAGAGCAAGTGCCGTCAATAAAACGCCGCTAAGGCTGAAGATTACGAGCTTGGTTTGGAGGTTGAGTTGACCAAGGTTCATGAACAAATACTCCTTTGTGTAGCAAGAATGTTATAGGCATAGTCCGTAGCTATAGATATTCTCCCTCACGGACTATGCCTTATAAATCGCCTTAAGGAACCTATCAATGATGGTGGTAGCCATTGCCGTTGACCAAGACCGGCTCAGGCTTGGGCTTGTGGATCTGCGGGGCCAGGTATGCCACCGGATGGAACGGCGGAGCGGAGGCCGCTGCTGTGTCGTTAAGCTTAAACTGGCTAACCAACTGCTGCAATTGTTGGGCCATCTCTTGCAGCGACTGAGCCGAGGCGGAAACCTCTTCGACCTGAGCGCTCATCTCTTCGGTGGAAGCGCTGACTTCCTGCACCGCGGCGCTGTTCTCTTCACTGACACCGGCAATGCTGTTGATCGCTTCGTTGACCTCGCCGGCGCTGGCGGCCATCTCTTCGGTCGAGGCCGTGTTCTCTTCAATTACGGCGCTAACCTGCTCGACCGAGCCCATCACCTGTTGGGAGGTGGTTTGCATCTGGCCGGTCATCGCCTGGTTACGGGTAGTAACGTCGTTGACGGTGTCGATAGCCTGGCGTAACTGAGCCGCGGCTTGCTCAATGGCCCTAACCGCGGTCAGGGTCGCTTCAACCTGACCGGCCACCTGGCCGATGCCGGTGGCGATGGTTTGGAAGGCCTTACCGGCGGCTTGGGTGCGACTGACGCTCTGCTGGACATCCTGACCAGCCTGGCTCATCGCTTCGACGGCCTGTTCGGCTCCCCCCTGGACGGCCCGGATCATGGTGCGGATTTCCTGAGTGGCCCCGGCCGACTTTTCGGCCAGTTTACGAACTTCATCGGCCACGACGGCAAAGCCCTTGCCGTGCTCCCCGGCCCGGGCGGCTTCGATGGCGGCGTTAAGGGCTAGCAGGTTGGTCTGGCTGGCGATGTCGTCGATGGTCTCGACAATGGCCCCAATTTGACCGGAGCGTTGGCCCAGCTCTTGGATGGTGCGAGCTAGTTGGTCGGTGGCCTGCCCAAGTTGGTCCATCCCGGAGACCGCCTCCTGGGCGGTCTCTTGACCGGTTTGGGCCGTTTGCAGACTGGTTTGGATCACCTGAGCGACGGCTTGGGTCTGCTGGGCGATTTGGGTTACGGCGGTATCGAGGCTGAGGGTGGCGGTTTGAGCGCCAAAGACAGCTTGGGTCTGCTCCTCGGCCCCGCCGGCGATGGCCCGGACGGCTTGAACCAGGTCGCTCATCCCGTGGCTGGTTTGGGTGATGGCTTGAGCTTGCTCTTGGGCCCCTTTGGCCACGTTATCGACGGCTTGGGAGACCTGGCGGACAGAGACAGCAGTGCGAATGATGGCCTGGCTTTGCTGCTGGATGCCCTGCGCCACTTGTTGGACGGTAGCGGCAATCTGATTGGTGGCCTGCCCGGCCTGGTTGGCAGAAGCGGCTAGTTGCTCCGAGGCGGTACCGACATGGGTGGCGTTGTCAGTCACCTGACCGACCAGTTGCCGTAAGTTGTTTACCATTTGGCTGAAGGCGTTACCCAAAACATCTTGTTCCGAGAGGGGGTTGACCTGAACCCGTAGATCGCCTTGAGCCAGGTGTCCCGCTGCGGTAGCCATCTGTTGCACGTAGCCAATCAGTTGGCGGAAGGCTTCAGCCAGTTGACCTAATTCGTCTTGGCTCTTTAGCTCGATGACTTGCTCGACATCGCCCCGGCTGATGCCCTGGGCAGCGGTGGTAACTTGTCGTAGCGGACCGGTGATGCTTCGGGTGACGACGATACCGAAGCCCAGGCTGACAAGGATAGCGGTCCCGATCACGCCAATGACCACTGTGCGTGTCTGAGCAATTAGCCTAAAGTCGTTAGCTTTCTCGATTTCAACGTCTTGACTGACGCTGCTGACAATATTGGCAGCCGTCTTGCGAATTTCGGGCCCAATTGCATCCAGCTTATTGGCGATGAGTTCGTTTTGCTGAAGATAATCCGCCTGGAGACTTTGAAATCCTGCCGCATAGACTTCAACGGCGGCTTTAGCTTCGTCGGCCAGTTGGTGATGGTCTGGGTTCCGTAATTTCTGGTCGAGTTGGGCAAAGGCCATCTGAGCCTGTTGGTAGCGTTCGTCGAACTTCTCAAGCCACTGAGGATCGCCTTGCTCCAGGAATTTGAAGACATCAAGCCGCATCAACAAGAGGGCATTATTTACTTTGGCGGCGTAGAATGTGGCGACGGGATCGTCATCACCGTACGCACTTTGCTGAAGTTCTGCCAGCTTCTCGTTGGCGCGTGGACCTTGGACGTTGAGCACCTCGACCAAAACTTGATTGCGATGATTCATATAGCCTATAATCTGGTCAAAGACGCTTTGATATTCGGTAAAGCCGGTTCTGATCGCTTCCACCATCTCAACGCGTTCCGGTTTACGGATATCCTCCTGGGCCTGGGTAAGCATTTCATTGAACTCGGCCACTTCTTGGTGATAGCGGGTCAAATCAGCCTCATGCTGACCAGCCCGAATGTACTTATTGGAGTAAAAGCGCACCAGCAGAATCTTGCTGGTTATATTCTGAGCCAACATTTCATCTGCATCCAAGTCATTGGTCAACACCTCCAGCGATGACTCGATTTGGTTGAGGCGGATGAGAGTTGTTCCCCCGATAACAGCCATTAAGACCAGAGCAAAAACGAAGCCAGTCATAATCCTGGTGCCTACTTTGAAGTTATTGAATTTAGAGAAGTACCTCATGTGCCAGTTTGCTCCTTTCGAACAAAGATAATCTAGAATTGAATTTCAAGTCCTTAACTGTAGTGGAACCTAATTAAGCAGGGTTAAGTGCTGTACTTACATTTCGTCAATGATGGGGAGCCTCGCCCTAAGCCGGCTCCTCAAGGAGGAGGACTTGTTCTAAATCGAGCAAAAGGACTAACCGCTCGGCTACTTTGGCGATCCCGGTAATGATCCGAGTTTTCTTATCTGCTTTTTGCTGCGGTAAGCCAAAACGACGACGCAGGTCAAGCACGGGCAGGACCACGCCCCGCAAGTTGATCACGCCTTCAACTGAGTGGGGAGAGTGGAGCACAGCCGTGATGAGCTGCATTTTGATGATGCTTTCGATGGCGGCAATATCGACGCCGTAGTATTCCCCGGCCAGTTTGAATAAGATAAACTGCTGATCCATAAGGTGTTCTCCCGAGGCGATACGTAGAGTTTTCACCTTAAGTTGCTTCTACTAAATCATCGACCTGTTGGTGAGCGGTCGCCATAAATGTTGCGTAAAAGTTGGCCTACAACACCCGATCCTGCCTGTTGTTAAATTTAACCAGCCAGAGCCGTGCGGACAGCGGCTCGTGCTTCGTCTCGGGTAAGCGGCTTAACCAGAAAGCTCATCCAAGGTAAATCCGACTTGTTTCCGCCGCTCATCAAAATAAACTTTGTGTCTGGATGCTGTCCCGCGAGCATTTGAACTAAATCCAGTTTCGATACAACCCGGTTAAGTGCAAAGTCAGCGCTTCTGTTTCGGAGACACAAGTTAAAACTCGATAGTCCGGTCCTAATTAGTCACCGTCTAAAGAATTCCTATTGGTAAGGTATCGGTTTTTAGTTGACCTTAAGGGTTACTACTATATCAGACTTTACAGCCGATAACTGACCCAGAGTGGGGCCAGTTTTACCTAATATTGGCCCTAAATTGGGACAAAATTTTCACTCAGAATTTACGGACTGATGAGTTGGTTTTCGTTAAAATGGATGGGGGTAAGGTATGTACTGTAAATACAAAGGGTATTTATCTCTATCCCTGCTGGGTCCGGAAATTGAGCAAGTGTTACAATGCGGCCCAACGACCTTGGCCCTGCATAACTTCGCCATAATAAGTTCCGAGGGCTTGTATCTGATTAGCTTCAGTTAAAGGAACAAGGATTTACGCCGCCAATGAAGATGCGCACTACCTTTCGCGACTTGCTCGTTTTTCTGATCATCAGCCTGACCGGGTATATTTTAGCCTTGGGGTTGAGCCTCTATGACAACGTGGTCCACCACCAACTTGCGACGGGAGTCGGGTCCATCGCGGGGCATCACCTCATCTT
>CALMIS010000017.1 GCA_937864185.1 uncultured Chloroflexota bacterium
GGGATTTCTGGCCAAGCCCTTTACCCCGGCCAGCCTAAGGATGATCACGCGTGATCAAGGATGATCACGGGCTTGGGGTTGGCCCTTTGATAAAGGAGACCCGCCCCAATCGTGGAGGTAAGCCAGGCAGAAGCGACAACCTATTTGAGCCCCTGGGCAAAGCAGGGCCTGTTGAGCTACCCACCGCTAAAAGCGGGTGGGTAGCTCAACAAGAAGACAACTATCTCGACGGACGCGGGTCCGCCCAGATGAGCGAGGCAGACCTGAAGGCGCTATCAGCTTGGGCCGAGACCGTTTACAATGAAATTAATTAAACCGCTGCCGCACCGGACGAGCCCGGCGAGCCGACCGACATGGTCTCCGCTATGACGAAATGAATGAGCCTACCCTCTTCACTATAATCGATGGTCAGGATCAGTACGGCTGCCGGTCAGGTAAACGGCTAGACCAACTGATCGAGCAGGGCCCTGGCCTCTTTTAAGTCCGTTGTATCAAGCCCCTCGGTGAACCAGTGATAGATGGTAGCCAGCCGCTGCCGGGCTGCACCGGTCTGACCTTGCCGCCGCCACAGCCGGGCTAGGCTAACGGTGGCCCGCAGTTCCCACAGGCGGGCTGCCTGCTGTTGCGCCACGGCGATGGCTTGCTCGAAGCGGGCTGCCGCTTCCTCCTCGAGCGGCTTTTCCGTTTGAAGCAATAGTTCTCCGGCGAGCCGGTGCAGTTCCGCTTCATAGAATCGTTCATCAGTCTGTTCGATGTAATCGAAGGCCTGGGAGATCACTTCCAGGCCGGCTTTAATAGCACCAGATTCATAATAAGACTCGATCAAAAGACTCAAGTGAAATGTCCTGGCTATATTTGTTGATACCTCGGAAAAAATCGCTAAACCTTGCTGGATCTGGCCTATACCCGGCTCCACCTGCCCTTGTTCAAGGAGGAGGCGACCCTGGACCGTGGTACAACAAGCCAGCCAGTGCGGAAATGACTGTACCACTAACAGCGACGCGTTTTCCTCAACATAGGCTTGAACTGCTGTCCAATCTCTCAGAGTCACATTAACGCCCAAGCCGGCAACGGCCAGCGTGTGAGCCAGATTAAACGGTTGGCCAAGCTGTCGAGCTAAAGCAATCGCTTGTTGACTACGGGTCCGGGCCTGGTCGGCATAACCGAGCCAACTTAGTGACCAAGCGGAATAACACAGTGATATCAATTTCGGATTAAGGAGGTAGATCAGGGGCAGGTTATCGTTTGACTCAGAGGTATCCTGGTTAATTTCCTGTTCTAAGTAAACCAGGCTTTCGGTAAATTTGCCCAAGAATATTGTCGTCAAGCCAAATAAAAGATTAGCCATTGCTTGAGCATGGACCTGCTGGCTGTTTCGAGAATAGTCAAGTAATTTTTGGGCCCAGTCACGGGCAGTGCGGTAGTTACCTTGGGCAAAATAAACATTCCAGATGGAGTGCAAAGCCGGCAAAAGTTCAGGCGTATCGACCAAGTTTTCAAGCAACTGTTGAGTCAGAGTCTGCGTTTGGGCAAAAATCTGAACCACTTCGGCCGCTGCAAAGCCTTTTGTGACCATCAATGGGGTATACACCCCCAACTGCAAACCGAGCGCCAGGTGGATTCGCTCCGGCTTGTCCGGCAGTTGCTCTAGGAGGGCCAGCCCCCGGCGGTAATGCTTAATGGCCACCTCGTGGGCGGACAGCCAGACGGCCTGGTCGCCGGCCTGGCGCCGGTAAGTGATGGCTCTTTCCGGCAGATGAGCAGCCTCAAAGTGACGAGCCAACTCGCCGGCTATCTCTGGGCTTTGCTCCGCATAAAGCCGCTCCAATTCATAACCAACCTGCTCATGCAGGTAGCTCCGCTCGGCCTCGCTTAGGCTATGGTAAAGATAGGCCTGAAACAGGCTGTGACGAAATTGGTACCGCGAGAGGCGGTGCGGCCCCATGCGGCGGCTGCCCAGACTCTTGACCAAATGGTGCTGTTGGTCCAACACGCCGGAGAGCTGCCGGATCAGTTGATGCGGCTCGGTCTGGGATATGCGAGCTACGACCTCCGCGGTAAAGGTTTCACCCTCAATACTGGCGATTTGAAAGATGGTCCGCAACTCTGGAGCTAAGCGCCCCAGCCGCTCGCCAATAGCGGCTTCAATTCGAACCGGCAGGCTGGTCCAAACCGGCGCCCGGCGTTCGACCCAGTGGCCGGTTTCGTCCTGCACTAAATCGCCGCGATCCCGCATATCCCGCAGCAGTTCCAGGGTAAAGAGGGGATGCCCTCGGCTGAGCTGGTAGAGCTGCTGCCGAAAGTCTTCTCCCAACCGGTTTGGGTGGCTGTCTAGCAAGGCCGCCATAAACGCCTGATTGTTGTCCGGCTCCAGCGACAAGCTGATGTCGCCCCCGTTTAGCCGAAACTCATTCAGAACCGACTCCAACGGATGGCGCTCCCCGTCCCGCCCCAGGGCGATCTCCTCGGGTCGGTAAGCGCCCACAATCAACATCCGCACGCCGTTGAGCTGCCGGCCTAAATGAAACAGCAAGTTGACCGAACTCGAATCGAGCCACTGCAAATCATCTAGGATGAGGATCAAGGGTCTGACCCGGACAATCGCGGTCAGCACCTGGCTGTACTGCTCTAGTAAGGCGCGTTGCGGCGGAGGCGGCAAACCAACGACAGCTTGCTTGCGGGCAATCAGGGCCTTGAGCTGTTCCGGCCACCCTTCATGACCGGCGTAGGCGGTGGCCCGGGCGAGCAGTGGCCCGCTTGGTAGCAAGGTGTCAATCAAGTCCGGCCCGTGGCTAACCAAGGCTGCCCCGGCGACCGGCAGCAGGCGCTGCAGACGCCAGGCGTTAACCGTGTTCACGGCGCTCTGATCCCAGCCGCTCTCCATCGCCCCGGTCAACAGCCGCAAAATTTGGCAAAAAGGAAGGTAAGGATCGCCTATGCCGGTATGAGCATTGCCACTACCTCGGGCCACCATTAAATCAGAGTGGCGCTCTTGGGCGCGGCGCGCAAACTCGTGTAGTAAGGTGGTTTTGCCGCTGCCGGCCTCGCCGGTCACAAAGGCGACCTGACCCATGCCGCTCAGGCTGAGATCGAGCCACTCGTTCAGCCGGGCCAACGGTTGTTTGCGGCCCACGAAGGTGGGGTGGGGTGGCGCGGCGGGGATTAAAAGGAGAGGTTGGGGCGCTGCTGTTTCTTCAGGCCGTTGCTCTTCTGCCTTTTGGCCCAAGGCGCCGCTCCGAATTCGCTCGTACAGGCCCGTAGTTTCAGCCTCCGGCTCAACATTGAGTTCTTCCGCCAGCGAGCGGCGGCATACTTCGTATTGAGCCAGGGCCGCGCCGCGCTGACCGCTCAAAGCCAATAGTTGCATCAACTGGCGATGGGCCGGCTCGCGCCAAGGCGCCAGCTCCAGTTGCCGGCGCACCAACAGCCGGGCCGCGTTGTAGTCGCCTTGCCGTTGGTAATGGTCGGCCAGGCGCTGGTAGGCGGAGACAGCTTGCCGTTGCAGTCTTTCCCGGCGTAGTAGGAGCCACTCCTCAAAGGCGGCGCTATCTTTTAGCGAGAACCCATCCAGAAATTGACCTTTGAACAAGTTAACAACCTCGGCCAACTGCTGGATGGAGGCCAAACCGGCCCGGTCGGCGGCGTCAATTACCCGACTAAAGTGGCTTACGTCCAGCCAGAAGTCACTCCGCGGATTAAACTGGATGGTGTGGCGTGAGGTCAGCAAGAAAGGATGATGGCTAGAGCCATCGCCAAGGTTGCGACGGAGGTTGGTTAAAACATGACGGAGGTTGGCTCGAGCGGTTTGTTCCGGGATCTCCGGCCAGAACAGGCCGGCCAGAGTCTCGCGGGCATGGGGCCGGTCCGATTCGACGGCCAGGTAGGTTAACAAGGCCCGCACTTTGTTCGACTCAAAGCCGGTGATCGGTTCACCGGCCAGGGTGGCTTGAAACGGGCCAAGCAGCGATAGTGACAGCCGGGCCATAGGCATTCCTCTCTCCGAAGCTTAGGCACTTGCATCGTGGCCAAGTGGCTGATTGAAATCGGGTAAGACCAAGATGATCGTCTAGCTGTGGCAATTACCCAGACGAACCCGACCATTAGATCAGCTTTAGTATGTTAACGTATTTTTAGTGCCTCGTCAACACTGTGAAAAATCTCACAGTTCCCACACGTTTTCCACACGGTCGGTTGGTATACTTGGGTTCATGAATTGAACTTAGCTTACTATAAAGCACACCCAAGGAGGATTTAGTCATGTTTAAAATTTCGCCTGATGGTCAGGTCCCCGGCGGTTCCTCCGTCTTCGGTTCGTTTGTACTGATGACCGTTATCGGCCTCATCTTTTGGAGTAGTTGGTTGGGCACGGATCAACCCTCAACCCCGCCCCTTGACCAGCCAGCTCTCCCTGCCGTTGAAAGCGGGATGGATTTAGCCATCACGGCCATCGAGCTAGCCCCGGCCAACCCCCGGCCCAACGAACGATTTGCCGTCAAAGTCGAGGTTGAAAACCCCAGCCGACTGCTGGTTGACGAATATGAGGTAACGCTGAACCTCATAAATATCGCCACCGGCGAAAAACTACCTTTGGGCGTTATCAATGAACCAGCTTTGCTACCCGGCCAAACTACCCTGGCTTATGCCTCACTGGGACAAACGCCGGGCAGTTATCAAGTTTTAGCCCAAATTTCCAACCTACCAGGAGAAGATGGTGACCTGAGTAATAATCGGGAATTGTGGACGTTTATCATTAAATAGCCGGAGAAATACGGAGAAATACAATGAACGTATTCCCTTGTCGTCAGACAATGCTGGTCTGTTTCATCCTTGGTTTTATGAGCGCCTGTGGTAGCACCAACTCTCCGCCCTCTCCCTCCTTTCCTCCGTTTGCCGTGACCACTATCAACGCTAACCAGCATCCCATGCTGATGGTTGACACCCAGCACCATGCTATTCAACAACTTGATCCGACCACCGGTCAGGTCACGGCGCTTGCCGGGCTTGCTGCCACGCCCGGCAAGGCCGATGGCCTGGGACCCGACGCTCGCTTTCGCTCCCCCAGCGAAGTAGTGGTCAGTCGAGACGGCGGCTTCGCGCTGGTGGCCGACACCGGCAATCACACGATCCGCCGGATCGACCTGGCCAGCGGTCTCGTCACCACAGTGGCCGGTCTGGCCGACTTGCCCGGCGCGTCGGACGGGGTGGGGCTGGAGGCCCGCTTCTACCATCCCTCCAGCCTGGCCCTGAGTCGAGACGGCACATTTGCCCTGGTGGTCGATACCGGTAACCACACTTTGCGACAACTCGATCTGAAAACCGGGCAGGTGAGCACGTTAGCCGGCCAGGCCGGGGTCAGCGGCGAGCGCGACGGCGTTGGCCTTGAAGCCCGGTTCTACTATCCCCACGGTATAGCTCTCCATCCCAGCGATGCCTTCGCCCTGGTCGCCGACTACGGCAATGGCAGCCTGCGCCGGATCGACCTGGGCACCGCTCAAGTCAGCACGCTGACCCACGATCCAACCCAGCCCGATCAGGAAACCACCATTGAGCGAGCCATCGATGTAGACATCAGCCCGAATGGGGCTTTTGCCCTGATAGTCGACGTTGACACCCCTGCCCTACGGCATCTGTCACTGCTGCCGCCGGAGGTGATTTCGATTTTTGGCGCTAGCAATGCCCGCCAGATGGCCATTCCGGTCGACTCGCCGCGCCAGGTCTCCCTCAGCACCGATGGCGACTGGGCCGTGGTCCTCGACGGAAACGAGCTACGAGGCATCGATCTGGCGACCGGCGCGGTCACTAGGCTGCCATCGAGTTATTTAGCGGAAGCGCGGATCGCAGTCCCCAAATGATTTGACCCGGACTGCCGGAGGATTGAGCTTAGAAATAAGCCCGTAAACCCCACCAGCTTCAGCGGTGGGATATAAGGGCTTT
>CALMIS010000018.1 GCA_937864185.1 uncultured Chloroflexota bacterium
CTGCCCAACCGCCGCCAGATCACCGATACCGTCATCATTACCTCACTCCAGCAGGCCGACGGTGAGCCGGTTCAGCCGGTGGCCGATCGGCTCAAGCGGCTGGAGTATACGGCGCGTTATCGCCGCCAGCACTTCGGCGGGATGGCTTACGCGCTGAGCCGCTTTGCCGTCGAGCTGGTGCAAGCGCACCTGCCCCTTGTCTTCGACGGCATTCGCGGGCTGGATGAGGTCCAAGGCGCTATCGAATATTTTCCCCAGGCTCGCTTCCTTGTCCTCGATGCTCCGGACCTGGTGCGGCTTAGCCGGCTGCTCAACCGGGGCGACAGCTTTGACCAAGTTAGCTTTGCAACCGGACCCGACCAGTCGGTGGTTGAGGCCTTGCGCTCGATTCCGAACCTTGAGCTTGTTTTTGGTCAAACCGATCTGGCGCAGATCAGCCGCTCTTTGACCGATTTACCGGTGGACGAGGTGGTGGCCAAGGCCGCGCTTATTGTCAAAGAGCGGCACAACTACGACTCTCAGGCGGCCAAAGCCTTTTTACTTGACCATTTGCCGGCAGAGCGAGTCTTGGTATTGGATACCTCAAGCGCCGGCCCCGGTGACCTGGCTGGACGGATCGTCGACTGGCTGGCTTAAAACGATGCCCAAAATTGCCGAAATCCAAACTATACCGTTCCGCCTGCCGCTGAAGGGTGCCCTGAGTTGGGGCAAAGCCAGCCGTATGGATGTCCTTGAGCATGTCCTGGTCCGGCTCATCACCGACACCGGTCACATCGGCCAGGCCGAAGCACCGCCGCGCCCGACGATTTACGGCGAGACGCCGGAGTCGGTTGAAGCTATTATTCGGCGGCATCTAGCTCCGGCCTTGATCGGTCGAGATCTCACGGATATTGAGTCCTTAAATGAATCGATGGGCAGCATCGCCAATAACCACGCGGCCAAAAGTGCGCTAGATATATGCCTATACGAAGCTCAAGCCCGAACCCAGGGCCTGACCCTCCTCGATCTCTTGCAGCCTGTCACGCGCCGGATCAAAGTTTCGTATATCTTGGGCATAGCCGACTTGGAGACGATGCTGGCTGAGGCCCGGGCTGTCTACGATCAAGGTGTGCGGGTGCTCAAGGTCAAGGTCGGGCGTAATTTTGCCCACGATGTGAGCCTGATTCAGGCTTTGCAAAGCGAATTCCGCGGGGCCAATCTCGATCTCTACGCCGATGCCAACGAGGGGCTTGTCCCCGACCAGGCCGCCACCCAACTCCGCCGCCTGACCGAGCTGGGCCTGCTCTATGTCGAAGAGCCGCTGCCGGTAGAGCTCATCCCGGAACGGGCCCAGTTGCGCGCGGCTCAAGCCCTCCCCTTGATCGCCGACGACAGTTGTTTTACCCGGCGTGATCTGAGCCGGGAGCTCCGGTTTGACACCTTTGATATTCTTAATATCAAGACGGCTCGCACTGGCTATACGCAATCTCGCCAGATGCTGGCTCAAGCGACACAGCACGGCAAAGGCGTGATGGTCGGCTCGCAGGCCAGTGCGGCGGTCGGAACGATGCGGGCGGCCTTCTTTGCCGGGTTGCCGGGCATTGACTACCCCTCCGAACTGAGCTTCTTCCTCAAACTGGAAGACGACATCGTTAATCATTCTATTCAAATCAACGAGGGCTTTATCGACCTGGACAGCCTGGCCGATATCGAGATCGATGAAGCCAAACTCCGCCAAGTCGCCGGCTATTAACCGATCATAACCTGCTGTTGGCCTCTCCCCTTCCCCTCTGCCAACTTTTGACCCTCATCCCTGCCTATCGTACAATAGAGCGCCGGAGGTATAGATGGCAGCTTTCAATCCGATTATCAGCCTGACCACCGACTTTGGTCTTAGTGACGGCTATGTTGGCACTTTGGAAGGCGTTATCCTTAGCATCTGCCCTTCGGCTAAAATCACCCACCTCTCCCACCTGATCCCGCCTCAGGATATCTACGCCGCCGCGTTTGTCCTTTACCAATCGTACCGGTTTTACCCCAGTTACGCGGTCCACTGCGTGGTGGTCGATCCCGGGGTGGGCAGTGAGCGGCGGGCGGTCGCCATCCGCACCAAGTTAGGCAGTTTTGTGGGCCCCGATAACGGCATCTTTAGTTTGGTACTTGCCCAAGCCGAGGTGCAGCAGGCCGTCAGTCTGACCAATCCTATTTACCAGCTCAAGTCCATCAGCAGTACTTTTCACGGCCGCGATATCTTTTCGCCGGCCGCAGCCCATTTGGCGGCCGGCGCCCCCCTCGAAGTGCTGGGCGATCCGGTCACCGACCTGACCCGCTTTGATTTTCGCACCGGTCTCGAGGCCGGCCAGAGCCGGGTAATTCACATCGATCATTTTGGCAATCTGGTTTTAGATGTGACAGACCAGGACATTCCCGAGCCGGCCAAGCTCACGGTCAGCATAGCCGGCCGGACCATCCGCTCGCTCAGTAAGACCTTCGCCGATGTGGCCGAGGGCGAGCCGTTGATCTACGTCGGGAGTACCCACGGTCACCTCGAAATCGCAGTGCGCAACGGGAATGCGGCCCAGACGTTGGGTTTACGACGGGGGGACGTCGTGCAAATTGACATAAGCTAGCATAAAATAAGATTATTATGTAAATTAGCGTAAAGTGATCAGCCATGGAACAGTTTATTATTGAAGGCAAAGCTCCACTCAGCGGTACGGTTGTCCCCAGCGGCAACAAAAATGCCGCTTTTCCCCTTATATCCGCCGCTCTCTTAACCGATCAACCGGTTACGCTTTACAACTTGCCCAACATCGGCGATGTACGGACAATGCTCAACATTGTGGAAAATTTGGGGGTTGAGGTCACCCGGCATGACGAGCACAACGTCACCCTGCGGGCCGGCACTCTCCAGACCACCACGCCCGACCCGGACCGTTTTGCTAAAATTCGGGGGGCGCTGGTGCTGATGGGCTCACTGCTGGCCCGAGAAGGCCAGGTGGTCCTGCACCAGCCCGGCGGCGATCAGATCGGCCGGCGCCGGGTGGATACCCACATTATGGCCCTGCAAGCGTTAGGCGCGGAGTTTAAGTACAACGGCAACTTTGTCCTCCAGGCCACGAAACTGCGAGGGCAGGATATCCTCCTTGACGAAGCCAGTGTAACGGCCACCGAAAATGCCCTACTGGCTGCTGTCCTGGCCGAAGGGACGACCATCATTCGCAACGCGGCCTCCGAGCCCCACGTTCAAGACTTATGCCATCTTCTGAAACGGATGGGGGCCAACATCGAGGGCATCGGCTCCAATATGCTGACCATCCACGGCGTCGACTCGCTGCACGGGGCTGAATATACCTTGAGTTCAGACTACCTGGAGATCGGCAGTTTCATTGCTCTGTCAGCGGTGACTGCGGGCAACATTTTGATCAAGAATGCCTGCCCCGAACACCTGCGTATGACGCTGATGGTCTACGAGCGGCTTGGCATTAAACCAGAAATTCAGGGCCAAGACCTCTATTTGCCCGGCACACAGCGCCTGACCATCATGCCTGACATCGGCGACGCTATCCCGACCATCGACGATGCGCCCTGGCCCGGCTTTCCGGCCGATATGATGAGCGTGACCCTGGTGGCGGCCACCCAAGCTACCGGCACCGTTCTCTTCCACGAGAAGATGTACGAAAGCCGCCTCTTCTTTGTCGATCGCCTGATCAATATGGGGGCCCGCATTATTCTATGTGATCCCCACCGGGCCGTGGTGCAAGGTCCCAGCACGATGCGCGGCGAGCCGCATGGGATCTCCAGCCCCGACATCCGGGCCGGCATTGCCCTGCTCATCGCGGCCTTGTGCGCCGAGGGGACGACGGTCATCCGCAATATTCAGCAGATCGACCGCGGCTATGAAAACATCGAAGAGAAACTTCTGGCCTTAGGGGCGAAGATCAAACGGATAAAAGGATAAGAGGCGGGGAGGACAAAACCGAGCCGAAGCTAACCCGGCGGAACAGCTAATCCTTGGTCCTATCTACCTTGGCTCACTTCGGAATGCGGGTTCGGTCTGACCGGTAAATTCTCGATAGAGGGCATGCACATTGGCCCGGTGGAGATCTTGGACCAGACCATTGAGCGGAATGCGGCTTTTGCCGCACTTGTCAATGGTCAACTTATCCAGGGCGTCCAGCCCTCTGCCTTTGTCCACGATGTCCCGGACTTTGTTTTCCAACACTTCCAGGTAGCGAATGCTGGAGGCAATGGCGGATGGGATCTCGCCGCGAAGCAGCACTTCACCGTGACCCTGCACGATGCTCTCTAACTGATAATCTTGCAGCGCCCGCAACGAGTTGACATAAGCGTGCCGATCGCCCCAAACAAAATAGGGCACGGGCATTACGGTATCGGCTGCCAGCAGCACCTTATCTTCACGCACATAGGCCACCGTTGAGTCGATCGTGTGGCCGGGCATCAAGGCCACTTCGATAGACTTGCTGCCCACGTGCAGCACTAACTCACCATCATCAAAAACGACGTCCGGGACCCGCAGTTCCGCCTCTTCCAGGAGGGGGGAACTTTCCCTGGCCTCCTCCAGCGCCGACCGGCCGTACTTCAGGAGCATCTCCTGCGTCCGGCGATGGCAAACCAGTTCAATACGGTCATCAAAACAGAAATTACCGTTGGTATGGTCTCCATGCCAATGGGTATTGACCAGATACCGGATGGTTCCTTGCCCCAAACTGTTGAGATACTCAATCATTTCAACGGTCTCATTGGGAAAGGGCAGGGTGTCGATCACGACAATCCCTTCCCGGGTCACCACCGCGGAAGCAGTTACTTGAGCATAGAGATCGCTGGTAAAAACGTAGATATCATCGGAAACGCGTTCACGTCGCATAAAGCCACACCTTTGGCAGTAAATTGTGAGGCAGCACTTGGCCTAAATCAAGAAGGTAGGATAGCACAAACCGGGTCAGCATGTCAAGGGATTTTTAAGGTGGGCGGCCCCTTCTTGCTAAAAAATGGCAACTTTGAGGCCGGATGACCGGCAGGTTTCGAAACTGGTTCAAGCTTGAAGCTTGAACTGATTTTGCCAACTACGGCTCACTGCCAAGCGAGGCCGGATCCATGTGGACCCAGATCGGGTCCCAGTCATTAAAAGGATTATCAGAAATACTCATCGCCTCCCGGCTGGTCAGATCGATGACGTAGATCTGGCGATTGCCAGCAAAGTTGCTATCGGACCAGTAGGCCAACCGACTGCCGTCAGGGGCCCAGGTCGGATGTTTGTCGAAATTATTGATATTGTCGGTCAGGCGAATGTTCGCGCTGCCATCCAGATTAAGAACGTAGATATCACCCCGGCCCGTTTCTTCCGAGACGTAAGCGATGCGGTTGTCAACCGGCGACCAGGCGGCATCGTATTCATCGGCTCCGGTACTGGTGATCCGCAGCTCCTGGCCGGTGGTAATATCGACCAGCACCAGGTCGCGCTGGCCGGCGCCACGCACAGCCACGGTCCGGGTGCCGTCCGGAGCGTTGGGGAGACTATTTTGCAACAGGGTGTAAAGCGCCCACTGATCGCGCGGCAGAGGTTGCTGCTGGCTGCCATCCGAGTTCATGACGTAGAGTTCGGTCTGGCCGCCGCGATCGGTTTTGAACAGAATCTTACTGGCCAGCGTGGCTGGTGTGGCTGTTGGCAGGGGCGGAGGGGTAGGCAGGGCGGTGGAGGTCTCGGTTGGGGCCAGGGTGGCGGTCGGGCTGGGCGTCTCGGTCGGGACGGGCGTGGCGGTCGGGGTCGGGGTCTCGGTCGGGACGGGCGTGGCGGTCGGGCTGGGGGTGCCGGTATCGGTGGGCAGCGGTAAGCTAACGGCCACAATCGTCGGGGTGACCGTTGAGGTTGGGGTCGGGGTTGGCTCGGGTGAGGCGAGCCCGCCGGAGTAGAAAAAGAGGGCCACTGCCCCCAGCAACGCGCCCAGCAACCCCACGGCCGAAATCCGGAGCCAGGCCGGCAGACCACCGCGGCGGGGTTTGGTTGAGGTCGAGGCGTTGCCGGTCTGGGATAGAGGCGGGACGGCCGCCGCGTTTGGCAGGGTCATGCGCGGCACCGCTTCGGCCGGCGGTACCCCAGCCGGCAAGGCCGGGGCGCCGGTCAGCAGCCCACTCGCCGGAGCGCCATCGTGCCAGGCGGCGTCCAAAGCGGCGGCCAATTGACCGGCAGAGGCAAACCGATCGCCCGGCTCCTTGGCCAGTGCCTTGAGCACGACCGCTTCCACTGCCGGTGGCACCTCCGGATTGAGACTACTTGGGGGCGGGGGCAGATCACTGATCTGTTTGAGAGCCACGCTTAAAGGCGATTCATCATCAAAGGGCAGTTCGCCGGTGACCATCTCGAACAGGATGATCCCCAGGGAATATATGTCACTAGCCGGGACGGCGGCGGCGGAAGAAATGGCCTGTTCGGGGGCCACGTAGTGCGGCGTGCCGAAGGTATTGCCCAGGGTAACTTGACTATCGCGGGCCGGCAGCATGACCAGCCCAAAATCGGTCAAAATCGATTGGCCTTCCTGGTTGATCATGATATTTGAAGGCTTAATATCACGGTGGATGACGCCCTGACGGTGAGCATAATCCAGAGCAGCGGCGACGTCGGTGGTAATGCGAATGATTTGTGCCTTGGCTAACAGCGTGTGGCGGTCGCGGTGTTGGCGCAGCAGCACGGCCAAATCTTGGCCGGCGATAAACTCCATGACCATATAGTAGCCGTTGCTGTGTTTGCCAAAGTCAAAGATTTGAACGATGCTGGGATGGCGGAGCCCGGCAATGGCCTGAGCCTCGCGGCGGAAGCGCTCAGTGGCCTCCGGGTCTTCTTGTAGCCCCCAGTTAATGACTTTGATGGCCACATTACGATTGAGTTCAGCGTGAAAACCGCGGTAGATGCGGGCCATGCCGCCCTGGCCGATCGCTTCGAGGATCTGATAGGAGCCTAAAGTAACGCCGATCAGCGGATCTTTGCCGCTGGTCATAAGTGAACCTCCGGCTGGACCCCACGGGCGCTGAGAATCTCGATCAGGCGGGCGACGAAGTGATTGAAGTCGGCGGTAAAAGCAGCGATAAAGTCTTGAACCATGAACTCGGCCAGATCACGCCGGCCTAAACCGGCCAGCGCCGTGACATGAGGCCGAAAATCGCGCAAGGCCAGGTGCATCACGTCGCTGTCGTCGGTGACCACGGCCCAGACCATCGATTTATTCTGGTTATCATCTTTAGCGCTAATAAAGCGGCTGATCGATGAGCCTCTGACCACACGGCCAATGTTTGAAAAGACCTCTTCGCCTTTCAAAACTTCATTCAGGATATCGAACCGCTGCGGAATCTCTTCGAGTAATTTTAGGAGCGAGTCGGGCAGGTGGGCCAACAGTTTCATCGTGGCGGTACTGGTACTGCCGCCCTCCAACCCGACCTTTTTGTAAGCACGGATCACCTGGCCAAAGTAGTAGAGTTGAGCCAGCAGCAGGCGCCGAGCCTCGGCGAAGACACTCCAGTCCGCCGCCTGGCCGGTAAGGTTGAAGCGGTCCAAAGCTGAGCCGGTTTGCTGGTAATGGTCCCACAAATCGGTAAAGGGATTGCGAAAGGTGGTCGGGTAGAGGCGCTCGCGCGGGCGGGCGGCGGTGGCATCCATTGGAATGACCAGGCACGGATTGGCTTCTCGCATTTTATCCAGGGCAAGCTTGACCTGTTTTAGAACCGCTTGGGGCGGCTGGCTGGACTCGAATTCAGCCAGCTTTTGGCTAAGCGCCGGCGAGGGTTGGTAAGCATGGCCAAACAGACTCCGGAAAAGGACCAGAAGATCATTGACGGTGAGATGCAGGTCGGCGTGCCGCTTGGGCAGCAGCAGGCGTAGCTGGCGCAGCCGGTTCATATCAATGGAGGCGGTCTCGGCTGCGGCTTCGATCGAAGGGGTAGCCGGCAGGTCGTTAAGGGCCGGCTGAGCGGCCAGGCGAAGATGATAAGGCGGCAAGCTGCTCGCCTGGGGCGTGGGCAGGGTGTTGAAGTAAACCGCCCAGGAGATCGCCTCTCCGGTTAGAATCTCGGCCAGGGCTGTACTCCAGACGCCATCGACAAAGATATGTGACCAGTCAAAGGCCATTGACGTGGAGCTCCGGAAGATGGTGAGAGCGTGATCACCCAGCCCGCGTTTGCCCCGGCGGATGTAGGCCAGCGGGTCATGGCCATTCCGCTCATCCCAATTGATGAGCACCGGCGCCGTTTTGAGGGCTTCGATTTCGCGGCGGCGTACCGGAACCACCAAGCGGTGCCGCGGGCGGCCCCGGTGGGTGCGCCTAATGGCGATCAGTTGTTCATCCAGGCTGCTGGATGTTTCCGCCAGTTCAGCCTGGGTCATGAGGGCAGCCACCTGGCGGCGGATCGCCTGAAAGGAGGCTGGGCGCAGATAGCCGCGCGGAAAGGGACTGTTCGCCCGGTAAACCCGCCCGGTGCGATCGACCTGCAACAGAAAACCGGCGGGATCGTACAGCCGGCCATCCGGCCGGGCCACCAAGGCGTAGAAGGGTGAGTCGGGCGCTTGGGTTTCAAACAGGACCGGCTGGCCGCTCTGATCGACGTGGTAAGCCGGCAGCAGGTAATAGTTGCCGTTGACAATCACGCCGACGTGGGCCTGCCATAACTCAATCGGCTGCTTATTCTCGCGGTATTGATCGGGATTGAGGCTGGCTAACAGGCTCATTTGCTGCTGAAAGCCGGGTAGATCGGTTTCGGCCCGCTGGCGAAAGTTCTCTTCAACGAAGAGGCGAGCTTCAGACGGCAACAGACTCAGCCGGCTGTGCAGGAAGGCGTCGAAGCGGCGACGCCGATAAGCGGCAAAGTTCTCGGAGTGTTTGACGTCCGGCCCGCGGTGATAGGGGCGTTGAGCGGCCCAAGCTTGATGGAGTTTTTTAAAGGAAAGGCTGTTGAGCTTGGCCTGGTGGGCTGCTTCTTCGATGAGGTTGAGATAGACCCGCTCCCGCCACTCATTGGCTAGCCAGTCGTCATATTGGAAGTAACTCTGACAGACCGTACAGACCCAGGCAGCGAGTTGATCGGCCGGGCTAAGATTTAGGGCGTGGGTGCGGAGGGCCTGCTGAAAACCCAGGGTCTCGTTGGTGTGGCGAGCGGTATCCTCACGCAGCGCGAATTCCAGATAGAATTGCCACAGCCCATCGGGGAAAGCACTTTCCGGATCTTTGCCGGTTAAGGTCAGCAGCTTTTGGTAGGCAGACAGGACCGCCGCCGGTCCAACAAAGAGGGTGCCGTAAATAGTGCGGGGCAGGATATGGCGCGGCAGCAGATCTAAGCCCCGCATCAAGGCGCTGACATCGGCGCCGGCCTTGTGGCGCGGCAGGTGGCGATCGCGCAAGCGGACCAGGCCACCCATAATCAGGCCCACAATATTGCCGGCCGGCACGACGGCCGAGACTTCTTGTTGCAGCGCCTCCACCTCGGCGATAGACCGGTTAGAGAAATGGGTCAACTGGCTGGGCGAAACGACCGCTCGCATTGAAGTCAGGGTTAGATCAACAGCCCGCCGGTGGTCCATGGCCGGCGGGTCAAGTGGAGCATCAACTGAGTGTGTTGGCGAGGTCGCCATTGGTAAACTCCAACCGGTGATTGGTCCGGTCTACCCAGATGTGGCCCGGTGAAAATATCTCCAGGTAAACCCCAACGGCAGGGCCCCAACCGTTAGAGCAAACAGGTTAACCAGGTAAATACTGAAATGCGCGCCGTGATATCGGCCTATGTTAGCCACCATAACTCGTTTAGGTGTGATACTCAGCGTTGATCTCTACATATTTATAGGAATAGTCACAGGTCCAGACTGTAGCCTGACTTGAACCAAGAGCGAGATCAACCACAAGGCTAATTTCGGTTGAGGCTGCCAGCCAATTATGGGCAGCCGTTTCATCAAACGCCAGCGGCTCGCTGCGATCAACCAGGTGAAAATCTCCCAACCAGAGCGAGACCTGGCGGGGATCAACCTCGGTTGGCGCGCGCCCCAGCGCCATAAAGACCCGGCCCCAGTTGGGATCGTTGCCGAAGACCGCGGTCTTAAACAAGGGCGAAATCGCAATGGTCCGCGCCGCCGCGGCTGCCTCGGCTTCAGTCCGGGCCCCCCGCACGGTGATCTCGATCAACTTGGTCGCGCCCTCACCGTCGCGGGCCACGGCTTTGGCCAGTTGAATACACACGTCGCTTAACCCGGTCACAAACGTCTCAAAATCCGGCGAGCCGGCCTCGAGGGGACTGTGCTCCGCTCCACCGGAGGCCAGAACCAAGACCGTGTCGTTGGTACTGGTATCCCCATCGACCGTGACCCGATGGAAACTGCGCCCAACCGCCAGACGCAGGGCCTGATCCAGGACGCCGGGCTCAATTACGGCATCGGTGACTAACACCGCCAGCATGGTGGCCATATCCGGATGAATCATGCCGCTCCCCTTGGCCATCCCTGCCAGTTTAACCTCACGTCCGCCGACGGTGATTTGGACAAAGGCCTCTTTGGGCACGAGATCGGTGGTCATAATAGCCTGAACAGCGTTTTGTCCCTGTTGCCCGGCTTCAGTCTGGATCAGGTCACCGGCCTGGCGGACCCCGGCCCTGACTTTGTCCATCGGCAGCGGTTCGCCGATGACGCCGGTGCTCATCACAAAGATACTGTCAGCGGGCAGGCCACAAGCCTCTTCAGTTAAATGGGCCATTGTCGCCGCATTAAGCAGCCCCTGTTCGCCGGTGACGGCGTTAGCATTACCGGCATTAACGATCACCCCCCGCAAGGCGTGAGCGGCCCGCTGTATGAGCGCCATATCGTACAGGACCGGAGCTGCCTTGAAGTGGTTGGTGGTAAAGACCGCCGCCGCGGTACAGGGTCGATCCGCTAGGACTAGAGCCAAATCGGGCTTACCTGACACTTTTAAGCCACAAGTTACCCCGACCGCTCGAAAGCCGGGAACGCGGGTTAGCGCAGCTTTTGCCTCTATCATATCCTCACCTTTTTTAACCCAGGTTTGAGACCTAATTTTTGTATTGGGGGTATTATTGAGTAATCGGCCACCTTCTACCTTACAGGCATCTTAGCCGAGTTTGGCGTTTGCGCAAACTAACACTACACTAGTAAGTAGGGTTGTCGCAACCCAAACAATATGTTACAATAAAATTACCACACTTCATCCACAGGTTACATCTGATGCTGAAAATACTCTACGCCGAAGACAACTTATCCGAACGCAAACTCATCGCCCGCATCCTCGAAATGAGTGATTTTGAAGTGCTCGTTGTTGATGATGGCCTTGAAGCAATGGAGCAAGCCGAGGTCTGGCAGCCGGATTTGATTTTGATGGATATCGGTCTACCTAAAGTGGACGGACTGCAGGCGACCAAGATGCTGCGCGAAAAAGAGAGCACCCGGCGGGTGCCCATTATCGCCGTAACGGCCTGGGATCACCACAAGTATCGAGCTCGGGCGGAAGCGGCCGGGGTAGACGATTATCTGACCAAACCCATTGAACGAGACCAACTGCTAACAAGCATTCGTAAGCATCTCAAGGGAGTGCCGCAATAGCGAGGATAACGGGTAGAGGCGTAGGGCGTTTAGATCCGGCCAAAAAATCTCTATCTATAGTCGAGGCCAGTTGATGCAGCCCTACGATGATTTGGAGAATGCTGTTGCGGAAGAGGAAGAACAGCGGCAGCCGGGTCTATTGACTATCCTGATCGTGCTCCTGGTGATTATCTCCTTGATCGGGACCCTGATTTGGCCGATCATTTACGACTTTACCCGCTCTTATCGCTCGGCCCCTACCCCACCCTCGCCTTTGCTCCAAGAAGCTTAATTTTAATCAAAAAGCGCTCCCGTGGAGCGCTTTTTTTGTTCCTCGCTTAGGCAGCCAGTGACACCGGGTGCGACTGGCGGTCATGGAGCAGTTCGAAGATCACAAAGGCATCCGAGGCATCGGCCGCCTCGATGATCACAGCGCTGACCCGGTTGGCGAGAAACTCCTCCAGTTGAAGGAGGGCGGCCTGGTCATCATCAAAGCGAGCTAGCCAGGCGTCCAAATTACGGACAATCAAACTGTAAGCCTTCTCCAACCGTACATTAGACTGCGGCCACTGACGTTTTGTCTTGGCCGAGAACTGCTTGCTCTTGAGAACAAGCTCCTCGAAGACGGGGTGGTTGGTTTTGCTTAACAACAGCTTGAGGGTTATTTCACTGCTGGCCTCGTTTTTGCTGCCGATAAAGCGCTCGACCAGGGCTTCAGCATGTTTGCGATCGCGACGCTTCCGCCAGGCTTTGGCCAGGGCGGCGAAGATAAGGGTGACCACGACCAGGCGCTGCTGGCCATCGACAACATTGAATTTACGTCGATCATTGCTTTGATTAAGGACCATGGCCCCCAGCGAATAGTCCGGCTTGCCTTCGGCCAGGGCGGTGGTCAGATCCAGCCAGAGCCGATCGACCTGCTCTACAGCCCAGCAAAACTCACGCTGGAAGAAGGGGACCTGATAGAAGACCGGTTGATCCAGAATGCCCTGAAAGGACCGGGCATTCGTACTAATCCGTCTTACCACATGCACGGCATTACCTCCCCTCACCAAAACTGTTTTTGGGAGAACTGTACTTTTAAGTTTGACACAGCGGGCGGTGGCTTACGACTTTGCACCAAGTAGAGTACTACAATTTAGCAAAATGTCAAACCGAAGTACTACATCTAGGGGGGATAATAGCAACAAACTACTATAGATAGTGGTTTAAGCCGGGAGTCTCCTGGCTCTGGCTGAAAGGGAACAGTTTACAAATCCACCGCTTGCCGGGCCGCCAAAATGTTGCCGGTGGGCGCCACAATCGGGGTCACGCAGCCGGTGCCCAAGATGAACCGCCGGCCCCCGGTGGCCGCGATGGCAGCCTGGGCTTCGGCCTTGACCTGCTCCGGCGTCCCCCGGACGATAGTCTCCCACTGGCGCAAGCCGCCACACAAAGTCTTCGTCGTCCGTTGGAAAGCCTCGCTCAACGAGGGCGGGGTCTCGACATCGTGCCAGTTGATAACCTGAGCCGGGTAGCCAGCCACCAAATCGAACATTACATTTTCGCCGTGCAGATGGATCAGGCTCAGCCACATCCCTTCGGTGGCGACCAGAATCTGCCGGTCCAGCGGAGCACAAAGCTGGCTATACTCGGCCTCGGTCAGGAGATTGTAGCTGGCGTGCTGCACGGCTAAAAAGATGCCGGCGGCGCCGGTCGGCTTGAGAGCCTCGATGAAGCGGAGAATCGTCTCGGTTAAGGTCGCCAGCCCGGTCTGGACCGCCTCCGGATACTGGCGCAGATGAGAGAGCAACCGGGGGCCGGCCAGATTCTTGGCTTGAGCTAACGGGTTAAAGATAGTCTGGATGAAAGGCGTCTCTTTGTCTACCGCTTGACCAATGAGCCGGTTGGCTTCGATAATCTCACCCAGCAAACCCTGATGCGGGTCGAGCGGTTTGAGGTTGAGCCAGTCGTCCGGAGTTTGGATAACCCGCGTCCCCCACTCGCGCGTCCCTTCCAGATTTCCTAGCCAACTACTGTCAGCCCCGTACCCGGCAATGGCAAAGTTGCTGTTGGGCGTGACTTTGATGAAGTCAAAGTCATAGGTCTGTTGAAAGGTCAGGCTAGCCCGGGCCAATTCATCGCCGCGTTGATCATCCACGGGCCAGTGGCGCCACAGCGAGACCGGCGGGCGATCGACCGGATCGCCGCCCCGGGGTGGGTCCAAACCGGCCCGGTTTGGGATGGGCATAGTTCTACTCCCTCTCTGGCGGTTAGAGTCCAGAACCAATTCTGCTTCCAACCGTAGTTATTTTTCATAGGAAAGACAAAATTTACCGTGCCACCGGCGCCGCGGAAGCGAGCTTAATCCGCATAAACTCTTCGGCGGCGACCAGACCGTGCCTCTGCCCTATTATCTCGGCTTTCCAACGCAGCCGCTCGACAATCCCGCCGGTGAAGACATATTCCTGGCTGCGATGCTCCTGCAGGGCCGCGATTTTATGGTCGAGCGTAGCGGTGATGTCAACTGCGTAGTTCGGTTGGTCCGTATTGAAGAGCAGGATATCATCCGGCTGCCAGGGACTCAACCCTTCTTCTAAAATTTGGGCCTTGTAACACTGGGCCACCGAGGCAATGGGATAGGCGGCATCGAGCGCTAGCTGGCCGACCACACGGTGGTCGACATGCTGCTTTATTTGGCGCACAAACGGATCGTGCGTGACCACGACCTCGGGCCGGGTGCGCCGGATGTGCCGGACGAGCTCACCGCGCAGATGGTTCTGATCGATGAAGCTGAGCTCGCTGTCAGGCTGGCGCAAGAAGGTGACATCCTCGACGCCCAGCACCCGGGCGCTGGCCCGCTGCTCCCGCTCGCGGGTCTCAACCAGATGGGCGATGTCAGCGGCCGGGTCATCGCTGCCTTTGTCGCCGGAGGTGACGATCACAAAACTGACCGTAGCCCCGCTTTGAGTCCAGAGGGCCACCAACCCGCCGCTGAAGTATTCCACGTCGTCCGGATGAGCTACGATCAGCAAGGCTCGGGTGGGACCAAGGTCAG
>CALMIS010000019.1 GCA_937864185.1 uncultured Chloroflexota bacterium
CGCCCGCCGGCCCCGGCCATCGGCGTCACAGCCGAGTACGGCGAGTATCTGACCGGGGTCGGCGGCTGCCAGATTTGTCACGGTGAAGGCTTGGTCGGCCGCACGGTCGAAGATGGCGTGCCACCCCCGGCCGGGCCGAATCTGAGACCTGACGGCCCCTTGGGTCACTGGTCGGAGGCGGAGTTCATCACGGCTCTGCGCACCGGCCAGCGTCCCGATGGCTCGTTTATCATCCCCGATGAAATGCCCTGGCCGGCTTTCTCCGGCATGTCTGATGAAGAACTGCGGGCTATCTGGGCTTACATTCACTCCCACCCGGTCGTGGCTGAGCG
The DNA here is from genome assembly GCA_937864185.1 of uncultured Chloroflexota bacterium. Taxonomy (GTDB): domain Bacteria; phylum Chloroflexota; class Anaerolineae; order 4572-78; family J111; genus JAGRBY01. The sequence goes on from CALMIS010000019.1 coordinate 333, forward strand.
GTAACAAAGCCGGACAAACGATGAATAAACGTTAAGTTGATACCCTATTTTAGGAGGTTCTGATGAATAGCTACCTTAAAAGCGGAGACTTCACCACGCCAACTCAAGAGCGCGTGATTGAAAATCCCCTCATCAAAGACAGAATAACCTTTATCAAGACCAGCGAGGAAACCAACGGCCAATACTTGCTGGCCCAACTCGAGCTAGCCCCCCACGGCGGTAATCCCATGCACTACCACACCACCTTTACCGAAAAGTTCGAGGCTGTCACCGGCCAGTTACACGTTATGGTCAAGGGCGAACATAAAGTTCTTGAACCTGGCCAGTCGGCGCTGGTACCGTTGCTGGCGCATCATCGCTTTTTCAATCCGTCCGATACGCCGGTGACGGCGCTGATCGAAGTCAGACCGGCCCGCCAGTTCGAAGAGATGCTGCGAATAGCCTATGGCTTAGCCAGAGACGGTAAAACCAATGCGCAAGCCCTGCCCAAAAGTATCTGGCATCTGGCCCTATTGTTCCAAATTTCGGAATCCTACACGCCAGGTTTGCCCTTGCCTATTCAGCGGATCGTTTTCGGCCTCTTGGCGAGCATCGCCAGATTTTTGGGCAAGGATAAAGAGCTTGAAAAATATTTGTAATCAAGAAAGGCGGCGAGATGATCACTGCGGCGAGTAACTCAGTTGATAATTATGTACTGGGCCGTTCCACAGCGGAGACCCAACGATTGATCCGCCAGGCCCACCTCTATGGTCCGCTCACCCGGCAGTTTTTGATAGCCGCCGGCATTACCGCCGGGATGAAAGTGCTGGACGTGGGCAGTGGCGCCGGGGATGTGGCCCTGCTCCTAGCGGAGCTGGTCGGCCCCCGTGGCCGCGTCATCGGGGTCGACCTGAACCCCGCTATTCTGGACACGGCTCGGGCGCGAGTCGAGGCGATGGGGTGGACCAACGTGACGTTTCTGGCCGGAGATGTGGACAGCATCGACCTGGACCATGATTTTGAGGCAGTGGTGGGTCGCTGGCTCTTGATGCATCACCCTAACCCGGTCGCCGTCTTGCGGCGGCTGACCGGCTATCTCCGTCCGGGCGGAGTCTTGGCCTTTCAGGAAGGCGACTTCAGTTATCCGCCGACAGCCTTTCCGGCGGGCCCGCTGCACCAGCAGGTAGTGCAATGGACGACCGCGCCGCCAGATCGCGGGCTGGGTCCGAAAATGGGGTCGCATTTGTATCAAACCTATCTGGCGGCAGGGCTGCCGGAGCCACAGTTGCGCCTTGAGGCGCCCATTGGCGGCGGCCCAAACTGGCCTGGCTATGACTATGTGGCCGATACGGTCCGGAGTTTGCTGCCCATGTTGGAGCAGAGGGGACGAGTAACCGCCGTGGAGTTGGACCTGGAGACCCTGGCTGAGCGGCTACGGGCCGAGGTTGTCGGTCAGGGTGGGGTGCAAATGCTGCCAATCATCATCGGTGCTTGGACCCGAAAACCCTAAGCCGCGTTGTTAGGGTGGTCGTTTACTAAGAAAGAAAGATCATTGCAGAAAAGGAAAATCGATGTCTTTACCATTAACCAGCGACAGTAGCAGCTATGCTAATTATCTTGAAGGCCCCCGGCTAAAACCCAGCCCCCGTTGGGTCAGAGTCAAATTTGGCGGCGAGATCATCGCCGATAGCAAACAGGTCTTGTTATTGCGCCAATACGGGCCTCATCAGCTACCAACCTACTATTTTCCACCGGCAGATGTGCGTTGGGCGGCTTTAGATCCAGGCTCTGAGGAGAGCCAAACAGACGAAATGAAATACTGGACAGTGCACGTTGGCGACCAGATCGCCGAGAATGCGGCCTGGACCTACCTTGAGCCGCCGGCGGAGCTTGCCGCCCTCAAAGGGTATATTTCCTTTAAATGGCACGCGATGGAGGCCTGGTACGAAGAAGAGAAAGAAATATTTGAACATGCTCGGGACCCCTACGCACGGATTGATGTCATACCCAGTTCGCGGCACGTGCGAGTGGTCATTGCCGGGGAAACAGTGGCCGAGACTCGCCGACCGTTCTTGTTATTTGAGACCGGTTTGCCCACTCGCTATTACTTGCCCCGCGAAGATGTACGCTTAGAGTTGCTTGAGCCTTCTGCTTTGGCGACACGCTGCCCATACAAGGGGGTAGCCGCCTACTGGTCGGTCAAGCTTGGCGATCAGCTCTTCAAAGACGTGGTCTGGAGCTATCCCAATCCCATTCCGGAAAATCCAAGAATCAAGGATTTGATGTGCTTCTTCAATGAGCGGGTAGACTTGTACGTGGATGGTCAGTTGCAGCCGCGTCCCCAGACGCCTTGGTCCACCGGTGGGGCGTAGACAGTTGGAGGCCGGTCTGGTCCGTGCTATATTATCTTCGTTGGCCTAGCGCAAAAGGAGGTCAGTGATGAATCTGGCTTTTCCTGACCTGGTGGCGGCCCGTCGTCTTGAGAAATTCAGCGGTAGCCGGCCAGTCGAGTTTTTGAAATGGTTCGTGCGGACGGGCTGGCTGCTCTATCTGCTGTTTTTGCTAGCTCTGTACAGCCTTGGCCTGCCGCTGGTTTACCAGCAGCGCCTGCAACCTTGCGACGGTTCCACTTGTCTGCCCTGGCAGGTGACCGCGCTCGACGCTCATACCCTGGATACGGTTGGCTTATCACTCGCGTTTTATGCCGCCTACGCTACCACGCTCCCCTTGCTTATCCCCCTGGCCGGACTCACGGTAGCCAGCCTGGTGGCTTGGAACTGGGCCGCCAAGGATAAGATTGCCCTGTTGACGGTCCTTATCATTGGCACCTGCGCCGCATTTTTGCCCGAGGTGATGAGGGCGCTCACCAGCGCCTACCCGGCCCTGACCTGGCCGATCCGGGCCTTGAGTTTCGTTCACATCGCCGGTATTTTACCCTGGAGTTGCCTCTTTCCCGATGGCCGGTGGGTGCCGCGATGGGGTCGTTGGCTGGTCCTACCCTCACTGGGGCTTGGTCTGCTAATCCTCTGGCCGGCCAACGATCTAAACGCAGCCATCGTGGACCTGCTATGGCCGGTATTGATAAGCGCCTCACTGGGCTTGCTATATTACCGTTACCGCTGGTTTGCCGGCCCGGCTCAAAAACAGCAGATCCGCTGGATTCTATACGGAACAGCCGTGACCGTGCTTACCCAAGTCTCGGTTTTTAGCTTGGGGCTGCTGTTCCCGAGCCTAAGCCGGCCCGGCACCCTGCCCAATTTAGCGGCTGGCACGATCGTAGTCCTCAGCGTGATCTTTTTGATGGTCTGTACTGGCCTGGCTGTGCTGCGTAACCGCTTGTTTGAGCATGACTTCATCATCAACCGGGCCTTGGTCTACGGGGCGCTGACCGCCATCATTACTGGGCTCTACGGGTTGGTGGTTGGTTCGCTCAGCGTTTTTCTCCACTCGCAGGGGAGCTGGCTTATCTCGCTCATCGCCGTCGCCCTGGTGGCGATAGTCTGCGGCCCCCTGCGCGATCGGTTGCAGCGAGCGGCCAACCGGCTCATGTACGGCGACCGGGACGAACCGTACCAGGTTATTTCGCGCCTGGGGCAACGACTGGAAGCCGCCTTTGAGCCGTGGGCCGCCCTGCCGACCATTGTGGAGACGGTCGCCCAGGCGCTCAAACTTCCCTATGTTGGCATTGTCCTGAACGATAACCACCGGCCAGCCGGCCCGGATGACTGGTCGGCGGCGTCTGCGCCGCCAACACCTGCTGGCCGTTCGGTCACGGTGGCCGAGTACGGTCCGCCGCAGCCAAGCACCCTCGCTTTTCCTTTGATTTACGCCAATGAACCGCTGGGCGAGTTACGGGTCGCGCCCCGCGCCCCGGGCGAGGCCTTATCGGCCGCCGACCAGCGCCTGCTGGCCGACCTGGCGCGCCAGGCCGGGGTGGCGGTCCATGCCATTCGTCTGGCCGCCGACCTGGAACGAACCCGGCTGCGGATGGTCTCAGCCCGGCGAGAGACACGCCGCCGGCTCGGTAATGATTTGCACGATGGGGTCGGCCACCATCTCGCTAGCCTGCTCCGCAAGACCGAGCTGGCCCTCAGTCTGTTGGAGAAGGATGCGGCGGCAGCCCGGGCCAAAATAGACGAGGTGCGGCAAGGCACCCATGCTGCCATGGGGACGGTCCGCAATTTGGCCCATACCCTGCATCCGCCAGAATTGGAATTGTTGGGCTTAACCGGAGCGCTGAGCGAGCGCGCTGCCCAAATCGATGGGCTGGAGGGGTTACGCGTTCTATTTGAAGCCCCGGCCAGCCTGCCGCCCCTGTCGGTGGCCACCGAAGCGGCCGCCTACTACATTGCCCTAGAAGCCTTATCTAATGTGCAGCGCCACGCCAGGGCTAGCCACTGTACGCTGCGGTTGGCTTTAAGTACTCGACCGGTGGTCTGCGCGGCCTCGCCCTTGATTCTTCTTGGCGCGCCCATCTTGGAGATTGAGGTCAAGGATGACGGGCGGGGCTTGCCACCCGGTGATCAGCGGGGCCTAGGGGTGGCTTCTATGCGAGAGCGAGCTGTCGAAGTGGGGGGAATGTGCCTTATCGAGACCCGAGCAGAGAGCGGGGTGCGAGTTCTGGCCCGCCTACCCTGCCTGGAAGTAGGTCCGGCCGACCGGTGATGGTTTTCTGTACAACATTAGATCTTTTCCTTGGATAGAGGCTGATGGACGCTATTCGAGTTTTGATCGCCGATGACCAATCAATTACCCGCAGCGGCCTGCGCCTGCTGTTGGAGGCGCTACCCGGCCTGGAAATTGTAGCCGAAGCCAGCGACGGGGCCGAGGCGATCGCGCTGGCCGATGAGTTTCAGCCGGACGTCATTTTGATGGATTTGCGCATGCCGGGCCTCAACGGCATCGAGGCCACCCGGCGGATCCATCGGGTTAGCCCGCACATTGGTATTCTGGTGGTCACCGTCTTTGAAGACGACACCTCGGTCTTTCCGGCTATCCGGGCCGGAGCGCGCGGCTACCTGCTTAAGGATACCGACCAGGAAGAACTGCTGCGGGCGATCAAGACCGTGGCCGGCGGGGGGGCCATTTTTAGCCCGGGGATCGCCCACCGGGTGCTGCACTATTTGGCGGCCACGCCCTCCCAAGTCCCCAAACACGCCTTTGATGAACTGACCAGCCGGGAGCGGGATATTTTGGAACTACTGGCCAGGGGTCATTCCAATGCCGAGATCGGCGAGCGGCTGGGACTGAGCCCCAAGACGATCAGCAACAACATCTCCAACGTCCTGGTCAAAGTGCAGGCCACGGATCGAGCCAAGCTAATGTTAATGGCGCTGGAAGCGGGCCTGGGACAAGCCCAGCGGCTGGAAGATGAGGCCTAAATTTTTGAGCGGGCTGGAATTATTTGGATGTCAACGGGTCGATCAGCCTTTGGCTACTCATAGGCAATAATCTCGCGTACCGGCAAGGCGGCCGCGCTCCGGGCCGGCATAAAACTGGCGACCAGCCCAATAATAATCACGGCCAGCAGCCACCAGGCAGCCGCCTGGCCGGCAAATTCAAAAATCAGCGGCATCTGCAGAAAGAGGCGACCGGTTTCGTAGCTCAAATAGCGGCTGAGGGGCTGGGTCAAGATCATCGCCCCCAGCCAGGAGAGCAGGCTGATCACCACGCCTTCCGTTAAAAAGATCTGCATCACCGCCCAATCCGATGCCCCGATGGCCCGCATCACGCCGATTTCTCGCCGCCGCTCCAGGACGTTGATGCTCATCGTGCCCATCAAGCCCAGCGCTCCGACCGCCACCACGAGCAGCGACATAATCCCCAGCATGGTCATAATGACATTGAAGCGGTCGGTCATCAACGCCCGCATATCGCCGGCCGACTGCACTTTTTGCACCGGCACCCCGGCCCGAGTCAGAGTCTGCTCCACCTGCTGCATCACCTGGGCGTTGGTGAGGGAACTGTGGTCGGTGGTGATGATCTGAACCAGGTTGGCCTGATGCGCGTCGCCCATCACCCGGGCAAAATAATCGGCGTTGACGTAGGCTTTGGCGGCGCTGACGCGGGGCTGCAGATCGCTGACCACGCCCACAATCTGCCAGGTCACGTCCCGGTCGCCCACGTTCAGGGTGATGTCACCGCCCAAATGCAGGCTGGGATCTCGATCCAGCACGGTGTGATGCAGGACCAAGGCGTTCTGGTCGGCCGGGGTAAGCCAACGACCGGCCACGAGCGTCGGTTCAAACAGTTGGGTCTCCGGTGGCACGGCGTACAGCGTAATCGGGTCGCCTTCCAGTCCATTGGCAGCGACCGGGGCCGTGTTTTCCAGCCGCCAGCATTCCAGCCGGGCGACGCCGGGCTGCCCCTCAAGCAGCCGGACCAGCTTTTCTTCGCGGTAGAGTTGACCCAACTGGGCCTGCACATCATACCCCTGGCTCCGCAGCGATTCATCCAGCGAGGCCAGCAGCGAGGTGCGCACCGACAGCACGCTGACAAACAGGGCGCCGCCCAGGGTTAGGGTCAGCAGGGTTAAGATCAGCCGGCCCCGGCGCCGAAAAGTGTTACGCAAAGATAGCCGCAGCGGACGCGACAGGTTGAGCGACAGCAGCAGCCGGTCGAGCAGGCCGGCCCGGGAAGCCGGTTCGCTCAAGCCGGTGTCGCTCAGGGCTTCGCGGACCGTCACCCGTACCGCCGCCAGGACCGGGTAAAGGGCAGCCAGTATCGGCACCAGCAGCCCGGCCGCTACTTGGCTGCCCCACACCTGCGGTGACTGCTGCCAGGTGGAAATATCGAAATTCAACCGCCCGGCCAGGTAGCGCGCCAGCCACTGCGTGCCGGCCACGCTGAGCGGCAGCGCCACCAGCAGGGCGACGCCACCAAAAAGAAGCACCATCCGCAGATAGAGGCCGCTTATTTGCGACGTTCTGGCGCCGATCGCCTTCATCACCCCGATTTGCCGGACTTGTTGGGTTAGAATCGCTTGGATGGTGTTGACCGTCAAAAAGGCACTTAACAGCAGGGCCAGCAAGCCCACGGCCCCCAGCAGCCACAAAATGGTGTCCAGAAATTCCTGGGCCGGAAACTCGTCCGTAGCGACCACGCTGCGGTAAACCGTGCCGCCGCCGCGCTCGATTTTACGCTCGACCTGGGCCACGGTCGCGTCCAGGTCAGCGGCGGAGGCCACCCCTAACTCCAACTGGTCAAACGTGGTCGGCAGCCCTAGCCATTGTAGCGTGTCCAGGCTAACATAGCCGTAGGCCACGCCGGCAATGGTCGCCGGCACCCGGCTGCCATCGTAGACCAGCCCGGTCATCGGTACCTCCCGCAGCCGGCCATCCGGCAATTCTAGCTCCAGGGTCTCGCCCATAGAGACATCCAGCAGTTCCAGAGCATTGCGCTCCAATAAAAGCTGCCGGTCGGGCGGGGGCCAGGCGCCGGTTTGCCCCTGGACGAGGTTGACCTGCAGCCGGGTGTAATCTTCGACGGCGATCAAGTCCAGCGATTGCCAGGCGCCGCCGTTGAAACGCGCCCGAACCCGCACCTGCCGCACGCCGGCGGCGGCCTCCACCCCCGGCAGCCGGGTCACGCTGCGGGTCAGCGAGTCGGTGAAGGGCGAGGTGTACAGGGTGACGCTGTCGGGCCGCGCGGCCTGGTAGCCGGCGGACAGATCGCGGTTGATGGTTTCCCGCGCGCCCGCAATCGAGCCAAAGGCCACCACCCCAACCGCAATCGAGAGGATGACCAGGACAGTTCTAGATTTGTTGTAGCATAAATCGTTCCAGGCTTTTTGCCAGCGAAGGGACATCGGTGAGTATTCCTGTCGTTTGTTGGTGTCTGTTCCGGCCCCACCCATTGTCGGGCCGGTTCGACTTTAGTCTAAACGACAGTTGTTAGGAAGTAGCGAAGCAAATGGATTTCCATCCGGGGGGGCTGGTTCTACTGTATGCGTGGACCAGATCGTCAGCCTACATTTAAACTGAAACCGAAGCGACTGCCTTGACCCGCTCCTTGGCTCTCGGCCCACACCCGGCCGCCATGAGCTTCAATCAAGTGTTTGGCGATGGTCAGACCAATGCCGCTGCCACCACCGGCCCGGCTGCGCGATTTATCAACCCGGTAGAAGCGGTCAAAGAGATGGGGCAGATGTTCGGCGGGGATGCCGAGGCCGCTGTCCTGAACCAAGAGGTGGACTTCGCGTCCATGCGGTTTGGCCGAAATCGTCACCACGCCCCCGGCGGAGGTATACTGCAAGGCGTTACCGACCAGGTTCAGCAACACCTGGCCCATCCGATCCTCATCCACCCGCACCGGGGGTAGATCCGCCGGCAGGCTGATTTGCAGGTTGACCTCTTTTTCTTCAAATTGAGGTCGCAGCCGGGCCGCGGTTTGGTCAATTAAGGCCTGCACGGAAGCTTGAGTCAGGTTCAGCTCAAACGTCCCGGCCTCTACCTGGCTTAACTCCTGCAAATCGCTAACCAGCCGCTGCAAGCGGTCGGCTTCGCGGTGGACCAGTTGGAAGGTGGCCGGCTCCGGGGGCAGGACCCCGTCAATTAAGCCTTCCATATAGCCCTTGATGTTGGTCAGCGGAGTCCGCAGTTCGTGGGCGACGTTCCCGATTAGCTCGCGGCGCCTCGTCTCGGTTTGTTCCAGGGCGGCGGCCATCTGGTTAAAGCTGCGGGCCAGTTGACCCAGTTCGTCCGCGTCGGTTTCCGGCACGCGCTCGGCATAGTGTCCGTCGGCGATGTGGCGGCTGGCGCGCATCATATATCGAACCGGGGTGACCACCCGGCGGGCTACAAAAATGCTCACGATCACGGCGCTGACGGTGGCCAAACCGGTCGCCCAGACCAGGGCCTCGGTAAAGGCCGTGCGGAAGTTGTTAAACAGATCATCGGCCATGCTCATGCCCATCTGCCGGCCCATCAGCAGTTGCATCCCGGCCATGTGGCGGTTAAAGGCCGCCGGTACGGCTGACTCAGCAACCAGAGCCAGAGTGACAATCCCAACCATAATCACAATCAGGTAAGAAACCAACAGTTTCCAGCCCAAACTGCTGCGCAAACCGGTCATGCCGTATCTCCGCTGAAGCGATAGCCCACCCCTCGCACGGTGACGATAAATACCGGTTGAGCCGGATCATCTTCGATTTTCTTGCGGATGTGGCCCAGGTGGACATCCACGACCCGTTCCTCGCCGTAAAAATCGTGACCCCAAACTCGCTCCAAAAGTTGCTCGCGACTAAGCACCCGCCCCCGGTGCTCGGCCAGGGTGTGCAACAGATCAAATTCAATGGCGGTCAAGTCCACTTGGGCTTCATCCTTCCACACCAAGCGGGCCTCCGGATCGATGCGCAGCCGGTTGAAAACGAGCATCCGGCTGTCGGCTAGCGAGCCCGATTTGCCGTACCGGCGCAGGGCAGCCTTAATTCGGGCCACCAGCTCTCGCGGGCTAAAAGGTTTGGTCAAGTAGTCATCCGCGCCCATGGACAAGCCGATAATCTTATCCGTTTCGTCGGTTTTGGCCGTCAGCATAATGACATAAACCTCCGACTCCCGCCGGAGTTCGGCCAGCAGTTGGAGGCCGTCCAGGCCGGGCAGCATAATATCCAGGACGATCAAGTCTGGTCTCAGGCTGCGCGCGGCTTTGAGGCCGGTGGGGCCATCGGTGGCCGTGTGGACCTCGTAGCCTTCGGGTCGCAAATAGGCAGAGACTAAATTGATAATGCTTTGTTCATCATCAACAATGAGGATTTTTGGCGCGGTCATATGGGTTGCGTTTTGAGCATAGTACCAGGATCATGATAGATTTTCAGCGAAGACAAGTCAATCCGGCGCGTGTCGTAAGCGAGAGAGCCAAAAAAGCCCTCCGGTCATTGAGTCTGACCAGAGGGCTCGGCCTGTTTATGGACTAACCGGGTGCCTATTCCGCCCCCATCGCCAGCAGTTGGCCGTGCCAGGTATGCGGCCAAACCGCGCCGGTGAAACCATTGACACTCAACATGCCCACTGTTTCCTCCTCTTGGTTGACGTGAAGCGTGTAGTACCCGTAAAAGGGGTCGGCCTGGTCATCGACTGTAAAACCTTTGTCGCTGAAGTTGGTATCCAAGTAACTTTGGGCGGTTTCCACGGCCTGGGCCGGCGTCACCGTTAATTCAGCCGGGCTGTCCGCATTGCCCATCATCCCGTTGTTGAACCCACCCATCATGCTCATCATCCCGTACCGGCCAAAGCCGGACATCATGCCGTACTTCTGGTTCCACATCATATTGGGCCCCATTTCCGGGTAAACTGCTTTGGTAGTGGGATCGATCAAGACTTCCATGACCCCGGTACCGCTGTCTTGCTCAACAATCTGCGCGTAAGCGTGATTGTCAAAAATCATTATGTCCTCATAGGCTAGATTAGCGTCATCCAGAGCCGCCAGATAGGCCTCGAGCGTGGTGGTGGCTTCATCCAGCGTTAGGGGTTGAGGGGCAGTGTAAAACGGACTGTTGGGATTGACCATCATCCCGCCGCCCATCATCCCGGCCAAGCCGCCATCGCCACTAAAAAAGTTGCCCATCATCCCCATCATGCCAGGGCCAAAGGGGACAGTGCCGCTAAAGCCCGGCGTGCTGTGCATCATCCCCATCATGCCGGGGCCAAAGGGCACAGTGCCGCTAAAGCCCGGCGTGCCGTGCATCATCCAACCGGGGCCAAAGCCAAACGGGTTCGTGCCGCTAAAGCCCGGCGTGCCGCGCATCATCCAACCGGGGCCAAAGTCGGAATTACCCATCATGCCGCGACCATTGCCCATCATCCCGCCCCCTTGAGCAAAGGCAGGCAGCCCGACCAGAAGGCCGGCGAGGAGTAAAATTGCCAGGCCACTGCCCACTACCATTGAAACCCATCGCTTGTTAAACATGATTTGCTCCTTGTTACAAGCCAACTTCTCGAACCGGCCGGCACCTCATCAGGTGCCGGTTAAGTCAATATGCTTTCATCATATCGGACCCGTTTGAAGTTCCGTTAACGGTTTCTTAAAGGTTGTGTAAAGATTCAAAGAGCAACTTGAGGACCAGCCCGGTCGTTGGCTCGACCCAAGCCTGCCCAATCTTTACAAAAACTTCATCAAAGCTTCAAAGTAGCTTTAACCGAGCCGGATACACTGTAAGCAGATCTGAATTGGTTGAATGGGAATGTTAGACACACAAACCCAGGACCTGTAAAGCGGGAGGTGGACAATGATGGGATTTGGCTTAATTTGGCTGCTGTTGTTCTGGGGGATTCTCATCCTGCTGGCCGTCTGGTTAATTGCGGCGCTTTTCCCCGCCAATCCACCCTCGTCGCCCAATCACAGGCCTGGTTCAGCACCGGAAGCGCGAGACATTCTGGCTCAACGCTATGCGCGCGGGGAATTGTCGCAGGAACAGTATCTGGAAATGCGCCAATTGCTCGAAAGATAGCGGCGAAATTTAAAAGAGGAAATCCATGAAACCACGTTCAAAGTTTAGCCAAGTATGGCTGGGGCTGGTTGTCACCCTTGTCCTGGGGGCTTGTAGCCAGGCGGCCCCGGTCGAACTGAATTTGGCTCCCGCGTCAGAGCTGCCGGCGTTTGTCGACCGGTCCGCCCCGCTGGTTAAAGACGCCTATCGCTTTGCGATCGCTAATCCCGAGATTTTGAGCGCGGTACCTTGTTATTGCGGTTGTGGCGCGCTGGGCCATCAGAACAACTTGCAGTGCTACATCAAAGAATTTCGAGCTGATGGTGCCATCGGGTTTGAAACTCACGGCTTTGGCTGAGGCATCTGTGTGGATATCACGCGGGACGTGATGCGATCGCTCCAAGCCGGTAAAGATCTCCAAGAAATCCGGGCCGACCTTGACGCCGACTACAGCCGGTACGGGCCGCCCACCGAGACCCAACCGCTCGAATAGTCTTACCACGCCGGACTGTCTGCCCCTGACCTCACTGAGGCCCCAACCTTGAAGGTGAGGTTGTGCTCCTTTTATCCGTCAGGAAAAAGAAAGGTGCTAACCCCTATGACTCCCCGTTATTCTAAAAAACGGCAGAGTGCTCTCCGGCGAGACGTTCCTTCAGACCAACACCCTCACGCCGGTCATCAGCATCACGGCGCGGCCGGAGCTCATGCCGATCAGCGCATGGCCTTCGGTCAGCCCTCTGGTGCTTCCGAAAGTCACACAGCCCACCGGGGTCACGGCGTAGACCACACCGGCCACGAAGTGATGTTCCGCAACCGCTTCTGGGTCAGCTTGCTGCTCTCTATCCCGGTGCTGCTTTACAGCGAAATGCTCCAGATGTGGCTGGGCTTCTCGATGCCGACTTTCCCCGGCAACCAGTGGGTATCCCCTCTGTTTGCTATCATTGTTTTTGCCTATGGTGGCCTGCCGTTTTTGCGGATGGCCGGACCGGAGATTAAAAACCGCCGGCCGGGGATGATGACCCTCATCTCGCTGGCAATTACGGTGGCTTTTGTCTACAGTCTCGGCACCCTGTTTATGGCGCTAGGCGACAGCTTCTTTTGGGAGTTGGTCACTTTAATTGACGTGATGCTGCTGGGCCACTGGCTGGAGATGCGCAGCGTACGGCAGGCCTCCGGCGCGCTGGGCGAACTGGCCAAACTGATGCCCGACACCGCCGAGCGCCTCAACGACGACGGCAGTAGCGCGGAAGTCAGCGTCTCTGCCCTGAAGACGGGGGACAAAGTTCTGGTCCGACCCGGTGCCTCGGTGCCCGCCGACGGTGAAATTCTCGAAGGCCAGTCTGACGTGAACGAGGCTATGATTACCGGCGAGTCAAAGCCGGTCCGAAAGCAGCCGGGCGACAACGTCATTGGCGGCACGGTTAATGGGGACGGCAGCCTGCGGCTGCGGGTGACCGCCACCGGCGCTGAAACGGCGCTGGCCGGAATCATGCGGCTGGTGGAGCAAGCCGAGCAGAGTAAATCGCGCACCCAACTCCTGGCCGATAAAGCCGCGGCTTGGCTCTTTTACCTGGCCATCGGCGTGGCTGTCCTCACCCTCGTTGGCTGGACGATGGCGGTGGGCTTTGACCTCGCAGTGTTGAAACGGGTGGTGACAGTCCTGGTGATTGCCTGCCCCCACGCCCTGGGGCTGGCCATTCCGCTGGTGGTGGCCATTTCCACCTCGCTCTCCGCCAAAAATGGTATTCTGGTCCGCGACCGTCTGGCGCTGGAGTCGGCCCGCAAGCTGAACACCATCATCTTTGACAAAACCGGCACCCTGACCAAAGGAGTGCAGGGTGTGGTCGATCTGGCCGCGGTCGAGGGTTACGACGCGGATAACACCCTGGCGCTGACCGCTGCGATCGAGGCTGACTCAGAGCATATGATTGCCAAGGGCATCCGCCAGGCGGCCACGGAGAAAGATCTGTCGCTGCCAAAAGTAACCGACTTTGAAGCCATCAAGGGGCACGGGGTGCGGGCCAACCATAAGAGCAAGACCGTTTACGTGGGCGGGCCAAACCTGCTCAAGAAGCTGGAGATCGATCTGCCGGCGAAGTTGGCCCGCTTTGCCGACAACGCCGGTGAAAAAGGCCAAGCGGTGGTCTACCTGATCGAAGAAGAGCAGCCGGTGGCGGCTTTTGCTCTGGCCGATGTCATCCGGCCCGAAAGCAAGCAGGCCGTCAAGCGGCTCCACGACCTCGATATCGAAGTGGCGATGCTAACCGGCGACAGCCGGGCCGTGGCCAAAGCCGTGGCCGAGGAGTTGGGCATCGACACCTTTTTTGCCGAGGTGCTGCCCGATGAGAAGGACCAGAAGGTGGCCGAATTGCAGCAGCAGGGCAAAACTGTAGCCATGGTCGGCGACGGGGTGAACGACGCCCCGGCTTTAACCCGGGCCGACATCGGCATTGCCATCGGCGGCGGTACGGATGTAGCCATCGAGTCGGCGGGCATCATTCTGGTGCAGAGCAATCCGCTGGATGTGGTCAAAATCATCGAATTGAGTAAGGCCAGCTACGGCAAGATGATCCAGAACCTGCTCTGGGCTACCGGCTACAACGTCATCGCCCTGCCCCTGGCCGCCGGGGTGCTGGCCCCCGTCGGCATTTTGCTGTCGCCGGCGGTGGGAGCGCTGTTGATGTCGCTCAGCACGGTGATTGTGGCCATCAATGCCCAACTGCTGCGCCGGATCCGGTTTAGCGGCTCGCAATAGCGGGATCCCATGCCTACTATGAAGGTGAGCTACCCACCGCTAAAAGCGGGTGGGCTTCCGGCTTCGGCGGAACCTTGTT
>CALMIS010000020.1 GCA_937864185.1 uncultured Chloroflexota bacterium
ATAATAATACTGCGCACCAACTGATTCTCGGCGGGAAGCCGTTCCAGCGCCTGCCGGCACAGCGCCACCGCGGCTTGAGCGTCTCCCTGAAAGTCAAAGACCAGCGCTCGTAAAGCGGCCGCCTCGCCGAGCAGGGCTTCGATCTCGATCGGGTGGGGGCCGGGATCGGCCTGGTAAGGTGCCAGCTCTATCTCGGCGTAGCGCAGGTATTCTTCCATATCGCTGAAGCGGTTGATAATCAGCCCGGCCCAGGCTTTGCCCAGACTGAGCCGAGGCCGGCGTCTGATGATGTTTTCGGGCAAGACGCGAAGCCAGTTGAGGATGGTGTTAACTTCACCGTTGGCCAGCATGCCGATAATCACTTTTTCGATCAGGGTGACCGCCGGCTCGGTCTGGCCGGTGGCCAGAGCATGCCGGACGGCGTCATTCATATAGTTGTTGGCCGTGAACCAATCGCTGGCTCGCTGATGCAGCTCGGCCAACTCTGCCTCGGTCACGGTCCGGATGAGCTGAGCGTGCAGAAAGTCGGCAAAGAGATGATGGTAGCGATACCAGCGGCGCTCTCCGTCGAGGGGGATGAGGAAGAGATTGGCGGTCTCGAGGTGTTGGAGGATGTCCTGAGATTTTGTGCGGGGTGCCCGGAGGGTTGGAGGATTGGAGGGTTGGAGGGTTGGAGGATTGGAGGGTTGGAGGATTGGAGTTGTTGATTGCTCATTGTTAATTGCTAATTGCTCATTGTTAATTGCTAATTGTCCCAGGACGGCATCGCATAGAGGGCCGCTTAGCCGTTCCAGAATGGAAGTTTTGAGCAGGAAGTCGCGCAGCGGCGGCGATTGTTGGGCCAGGACCTCCTCAGCCAGGTAGTCGATGACGTAGCGGTGGCTGCCGGTGAAGGCTTGGACAAAGCCATGGGTGTCGCCATAGCCCTGTATTGACAAGGCCGCGAGCTGCAAGCCGGCCACCCACCCTTCGGTCCGGGCCTCCAGGGCCGAGACATCGGCCGCGGAGAGGCTAAGGCCCATAATCTTATTGAGGAAGAGGGCAATCTCTTGGGGGCTGAAGCGCAGGTCGCTCTCCCGCAGCTCGGTGACCTGGTTGCGCACGCGGAGCCGGGTGAGCGGCAAGGGCGGCTCGGTCCGGCTGGTGAGGGCCAGGTGCAACTGCGGCGGACGGTGCTCTAGGATAAAGGCTACGCCCTCGTGGATGGCCTCGATTTCGATCAGATGATAATCGTCCAAAACCAGGACAAAATTTTGCTCGATGGTGGTCATGGCGTTGATGAGGGTGGTGAGAATCGTTTCCAGCGGGGGAAGTTGCGGCGCTTGCAGCAGCGGCTGGACACTAGTCCTTAGACTCGGGTCAATTCGTTCCAGAGCGGCGACGATGTAGCTCCAGAAGCGAGCCGGGTCGTTGTCCTGCTCATCGAGCGAGAGCCAGGTCATGGTCCAGTGGTCACGCGGCAGGCCGGCTTGCCACTCGCTCAACAGGGTCGTTTTGCCAAAACCCGGCGGCGCCGCCACCAGGGTCAGCGGTCGATGCAACCCGGCGTTGAGCTGATCAACCAGGTGGGGCCGGGGTACCAACTGCGGGCGAGCCGGAGGAATATAGAGTTTGGTGCGGAGTACCGTTTCTGTCACAGCCGCGGTCTCTCATCGTTGGGTACAGAGATTAAGTGATTTTGGTCGCTGCTCGACGATTTGTCAACCCCTGCCGGAATTGGGTTTTTGCGGGCGGTTGATGAACAAGGCCACAATCCCAATCGCCACAGGCAAGACCAGTAGTCCATTCAAGGCGTAACTGTAACTGCCGAGGGCATCATAACTTAAGCCCAGCGGGTACGGACCCAAGGCTGTCGCCCCGATTACGCCGAGCATCGTGGCACCTTTGATGCTGCCCAGGTGGGTCCGGCCATAATACTTGGCCCAGACCACCGAGTCGATCACGCGGAACGAGCCGCTGGTCAATCCCACCAACCCCGAAAAGAGCGCGCCTTGCAGCGGCGTGGTAATGACTTGCACCAGGACAACCGCCGCCGCCAGGATGAAGAGGGTGAGGCTTAACAGCAAGCGGGCCGAATACCGGTCGAGCAAGTAACCCATACCCAGGTTGCCGACGACCGAAGCGATGGCCATCGCATAGAAGGCGGATACCGCCGTTTCACGGGGTAAGCCCCGCACCTCAAAGAGAGATAGCTGGTGAAAAACCAGGCCGGCCAGGAGCATCGTCATCGTCGACAGCGCCGCCGCAAAGATCCAAAAGGCGCCGGTCCGCCGCGCTTCGGCAAGAGTCCAGTTTTCATCACTGACCAGGCCGTTGCTGCCGGCGGCCGCGGGTAGATCGCCGTCGGGTAGCAGGCCATACTGCTCCGGTTTATCTTTGAAAAAGAGCCAACTGACCGGCAGCATAACGACCAGCACCGAGGCTCCCATCAAAACCCAGGCGGCTCGCCAGCCCAGGTTGTCGATCAGGTACTCGGCCAGAGAAGGGTAGATCAGCAGGCTGGCGGCCAGGCTCAGGCCGGTAATGCCCATAACCTTGCCTCGCTGCCGGATGAACCAGTGAGCAATCGCGTTATTGATCACGAGCTGGGTTGAACCAAATCCAAAGAAGCGAATGGCCAACATCGCCAGAAGCAGGGTCAGCACGCCGTGGGCCAAGGAAACGCTGGCCACGGAGAGGCCCAGCCCCAGGGCCACCACCAGAATCATCCGGCTGGCGCCATAGCGATCCACCAGCCGGCCCATCAGCGGCAGAAGCAGGGATCCCCCCAGCGTGGCCACCCCGTAAATTAACGAGATGTTGGCCCGAGAGATGCCCAGATCGGCGATGAAGGAATCGATGAACACGCCGACGGTGAACGTTTGACTGGGTCCCATTAAAATAACGTCCAGGGTTCCCGCGGCGACAATGACCCAGCCATAGAAAAATGGAGTAGCCTGGATGAGGCGACTGGATTTATTGGTTGAATAGGTGTTCAAGCGTCGATCCACTCCACCCGGTCACCGACCGCAATTTGACCATCGTCCAGAACCTCGCCAAAAGCGCCGCCGGCCCACTTGTCTCGCATTGCCTCTTGCAAGCCCGGCCAGGTTTCATCCATCCGCTCGCAGGGTTTGGTTTCGCCATAGATGCGAATCCGGCAATCGCCAATGCGTAAGATCTTGTGACGGCTATCGGCCAGGCGTAGTCCGCTGACCAACAGGTTGGCTCGCCGGGCCGAGGGATCCAAGTCGGCGCCCATCGCGGCCATAAGCTTTTCCCAGACTTCCTGCTCGAGCAGCGTGACCTGGCGCTTACCGCCCTGGTTGGCGTTGCCCACTAGCCCGTAATTAGCCTTAAGTTTGGCCTGTAAAACCGGATCCATCGGCCCACGTTTCATTCGTTTTAACCAGATTGATTCAAGTTTTCCCATCCTGATTCTCCTGTAGAGAAATCTATTATAATCCCAACAGAAGCCAAGAGCGAGTAACTCAGCCTCTTTTTCTAAAAGAACTACTCTGGCGGGACTTTGGTAGTATACCTGATCGGGTCAGCTTGTGGTAAAATTATTAACATTAAGGTAGGATTCCAAAGTGTGGAAGAAATCCAGTCGTATAGATGGTAGCCAAGCATGATTAAGCGTGATATCAACGTCTTGTTCGTCGATGAAAGCCGGGATGATTTTGCGCACGTCCGTGATTTGCTGCACGAGATCAAGAATTGGAAGTTTAATCTGGATAGCGTGAGCGACTATGAGACGGCTTGGGAAAAGGCAAAAGCTAACCGGTATGATATTTGTATGTTTACGTACCAGCTCGATCGACGGGACGGGATCCTTTTCTTGCAGCGCGTCATTGAGAATGAGCTGACGACAGCGCCTATTTTGCTAATCAATCAAGATGACCACCGGCTGGCAGCCGATTTTTTGGAAGTGGGGGCGGTTGACTATTTGGTCAAAGAGCAGATCGATATTCCGCTGCTCAAACGGGCAGTGCGCTACGCGCTCCAAAACAAGGAACTGGCGGATAGTGTCAAATCGGGTGGCAGCCTCTCGGTTGAGCCGGTCACCAACGGCAGTAGCAGCGCCCAGCCGGTCGACCCGAGCCGGACGCCAATTTCGCCGCCGGCGGATGTTCAGGACCGGATATTTTTCAATCTCGATGTTTATGGGATCGAAATTCTAGACGTGCAGGGCAACATCCTCGATTGCAATGAAACCTACCAGCGGCTCCTCGGTTACAGCCGCAAGGAGATTATCGGCCGGCACACCACTTTCTTCGCGACGGAAACCAGCAAAAAGATCTTCGCCCGAAACCTGATGATTCTAAAAAAGAAAGGGTACGCCGAGGGCGAGATTGAGCTAATTAAGAAAGATGGAGCCAAGATCATCGTTTGGCGGCGCTATCGAGCTATCTACAACCAGGCCGACCAGATTACCAAGATTGTCTCCTATAATCGCAACATCACCGAGCGGCTCAAGGCCGTCCGCCAAATTAGCCTCTTGGCCCGGGCATTGGAACAAAGCCCTGTGGCCTTGCTGATCACCGATCGCAAAGGCATTATCGAGTACGTCAACTTTAAGTTCACCGAGATAACCGAATACA
>CALMIS010000021.1 GCA_937864185.1 uncultured Chloroflexota bacterium
TTTTCAAAGGGGACGTAGAACGTGGCACGTAGAACGTAGCGCATTCCCCCCTCCACCCCTCCAACCCTCCACCCCCCCAACCCCCCCCCCCCCACCCCCCCAATCCTCCAACCCTCCAATCCTCCAACCCTCCAATCCTCCAACCTTCCAACCTTCCACCCTTCCACCCTTCCACCCTTCCACCCTTCCATCCCCATCCTCCTCACCTTCGCCCTCACCTTCGCCCTCCTCGTCACCATCGGCGGCAAAAAACAAGACCGCTACATCCTGCCCATCTTTCCCGCCCTGGCCACTCTCGCCGCGATTGGCTACGCGCAGGGCATTCAACAGTGGCAGACAGCAAGAACCAAGCAGCAAGCAGCAAGCAGCAATGAACAATTGACAATTAGCAATGAACCAATCTTCCCCGTCCACCCTTCCATCCCTTCCAACCCTCCACTCCTCCACCCCTCCACTCCTCCATCCCTCCACCCCTCCACCCCTCCACCCTTCCAACCTTCCATCCTTCCATCCTTCCATCCTTCCATCCTTCCATCCTTCCTCCTCGCCCTCATCCAAGCCGCCTTTGTCTTACCCCACTTCCCCTACTACTTCACCTACTACAACCCCCTGCTTGGCGGTGGCCCGGCTGCTGCCCGGACGATGATTGTCGGCTGGGGCGAAGGTCTGGACGACGCTGCCCGCTGGCTCAATCAACAACCCAACAGCGACAGCCTCGAGGCCGTGGCCTGGTACAGCACCACCTTCGAGCCTTACTTCGCCGGCCACGCGATCTACAAAATCGAGGAGGACAAGATCTCCCGGACGCCCAAACCCGGCCTGGCTGGCGATTACGTCATCCTGTATGCCAACCAGCTCCAGCGCCAACTACCCACCGAAGGCGCGCTTCAATACTTCCAGGCCGTTGAGCCGGCCCACGTTGTTCGCCTGCGCGGCCTGGACTATGCCTGGATCTATCCCTCGATCAAGCTTCAACACCTCATCAACGGTGACGCCCGCCTGGTCGGGCAGGCCGAGATCCTCGGCTTCAACCTGCTCGACGCCGACGGCAACCGGCTCAAGGCAGCGCCGGCCGACCGGCCCGCCACCCTGGAACTCTACTGGGAGTGGCAAGGCAAAGCCCCGGCCGAGCCGATCGGCCTCAGCCTGGTTGATGAAAACGGACAGCAGTGGGGCTGGGGCCATCCCCTGGGCACGCAGGCCCGCCTGCCTTTCGATCAGTGGCAGAACGGCTTTGTTGCCCACGACGATTTCATCCTGGAAATCTATCCCGGTACCCCACCCGGTGTTTTTTACCCAAACGCTGGGTTTGCCCGCCCGCCCACCGGCGATTGGGCCGCCCCCTCCCCGCGGCCCCCCGGGGCCGCCGGACGGGCGGTGGCCCCGCCTCTCACGCCCTCGGCCCAACTTGAGCTCCCGCTGACCACGACCCTCGACGTGCCGCTGCTGGAGGGGCAAGTGACTCTGCGCGGCCTGGCCAACTTCGAATCGAGCCAGCCGTGGGATCCTGAACAGAGCCGGGATTTAGTCCTGTATTGGCAAGCCAACCAATCGATTGAGCAAAGTTTGCCCATTGTCCTGGCCTTGACCGACTCGGCCGGCCAGCCGCGCGCCGAGTGGTCCGGCCTGCCCGCCGCCGGCCGCTATCCAACCGAACGCTGGCAGGCCGGCGACCTCATTCGCGATCCCTGGCAGTTGACCCTGCCGGCTCGGGTGCCGCCCGGCGAGTACCGCCTGACAGCCCGCCTGGGCGACGCGCCCCCGGTCGATTTGGCGCCGGTGACCGTCACCGGCCGCCCCCGGCAGTTCGAGGCGCCGCCTCTGGCCCTCAGCCTCGAGGCCCAATTTGGCCAAAAGATCGAGCTGCTTGGCCTACGCGCTGCTCACTTGGCCGGCTCGAGCCTGGCCATCCAACCCGGCCAACCGCTCGAGCTTGAGCTCGTCTGGCGGGCCGCCGACCTGATCGACGCAGACTACACCCTGACCGCTCAACTGCTTGATGCTGGCCAGCAAGTCCGCGCTCAGCTAGACCGAATGCCGCTCGACGGCGCCGCGCCTACCAGCACCTGGGCCGCCGACGAGATCCTCAGCGATCCCATCCGCCTCGATTTGCCCGCCGATCTTGGCCCCGGCCCCCACCATCTTCTGCTCGCCCTCTACCGCCTTGAAACCGGCGAACGGCTAACTTTGCCCAACGGCGCCGATCACCTTACAATTCCGGTGAAACCAATGACCAATGAGCAATAAGCAATTCCCAAGAGCGACCTTTAGAACAATCCTTGTAAAACATATCTTCACTCTTAAAGCAAATAATAACGTTTGACAGGAATAACGTCTGACGTTATGATGCCGTTGTGATAAAGAGCTTTGCAGATAAAGAAACAGAAAAAGTCTTTAAGCGTCAATTCTCACGTAAACTCCCCCCCGATATTCAGCAAATCGCTCGCAGAAAGCTTGAAATTTTAGAGGCAGCCGAACGATTACAGGACTTACGTGTTCCACCAGCCAATCATCTTGAGAAATTATCGGGCAATCGAGAAGGTCAGTATAGCATTCGTATTAATCAACAATGGCGAATTTGTTTTGAGTGGAGAGAGAAAGATGCCCACAACGTGGAGATTGTAGACTACCATTAGTAATAACACATAACAAAGGATTGAGATAATGGTGGAAGAAAAACTACCTCCTATTCATCCAGGCGAAATACTTTTAGAGGAATTTCTTAAGCCAATGGGTATCAGTCAATATCGAGTGGCAAAAGATATTAGCGTCTCACCGCGCCGAATAAATGAAATCGTACATGGAAAAAGAAGTATTAGCGCGGATACCGCCTTACGATTGTCACGGTATTTTGGCTTATCGGAACGGTTTTGGATGAATTTACAGAGTCGGTATGATTTAGAGATGGAAAAAGACCGTTTGATGGGTCGTCTGGAAGAAGAAGTCCAAGTTTATCGGGCGGCGTAGCAAGATCACATTTCAGTTGGCCTAAAGGTGTACACGGGTGAGACCGGCGTCGGCCAGATAAAGTTATGGCTTTCCCGTTTTTTTGATGCCGAGAAACGGATTCTTCGCGGGTTAGAAGGGGCGGAAGAAAAACGGAAAGTGGCTATTGAGTTATACAAAATTGGTTTTACAGTCGAACGAGAGTGTCCAAGAACAGGGCGCTCTAACTCGAGCGTTATTTCCAGCCTCCATTCCCCAACCCCTGACCCCTGATTCCTAACCATGAAAACCATCTGGCAAAAATACCAACTCCATATCGAGGCCCTCTTCATCCTCCTGCTGGCCGCGTCGGTGCGGCTGACCTCGCTGAATGTCTTTCTGGCCGTGGATGAAGCCGACCGCTGGCGCTGGGCCCAGCAATTTTTCCAGGCCCTCCTGGCCGGCGATCTGCCCGGCACCCTGGTGGGCGATGGCTATCCGGGCATCTTTCCGGCCTGGCTGGAAACGATTTGGCTGTTTTTGGCCGCGCTCTACCGCTCCGCCCTACAAGGCGGCTGGATTGGCTCCGAGGGCGTCTATCTGCTCCTGCACGAATGGGATCGGACCCAGGCCCTCTGGCTGCAACGCTTCCCGGTGGTGCTGGCCAATACGCTGCTAGTGGTTATTATCTTTCTCTACCTGCGCCGCCTCTTCGATCGTCGCCTCGCCTGGCTGGCCGCGATTTTGATTAGTCTCGATCCGTTCTATCTCAGCGACAGCCGCGTCAACCGAGCCGAAGGGCTGCTGACCGGCTTGATGACCGTCTCGCTCCTGGCCCTCATCGCCGCCCACCGCGCCCCCAGTCTGCGAGCCGGCGGGCGGCAGTTGGCCGTCTCCGGGCTGTTTGGCGGGCTGGCCTGGCTAACCAAATCTCAGGCGCTGGTCCTGCTGCCGCTGTTTGGCGCCATCAGTTTGATCTGGCAATTGCGGGCCGGATCGAACTGGTTCACCGCCGCGCGCCGGGCCGGGTTGACGCTACTGCTCTGGAGCACCGCCGCCGCCGCGACCTTCGTCCTGCTCTGGCCGGCCGCCTGGACGATCCCCGGCCCGACCTTCAGCCTGATGTTCAACTACGCCACCCGCAAAGTGGGCGAGGAGGGCGTCAAGGTCTTCTTCCTGGGCCGCACTGTCCTTGATGAAGATCCCGGCCTGCTTTTTTATCCCATCCTCTTTGTCCTGCGCGCCACTCCCTTAATGCTACTCGGCTTGGCCTTAGGCGCCTGGCTACTCTTCAAACGGCTGGCGAGCAGCCGCCCTCGCCTCGCCCGGGCCGGCCAGCCCACTCAAAAAATCTCGTGGCGGGCCTGGTTGGACGAGGCCGGCTTGTGGGCCCTGCTGGCCTATGCCCTGCTTTACATCGGCGGGATGAGCCTGGGCAGCCACAAGCAGGATCGCTTTTTGATGGCCGCCTTTCCGGCGCTCAATATTCTGGCGGCGGCCGGCTTTTTTTACTTTCTACGCCAACGCGGCTGGGCCAGGCCACGCCCCTGGCTGGCCGGCGCCGTCTTGCTGGCCGTTCAACTCGCCACGGCCCTGCCCTACCATCCCTACTACTTCTCCTACTTCAACCCGCTTGCCGGCGGCGGCCCGGTCGCAGCCCAGGTGACCCGCATCGGCTGGGGCGAAGGCATGGACCAGGTGGCCGATTACCTGCAAAGCCTCGACCACCCGGAAGAGCTGACCGTGGCCACCCGCTTCTTCCACTACCTCCTCGGCTTCAAGGGCGAGCGGATCAACCTCAGCGACGATGGCGATTGGGTCCGGGCCGATAAGATCGTTTTCTACATCCAGCAGTACCAGCGCATGCTCGATCCCAGCCCGGGCGTCATCCGCTACTTTATGGAGCAGGTCGAGCCGGAAAAGGTTATCACCATCGACGGCATCGACTACGCCAAGATCTTTGCCAATCCGATCCAATATCCGGCCAATCCCCAAACCGACCAGCTTGCCGGCGAAATGCGCCTCTTTGGCTACCGCTGGCAGCCAGACCCGGCTGAAACGACGGTCGTGCGCCTGATCTGGCAGAACCTTAGCCCCACGGCCTATCCAGTCGGCGTCCGGCTCCGGCTCGATCAGGCTACTCAAACCGAGTGGCTGGAATGCCCCACCCGCCCCGGTTTCGAGGCAGCCCGGCAACGCCCCGGCGAGGTGGTCGAAAGCGACTGCGCCCTGCCCACCCTTGACCTGCCGCCTGGCCTGTACGATCTGCAAGTGGGCGTTCGCCAGACGGATGCCACCTGGCAGGCGTTGGAGTTCGCCGCTGGCTGGTCCGCCATGGCCATCAGCGCTCAGGGCACAGTCGAGCGAGTTGCGCCCGAGGTTGCCTTCGCCCAGTTGGCCGACCAGGCCATCCCGGCCGGGGCGACTCGCTTGGAGCATACCTACGCCGAGCGGGTCCGGCTGCTGGCGTACGAGTTTCAACCTGCCAGCCCCAAGCCCGGCGACTCGCTGACGGTGGATCTCTACTGGCAAGCAGTCCGCCCCCTGGAGCAGGAGGCGCACGTCAGCCTGCAAGCCTTTCTGGGCGAGGCCCAAGTCGCCCTGGATAACGGGCCTCCCCTGGCCGGCCTGCGCCCCACCACCACCTGGCATCCCGGCGAAGTCCTGCGCGAGAGGCGGACCCTGGCCTTGCCCTCGGATCTCCCCACCCCCGCGCTGCTGCGCCTCGATGTGGGGCTTTTCCTGCCCGACCGGCTGCTCCCGCTGCCCGTGCATAATCTGGCCGGTGAGGATATTCCCAGCGCCATTGCTTCCCTCCGGCTTGAGCCTGAGCCACCGCTCGCCTATCAAGGTCACTCACCTTTGAATTTTAGTTTTGGCCCGGCCATTCGCCTGATCGGGTATGAGTCGACCCTGGCCGATGGGACGCTCAAGCTCACGCTCTACTGGCAGGCCACCGCTTCCCCGGACCAAACCCTGACCGCCTTCGTTCACCTGCTCGATGCCGCCGGTGGCCTGATCGCCCAGAGCGATGTTCCGCCGGCTAACGGCCTCTTTCCCACCTCCGTCTGGCAGCCCGGCGATGTCGTCCCCAGCTTCCATACCCTTCAACTCACCCCCGGCCTTGACCCCGGCAGCTACGCCCTGGTCGCCGGCCTCTATGAGGCCACCAGCGGCACCCGCTTACCCGCGCGCGACCAAGCCGGCCACCCGCTACCGAACAACGCCGCCCCCATCGATCAACTCTCTCTTCCTCTGGTGATGACCCATGACTAGGCAGCAGGGAGTAGGGAGTAGGAAGCAGCGGCGCAGCAGAGTCGAAGAGCAAAGGAGTACCGATAATATTCCAGCCCTCCCTCCACCCCTCCAGCCCTCCAATCGTCCCTCCAGCCCTCCAACCTTCCACTCTTCCACCCTTCCCTCCCTACTCGCCCTCCTCATCACCGCCCTGGCCTTCGCCCTCCGGCTGCGCTACTTGACCCTCTTCAACTTTCATATAGACGAGTTTTTTACCCTGGCCGCGGCTAAATTCATTGCCCAATCCGGTGCGCCGATCTATCCAACCGGCCTATTCTACGACCCCGGCTTGCCCTACTCCTACCTGACCGGGCTGCTTTTCAGTCTCTTGGGCTTTAGCGAGGCCCTGGGTCGCTGGCCGGCCGTCCTGTTTGGCACCCTGGGCGTAGCGACCCTGTATTGGCTTGGCTGGCGCATCCTGCGCTCGCCTTGGGTCGGGCTGCTGGCGGCCTTCTGGCTGGCCATCAGCTTCGACTCCATTACCTGGAGCGGTCGGGCTCGCATGATTAGTCTGGCCCAATGGCTGGGGCTGCTGAGTCTGGGTTTGTTGTGGCTGGGCTTAACTCATAATCGGGCCCGCTATCGGCTCGGCCTGGCGGCCAGCTACGCCCTGACCTTGCTCTCTCACTTCTCCACCGTCGTCTTGATGCCGGCCTGGTTTGCAGCCGGGGCCGGTCTGTGGCTGCTCGGAAGGATGCGCGTGAGCCGAGCGCTGCTTCGTGACAGCGTAATCTTGATCGGAGCTTTTTCGCTCGCCGTTGGCGCGGGCGTCTTTTTCCAACCACCCCCTTCGCCCGATTTCGCCGTCGGCACCACCGACTTGGGCACTAAAACCGAGGCCCTGACCGGCAAGTTTCTGCAACTGCCCGGCGACCTCGGCCACGCCTGGGAAAATTACGCGCCCTACTTTCTCAATGGGTCCTACGGGCCGCTGCTGGGCATCAGCCTGGTTGGCCTGGCGATCAGTCTGAGCCGCTGGCGGCGCGGCCAGCCTTACGCTCGCGATCTTGGAGCGTTTTTTACGGCCATCGTCTTTCTGACCGTCCTGGCTGTCCTGTCTTTGGCCATCGCCCCGCACTGGCAGCGAGAACGTTATCTCCTGATGCAGTTGCTCGGCCCTTTTCTGCTGCTGGCCGCGCACGGCTGCCGCGAAGTCATAAACCTGTTGCCGTCGCTTCTGGGGCTGGAGCGCGGCGCTGAAGGGGGTCTTCGCCTGCAACTTAACCCTGCCCGCTTTCAACTGGCCGGGGCGCTGCTTCTCGCCGGCCTTCTGTCGCTGGCGGCCCTACCGCCCCTCCAAGAGCTAGGCGAGGCCGGCCCTACCGGCTGGAACCGCTACGATCAAGCCCTCGCTTACGTCCGCGATCAGTGGGCTAGCGGCGATCAAGTGATGACGATGCATCCGCCGGCGGCCCTCATCTATCTGGAGCAGGACGACTACTATCTGGACCAATCCGCGCCCAAACTC
The DNA here is from genome assembly GCA_937864185.1 of uncultured Chloroflexota bacterium. Lineage (GTDB taxonomy): Bacteria > Chloroflexota > Anaerolineae > 4572-78 > J111 > JAGRBY01. The sequence continues at coordinate 7,691 of CALMIS010000021.1, forward strand.
ATCCGCCGCCCGGACGGCAAATTAGGCAATCGCTACAGCGGCGCGGTCTGGCTAGACAGCGCCGAACAATTCAGCCCGACGCTGGCCAACGCGCCGCGGCTGTGGCTGGTGACCCAGGAATTTTGGCTGTTCAACAGCTACGACGAGTATCTTCAACAGCAAATTTTATGGCAAATGGACAAACTGTGGGGCGAAGGCGGGGTGTGGGCCCTCCGCAGCCGGCCCGATCGCTGGCCGCTGGCCCAGCAGCCCCACCAGCAGATCGAGGCCCAATTTGATGGCGGGGCCAAGCTGCTTGGCTACACGGCCGAGCCATCTACCTTTTCGCCGGGCAGCCAGGTCCGCTTGACCTTCTTCTGGCAGGGCAACGTGCCCTACGGCGCCAAAGTGATGGTTCACCTACGCGACTCGGCCAACAACACCGTGGCCCAAGCCGATCACTTTATCTACGACGGCAAAGTTCCTTCCTCGCGCTGGGCCTCGCTGCTGAGCCGTGCCCCGGCGCTACGGGACGGCGCCACGCTCGTCCTGCCAGCAGAGCTATCAGCGGGTCCTTATCGCCTGTTGGTCGGCTTCTACCACCCGGAGACCTTCGAGCGTCTGGGGGTCAGCAACGATCAGAGCGGTGAAAGCGCCGTCATCGTCGCTGAATGGGGCCTGAATTCGAACCGGCCATAAAATTGGCAGCCACCGATCATGCTCCGCATTGCCCAAAAGTACTATTGGCGCCCCTCAAATTAGTGACTTTTGGGCCTATGAATCAAGTACTTTTGTCCCTATACGTGCAACAGTCGATCGGTTATACTGGATTTAATGGAATTAACGCATATTAAGGAGTTTGAGACCGATGACTCTGCTAAACCTTACTTCTTCAAAATCAACAACCTCCCTAGAATTTCTACCCTTTTGTGAACCATCATCGCCATCTTCAATCCTTGCCGCCAAAGATCCTGTCGCGCTCCAGGACCAGGCCGCCTACCTGGAGGTTAAGCGTTTCCGGCAGACGGCTCGCTCTCTGTTTAGATACGATAAGACCTTACTCGCTTATTTGGGCCTGGGAAAACGCAATTTAGATAGCTGGCCCGTGGCCAACCTCCCGGGCACGCGCTCTCGCGGTCCGGCCCGCAGTAAAGCCGCCATCGCCTCCCGCTGGCGCCAAATGTTTATCAATGCCCAAAAACTGTATGACTGTGAATTGGAGCAGCTGGGGCAAGCCGGCTGGTCAACCGAGCGTCTGGCTCGAGCCGTGGCTTTAGTTGAAGCCGTCATCGAGGTTCACCACCAGTAACACCGCCCCGACTAAAGCACTAAGGTCCGGTCTCTTGCTTGTCCTGACCGGGCCCTTTTGTTTTCCTGGAAAAATTACCCATCCGCCCCGAATATCGCTATAATTCTAAGCCGATGTCTTGGAGGATGAACTATGTCAGATAATTTGAGAGAAGCGCTAGCCCAGCTTCAGGCGGAAATCGACCGGACCCAAACCGATACCGAACGCCAACGGCGTCTAGAAGAAGTCAAAAGCCTCGTGGAGCAGGCCCTCGATGAAAATCAGGCCGACCCGACCGGCTTAAGGGAGCAACTTCAAGAACTGGGCGTCCAGTTTGAAGTAGACCATCCAGCCCTCAGCCGGGCCATGGAGATGGTCATCAACGGTTTGAGTTCGCTGGGAATTTAGTAGATCATATCGCCGCGGACAAAAGCGGCGGTACGGGGATCGGCGGGCGAGGCGAAAAAGGCCGGCGTGTCAGCGACCTCTACCAACTGACCGTCGAGCAGGAAGCCGGTCCGGTGGGCCAGTCGCTTGGCCTGAAAGATGTTATGGGTCACCAGGACCACGGTCGTTCCTTGCGTCTGGTTGACCTCGGTCACAATTTGCTCAATTAATTTAACATTATAAGGGTCAAGGTTAGCGGTCGGCTCATCCAGGAGCAGCACTTTGGGCTGAATGACCAGGGCTCGGGCCAAAGCCACCCGTTGCGCTTCGCCACCGCTGAGGGTGCGGGCCGGCGCCTCGGCCAGATGGGCTAAACCCACCTGAGCCAACACCTTAGCCACCGCCTTATCGATCAGGGCCTGGCTTTGCCCCCGCAGTTTGAGCCCGTAAGCCACGTTCGCCGCCACCGAGCGGCTGAGTAGGGCCGGCTGTTGAAAAACGGTTGTCACCTGGCGCCGCAGTTCAAGCGGCGGAACAGTACCATTCAGCGTCCCACTCTGGTAAGTTAAGTGGCCCGCCACGGGTTGCTCCAGAAAATTGAGCAGCCGGAGCAGCGTACTTTTGCCCGCCCCGCTTGGTCCCACCAGGGCCAAAATCTCACCGGCATAAATCTCGAGCCGGTTAATTTGCAGCACGGTCCGCTCGTTGTAGCGTTGAGTCAAATTTTCTAGATGATACAGTATATTGCCAGTCATCCTCTTGGATCGATACTGCGCCCAAGCGCCTAAACCGTACCCCGGCCTTGCAGGCGAATCATAGCAAAGTTGATGAGAAAAGAGATAGCCAGCAAGATGATGCCCAGGGCGATGGCCAGATCAAAATTTCCTTTGCCGGTTTCCAGCACGATGGCGGTAGTCAGGGTCCGGGTCTTCCCTTCGATGTTGCCGCCGACCAAAATCACGGCCCCAACCTCGGAGATGATCGCCCCGAAGCCAGCGATAATTGAGACGACAACTCCCACCCGGGCCTCGCTCAAGATAGCGATCGTAGCCTGCCAGTTAGTTGCGCCTAGCGCCAGGAGTTGACGCCGCAGATTGGGATCGACGCCCATCACGGCCGCCATGGTAAAGCCGGCCACCAAGGGGAAGGCGATGATAATCTGAGCCACGATAATCGCCTTGGGGGTGAAGAGCCAACCCCAAACCCCGACCGGCCCGCTGCGTGACAACATCAGGTAAACGAACAGACCGATGACCACCGGCGGGAAGCCCATTCCCGTATAGAGTAAGGCCATCACCAACCGCCGGCCAAAGAAGCGCTTCAACCCCAGAAAGGCGCCCAAAGGGATGCCGATCGTGGTGCTGTAAGCCAGCGCCAAACCCGAGACGTAGAGCGAAAACCAGATAATTTCATACAGGGCCGGGTCCAGGCTGATGATTAAGCCGAAGGCCTGAAACAGCCCTTCCAACAAATCACTCATCGAATAGCTCTAAAATAGCAAGGGCAAGACGCATCGGTGACACGCCTCGCCCTTGTACAGGGCGGGCTCGCGGTTACTGCGCGCCCGTGTCGCCGCTTTTTGCCTCATTCCAGGCGGCAGAGTCGGGTGTAAACAATGGTGAACCGAACTCCTCGACCCCGAACTGGGCGATCAACTGTTGCGTTTCAACCGAGGTCATCCAATCAATGAAAGCCTGAGCACCGGCCGTATTCACCGACGGATGAAGCTCCGGGTTGACGGCAATAACCCCATAAGGGTTGAACATGCGCGAGTCGCCTTCCACCAGGATCTCCAAATCGGTGCCCTCTAAAGTGCGGGCCAGGTAGGTGGCCCGGTCACTGAGGGTGTAAGCCTGTTGCTCATCTGCCACGGTCAAGGTGGCGCCCATCCCTTGCCCAATCGATTGGTACCAGTCTCCCTCAGGGCGGACATAGGTACTGGTCCCGTCCACGCTGGCAGTTTCAACCAGCGGGATAGAGGTCGCCTGCCAGAGATCCTGCTCTTTGACGTGCGTGCCGGAATTGTCGCCGCGAGAGATAAAGGGGCTTTGGCTTTGGGCAATCTGGCTCAAGGCGGCGGCCACATCGGTCTGGCCTCGAGTCCCGGCCGGGTCGGCCGCCGGGCCGACAATGACAAAATCGTTATACATCACGTCCTGGCGATTGACTCCGGCCCCTTCAGCCACAAAGGCATCTTCCAGGTCACGGGCGTGAACCAAAACCACGTCAGCATCGCCGTTGCGCCCCAGTTCCAGCGCCTGCCCGGTGCCGACCGCAATGACCTCAACTGCAGCCCCATAGCGAGTTTCAAAATCCGGCAAGATTGCTTGCAGCAGGCCGGAATTCTCGGTGCTGGTCGTGGTGGCCAAGACCAGCCGGCCCACTTCCTGCCCGGTCGGCTCGGCCGGCGAGGTGGTGACCGCCGGCGTTTCCAGCGAGCGAGCCAGCAGCGTCTCGACCTCCGTCGTGCTCGGCAAGCACAACTTCCAGCCTATTTCGATAACGTCCGGATTTTCAATGTTGGCAAAGCTGTCATCGGCGGTATGCTGAGCGTTGGTGGCCTCAACAATCGCCGGGTAAGCCAAGACATCGCCATAAGCTTTCTCGGCAATCTTCGACAGCCAATCGTCGGCCTGCACTACGACTTCCTGCTCACACGTCGCCGAGGTTTGGGCCGGGGGCGCAGCCCAGACTGCCGACGCGAAGAGCAGAGCGATCATGCTGACTACGATCGCCAGACCAAATTTAAACTTCATTGTTTATTTCTCCTCTTTTTAAAAATTATGGACAAAATAACCAGAACCGTTATGTTTAATACCCATAACGCTACCGTGCAAAAGGGGAGTCACTCTTCAGCGAAATGCTCGTTAAAGCGACGACTAACATATTCATTCAAGCCGGCAGAGAAAACCCGAAACCGGTGGACATAATCTAGCCCTTCGGCTGTCAAGTAAGAACCACCGCCGCCAGAGCCGCCGGTTTGAGTCTCGACCAATTTTACCCCTAACCGCTCTTCGCTCTCGTGGATTTTTTCCCAGGCACGCCGGTAGGAAATACCGAGTTGGGAAGCCGCCGCAGAGATTGAACCGGTGTCTTCAATGGCCTGCAACAAACTAACCCGCCAGGTACTTAGCACAACCTGGCCATCTTTTTCGATCCAGAAGTTAGCTCTGACTTTAAAGGGCAAATCTGTCAAACTAAAGCCCCTACTATTTACTTGTTTTGACCGGAATTATTCTTGATTAAACTATTAATTTTGCCGAGCAGATCCCGCACGACAAAGGGTTTGACCACATAGCCATCAAACAGGTTAGCGTAGTTGGATGTTTCGGACTCATCTTCAAGATAGTGCCGCGCAGTTAGCATGATCACAGGCAGATCTTTATGCTTATCGCTGTTCTTGATTGTTTCCAGCACCTGCCAGCCATCCATCCCGACCATCATAATATCGAGTAAAACCAGGTCGATGTGATGATCAGAATTATTGAGAATCTCAAGACCTTCCATGCCGTTGCAGGCGGAAAGGACATCAAAGCCTTCGCGTTCCAGGATAAGTTTGCCCAGGGTCACCATTTCGCGGTCGTCATCAACCATTAAAATCCGGTGTGTCATGCACTTCTCCTTTTGGGTGTGGTGGTAACCCACTCCTCGCTCATGGAAAGAGTATAGCATAGTTGCTTACAGTTGGCAACGCGATTTCTGAACGACTCCAGCCCTGGTTTTAGGCCCTTGTTGAGCCGATGCTTTTGCTCGAGAGGTCTATTTTGACATCAAAAGAGATCTTTGTATATTCCAAGGTGAGGTAAACCATGGACAAACTTACTCCCGAACAGAAACATCCGACCAACATTGAGGTCGATTTGAAGAAGCGAGAGGTGCGGATCGACTGGGCCGACGGCGCCAAAAGTCTTTATCCGCTCGATTACCTGCGTAAAATTTGCCCGTGCGCGGCCTGCAATGAAATGCGCAAAGACGACGACCCACTGCGTGTGCTTAAACCGGAGCAAGCCCGGGCCAGCGGCGACTTGTTTCTAAGCACGCCGGTTGAACTGGTCGGTAACTACGCCCTCCAATTCAACTGGATCGATGGCCACCGGACCGGCATCTATACTTTTGAATTTTTGCGCCAGAACACGCCCTAGTAACGCGGTAGCTTGGGATTTATGTAAACTTATTTTGCGGATTTTGTGCTTTTACTTTACAATAATCGGGTGAAAGCGCACTTCCGTCATCTAAGTCTCACTCCAAAAGTTGTGGTGCTTCTGCTGCTTGGAGCGGTCAGCCTGGTCTTGATCGCCAGTTGCAGCTTGGTTAGCTTTGCCCCGAGCAAACCTTCGTCGCCGGCCTCTAAAATTATCTTTGTCACCGTTACTCCCCAACCGAGTCTCAACCTGAGCGAGGCGGCCCGGATCCGGGCCGGGCAAGCCCCTTTAGCCGGCCAGCCGGTTGCGGCCAAGCCCGGTCTTAAAGCGCCTCCGGCGGCCTACTTTGCCGACGCCAATGAGCTGGGCCAGGTGCTGGTGCTGATGTATCACCGCATCGGCTACCCGGAGATGCGTTACCAGCGTACTCCGGAAGGCCTCCGTTCGGATTTGCAGCAACTGTTTGACAGAGGTTATTTCCCGGTTAACTTCAGCGACCTGGTCGACGGGTTGCCCACCCTGCCACCCGGCAAGAAACCGGTGGTTCTAACCTTTGACGACTCCGATATTAGCCAGTTCCATGTCCAGGGCGATAACAAGATCGATGCCGACAGTGCCGTGGGCATTCTCCTTAACTTCCACTTCGATCATGGGGACGAATGGCCACCCCGAGCGACATTCTTTATTCTCGGCGACGATACCCAAGACTATATCAAAATTTTCGGCCAGCCGGAGTGGGTTAAAGCCAAACTCCAGTTCCTGACCGAGATCGGCATGGAAGTCGCCAGCCACACGGTCAACCACGCGGATTTGTCGGTCGCTACCGCCGAGCGGATTGAGTGGGAACTGGCCGTTAGCAAACACGTGATCGAAGAGTTGATTCCCGGCTACCAGGTCCGCACCCTGTCAGCACCATACGGCGGCTTTCCCTATACCAATGATTTCTTCATTTCCGGCCGGTGGGGAGACTATAGTTACAGCTACGATGGGGCCGTCGCCGCCTGGGGTGGGCCGAGTCTGTCGCCTCATCACACCGCCTTTGACCGCTATCGGGTCCCCCGCGTCGAAGTTAGCGACCTCTGGATTGACCACTGGCTAACCTACTTTGAGCAAACCCCCGAAGAGTACTACACTTCAGATGGTGATCCATCTCGGGTGACGGCGCCTGAAATTAGAATCGCCGCCGATCAGTAGTTCATTGCCACTTACCCTTGGAAGTTAAGAAAATTTATCAATTCCCTAACTCTCCCTTGTCCAAGTTATGATACGATTGGGGCAGCTAACCCTCCAAGAGGGCGGGAGATTTTGTTACGACCAACTACTTTGGAGAAAAGGGTCAAATGAAAAAGCTGATGAATCAAGCAAGGGACGATGATTTCCGCAAGCGGTATGAGCACAATCTGTATTATGTGCGAGGCCAAGCTATTCAGTCGGCTAGCGCCAACGACCGGTATAACGCCCTGGCCCTGACCGTTCGGGATTATCTGGTGGACCGGTGGCACCAAACGGTTGACACCTACTATGAAGCCAATCCCAAATTTGTGTACTATTTGTCAGCCGAGTACCTCTTGGGCCGGCAACTGACCCAGAATCTACTCTACTCTAACACGGGGGAACTCGCTCGCGAGGCGGTCAATAACAACGGAGACAGCTTTGAAGAGCTGCTGGAGCAAGACGTTGAGCCTGGCCTGGGCAACGGCGGGTTGGGACGCTTGGCCGCCTGTTTTCTTGACTCGCTGGCAACCCAAGATATTCCGGCCGTTGGTTACGGTATTCGCTATGAGTATGGCATCTTCCGGCAGTCGTTTGAGGATGGCTGGCAAAAAGAGAGCTCGGATGAATGGCTGTACCTGGGCTATCCATGGGAATTTGCCCAACCAGACGGGATGGTCGAGGTCGGCTTTTATGGCCACATTGAGCACTATGCCCATGAAGACGGTCGTTTTAAAGTCCGCTGGGTTCCCGGCCAAAAAGTGATGGGCGAGCCGTATCACACGCTGGTGCCGGGTTACCAGACCGAGACAGTGAATATGCTCCGGCTCTGGCGCGCCCGCGCCACAAAGGCTTTCGATTTTCAACTCTTTGACATTGGTGACTATGAGCGGGCTGTCGAGCAAAAAACACACTCGGAAACGATTAGCAAAGTGCTTTATCCCAACGATACCACGTCGCAAGGCGAAGAGCTTCGTCTCAAACAGCAATACTTCTTTGTCGCTTGTTCGCTACACGATATTATCCGTCGTTTTCACCTGCGCAACTCCGCTTGGCGCCACTTCCCCGATAAGGTAGCCATCCAACTCAACGATACCCATCCCGTCATCGCCATTCCAGAACTGATGCGTTTGCTGGTCGATATCTACGATTTGGGTTGGGAAGAAGCCTGGGCTATCACCGAAAAAACCTTCGGGTATACCTGCCATACCTTACTACCGGAAGCCCTAGAAAAATGGTCCGTCAACCTGATCGAGCGATTGTTGCCCCGCCACATGGAGATCATCTACGAAATCAATCGCCGCTTTTTGGCCAGGGTTCAAGAAACATTTCCGCACCGACAAGACCGGGTAGAACGCATGTCCATCATCGAAGAAGGCCTAAACCGGCGGGTGCGCATGGCCAATCTAGCCAGCGTCGGCAGTTACTCGATTAACGGCGTGGCGCTTTTACAGTCCAACTTGCTTAAAGAGCGGGTGCTGCGGGATTTCTACGAGCTGTGGCCGGAGAAATTTAACAATAAAACCAACGGGGTTACGCCACGTCGCTTTATGAAGCTGGCCAACCCCAAACTCTCCAACTTAATCAGCGCCAAGATCAGCGACAGTTGGCTCAAAAATCTGGAGCAGCTGAGAGAGCTGGAAGTTAGTGCTGATGACGCCGACTTTCGCCATGAGTGGCGCAAGGTTAAGCGGGCCAACAAGCAAGCTCTGGCCGATTACGTTCGCCAACAGAGTGGCCTAATGATCGACCCTAGCTCCATGTTTGACGTGATGGTCAAGCGCCTGCACGAGTACAAACGGCAGCACCTCAAGGCCCTGCACATTATCACTCTTTACAACCGGCTAAAAGCGAATCCGAACCTGGATATTGTGCCGCGCACCTTTATCTTTGGCGCCAAAGCCGCGCCGGGCTACGTGATGGCCAAACGGATCATTAAACTGATTAATTCTCTCGCCAACGTCATCAACCATGACCCCGTGGTTTGTGACCGGTTAAAGGTAGTCTTTGTGGAAAACTTCAATGTCACCATCGCCCAAAAGATCTATCCTGCGGCCGAGCTATCCGAGCAGATTTCGCTGGCCGGCAAGGAAGCCTCGGGCACGGGCAATATGAAATTTACGCTTAACGGAGCGCTGACCGTCGGCACGCTCGATGGCGCCAACATCGAAATCCGGGAACGGGTCGGGGCGGAGAACTTCTTTCTGTTTGGCTTAACCAGCGACGAGGTTTTCGCCATAAAGGAACGGGGGTACGAGCCGTTGCCTATTTACTACCGGAACAGCGAACTAAAGAAAGCCATTGATCAAATCGCCGCCGGCTACTTCTCCAACGGCAATGCCGATGTCTTCCGGCCCCTAATCGATTCTTGGCTGTATCACGATGAGTATATGGTCTTCGCCGATTTTGAGTCGTACCTGGACGTTCAAGAGGGGGTCGATCAGGCGTATCGCCAGCCGGAGGAGTGGACCAGAAAATCGATTCTAAATGTGGCTCGCTCTGGTTTTTTCTCCTCGGATCGCACGATCAAAGAATATTGCGAGGAGATCTGGCGGGTCAAGCCGGTTCCGGTCAGGCCTTAAGGTCGTCTCCTCCATCTGACGTCCCATAATAAGGCACACTCTGCTTTACGGCTGAGATCGGTAGAGAGAGCTGGATCATCTATAGGGTAAATAGAGGATGACAAGTCCAGCAATGAGAGAGTCCTCCACTGCTACCCCAGGCAGGGCCGCGATCCGGGCGCGGTTCAACGAGCGGATACTGCTGTCGCCTGACAGAAAGGGATTAATTTCGCTCATCAGAGGGTCTATCAACCTACTTTGGCCAGCGTACGATGCGGATGAAGGATCGCGTCGCCACTCGCGTAACTCTGGCCGCGCTGGAGGGAGGTCTCTCCCACTCAACGGCGGATGCCGGCTTCGGTCAACTTGGGTAGTTGGGCCAGCGTTATTTCTCCGGCTAATATGCGCCCAGTTCTTCCAGCCGCTCATCACTGATGCCAAAGTAGTGGGCGATTTCGTGTTTGACCGTCTGCTGGACTTCGCCCACGATCTCTTCCGGGGTGTTGCAGACCTGGGCAATACACTCCCGATAGAGGGTGATCGTATCTGGCAGCACCATCCCGTAATCGCCGTTGCGCTCGGTCAAGGGGATGCCTTGATACAGTCCCAGTAATAGTTCATCCGATTCCAAGCCAGCTTCCTCAAGTTCATCCTCGGTTGGCCAATCGGCGATCAGGACTTCGATGTTGTGCAACCGGTCCTTGAAAAATGCCGGCAGTTCCTCCATCGCCTGTACCACCAGAGCTTCAAATTTCTTGGCGCTGATCTTGATGGGCATAGTCCTATCCTTGTTTTCTGCCTTAAGCTAAACTCGCTTGGCAGTATACCATGCTCACAGGCCGGCTACAATAAGGTTACTGGACTCAGGGGAAAAAAGTAATTATGTCAACATCATGACCTCATCGACTCGTGAGGTGATAGCAGAAAAAAGGCCCAGAAACTTGGCCAAGACCGGAGCGAGCGAATTATGCTGCATCGCCAATTGACAAGCCACCTGGAGCAATTGAGGATCGTGTTCAGCTTGATGCAAACGAATGATATCAGCCAGAGTTCTGAGTTGCTGGTGAGAACGAGCCAGTCCCGTTTAATGGGTTTGGGCCAAACGCTGGACAAACCGGTACGGGAGAATAGGCCAAGCCAAGAAAACGATGGCGTGGAACTTTTCAATCGTTTCAAAAGCTTGCAGCTGATAATCGGCCAAAATCGACTACCTATTGTCCAAGGCCGAGTTCGCCTGGCCAAGCAAGGGTTTTCCCAGCGGGCCATTACCCCTCAGGTAAGGGTCCATAGCCTCACCGTCAAGAACTGGCTTCAACAAGAACCGTCTGCCACCGAGGAACCAGTGCCGCCCAAACCCGAGCCAGAGGACGTGCCCCTACTCCCAGTTGTATCCGCTGTTCCAAGCCTGAAAAAATTGATTTCAAAGTAGTCGAGATGATGTTGAAGGCTACGCAGGAGTCAGCAGGAGCAATTTGTGATTAACACAGAATATGAGTGGGAAAACGTTGGTTAAGATTATTCGGCTCACTGGGTGAATGTTCCAAAATCAAGTTATGTGACTGATACTCATTTTTGGGAAAGGTTCTTTTTTTCATCCAGCATCCTTGTCGGGTAACCCGCGCCGAATGACAAAGTTCACTTGCCGTCCACTCAGCAAGTCAAGGTACACAAAAAAAATCGCCACCGCCGGCAAGGTGTGGTGGATAATTGCGACGGTAGGCGGTCAAATGGAACGACTGGTTAGGCGGAGGCTACGTTTACCAATGTGACAGATTGCTCGATGTCCTGACCCACTTCATATAAAAATTCAGGAGCAAAATCTGCGCCATTCGGCCATTCAATTGTGTTCGTGTCTCTATTAACCGCGACCTGCTTAAATAACTCTATCTCTTTCAATGGTTCAAATACTTTACCATAGAGTTCATCGCGCAAATCTACATCCTTAATTATCCCATTATTAAATTTTAATCGTAGCTTATAATCTTCCAGATAATTTACCTCAGTCAGGTGTAAAAACATACTTCCTCCTTACTTCAGCGGAGCTATCTTCTCCAAATCCTCTCGCGTTCGCGCTCGTTCCCAATTTCTCAGCAATTCTTCTTGATGACTATCCATCCACTCAAAGACCATTCGGAGCGCCCGCTTAGACATTGTGCCGGTTACGAGGCCAGTCAATATCAATGGTTACTTCTTGTTCCTGATACCTGGCATGAAAATGAGGTGGTAAATGGTCGTTATAGTTCATAAAGATAACGATACCAAAAAATCGGGATACTTCAGGCATTGCTGTTCCTTAGAATTGAGTGATTTTCAGCATAGTAGATGATATTTAATTTTACTTGATAAGAGCCTGACTTGCCACTTGAAAAAAGCCTTGACGGGCAAAGTGTGGGGGTCGAGAAAGGAAGCGAGCGTCACCCTATACCTGAGCATAGTTCAGTCACCAGGTTCGTCCTAGACTTTGCCCAGTTCGAACAGCTACTTACCCAACTTCGTATCGCACACAACTGTACTACATCGGTGGACATCTATTTTGGATTGAAAACTAACCGGTGAATATATGGACGACTTTGCTCTATCGTTTATGTCATTTGACGCGATATTTTTGATTTTGTTGTTTTAACTGCCAATAAAAAATACCTCTATCAGGAGTAACATACTTCCGATACTAATCCAACTTATAAACCTGAGATTAGCTTGACCGGCTCCCGTAGTGGGAAGATGGGCTGGCTCATCTCGAAACTTGGAACGGGATATATCACTTAGAGTCAAAGGAGATTGGGGACCAAACTTTAGGCTGGCTAACATATGCTCATATATCTGTAACTGCATTACATCTGTCGAATTACGTATATTCGTCCAGATAAACCAAACAGTTTCTCCACGACGAATATTTGTAGATTGAAATTCTGTCAGAGATGCTCCACGGATAAAAAGTGCTTCCGAGTTATCAACTTGTATATTTTTTCGGAGCGAGCTACTTGTTAAGGAGTCAAAAACATCACCCGCCTTTTGGTTGTACCTGTCTGTCCATTCGGATAATGATTCACTGGCTCGAATTGAATACAAATACTGACCCACTACAATGTCATACATCTGACCATTAGGAAGGGAAGGGCTATGGAAAGTCAATACTTCACCCATGGTACCAGGTTCGTCGCTTCTTGGTTGAACAGTCCAATTCATCGGATACTGGATTGTGAAATCGAACCGTGAATCAGCATAAGTTAGCCATTGAAGATTAGTAACGTCCTGTTCCTGCCCCAAAGCGTAATCAGGATAGATAATTATCAGTATTACGGTTAGTAGTAACACCCTTATGAAAGGTTTGAACATTGATTCTCGCGTTATGTGAGCCGCCCAACTTACTTTATAGATTTGTACCGTCGCTACTCGTGGACCCTATCCGTAAACTTGCTTTGGTGTTCCCTTAAAGTCACGAACGGTTGACCAGCCGGGGATTGATCTAAGAAAAGATCGCTTATTTCTTCTGCGGCTTCAAACCGATCACCGGTGCTTACCAGAAAGCTAAGCCGCCGCCACTTATAAGAGACAATTGGGGGCAGCTTATGTTGGAGCGGACCCACCTGCAACTTGTAATACCAGTCGGCCGCCCGTTTATGGTCCGATTCCGAAGGAATTAAATCGCGGCGGGTCAGTAATTCATGCCCCTCGATGCGGGCGTAATAGTGAATGGCCCACTTATCGCTGCCAAAGGCGCTGGTAAAATAAAAAGCCAGGTAATCAAAATGAGGCGTTCCCGCTGGAGCATGTTTAACTGGTAGGCGATACCACCCCTCGTCCTGGACGCGCTGCCAATCTTTCTTATTGTTCATCACCGCGACCAGCACCCGGTCATCGGGGTAGATGAGCATAAGGTCTCTCCCAGGGTCTCGAAAGGGTAGAAGAATCTCGACAAGATAGTGTGGAAAAAAGTATATCAGCCCTTCACCTCAGGGTCAACATTGAAAAGCTCGGTGCCCTTGGTTTGCGGCAAGCTGACCCCGTGACCTTAAAAAAGGCGTTAGGTGTATTTTGCGGCGGATTGAGGGGCATAACTTTAGTGAAGGTGAGTGAAGCGCGCTGACAGACCTTACCGCAAAATTAACCCCTTTTTATTACGGAGGATTATTATGAAGAAAAAGCTTTACACCTTATCTATGGCTCTCTTGGCTATGCTGCTGATATTTGTTGGGAGCGTATCAACCGTTTCGGCAGACAATTTTGAGTGCCGGGGTAAGGTTGGTCCCATCACGGTCGATAACCTGGTTGTGCCTGATCGCGCCACCTGTACGCTAACCGGCACCAAGGTTGAAGGGAATATCATCGTTCTGACCGGCGGCCGGTTGAACACCGACCGGGTGAGCGTGGATGGTAACATCCAGGCTGAAGGCCACGCCGCAGTTAAAGTAACCAACAGCACCGTCGGCGGCAGCGTCCAAATCAAGCAAGGTCGCGATGCTCAGGTGATCGCTACCAGAATCAACGGCGATCTGCAACTGGAACAAAATACGGGAAAGTTTCGCCTCAATCGCAACACCATCGGTGGCAATTTGCAGGCCAACCAAAATAGCGGCTCCGGCCTGGAAATCTCTCGCAACGTGATCGATAGTGCTCTGCAGTGCCAGGCCAACAGTCCAGCCCCGACCGGGGGTCGCAACCAGGCGTCCAGCAAAGAAGATCAATGCGCTAATCTATAATCTGATTAAAGCTAATCCCAACTAAATAACCGCGCCCCGGCCTCTGGCAACGATACTAGCCAGGCCGGGGCGTTTTGTTTTGTTTGAAGTTAACAGGACCCGCAATGATCGGTCTATGGCAGGATACCGAGTAATGAAAATGCAGTGTAGAGCGGCACATCAATCAAACCGATGTAATTTGTCTTCCCAGCACTCAATCCAAATAAAAGACAAAATCGGCCGCATCCAGACGCTCTTCCCAGCCCTGCTTGGCGTAGAAGCCGCGCTGGTACGACTCGCGCTGGCGGTGGTTGATCAATTGCAGACGATACCCCCCGCGATCCTTGGCTGCTTGCTTGACCGTCTCTAGCATTTTGGCACCCAAGCCTTGACCGCGTACCGCCTCGCGGAGAAACAACTCGGAGATGAAGCCTTCCGGACCGGGATACATCAAATACGGCAGCCAATGAACCGTCACATAGCCGGCAATGGTGCCTACAGCCTCAATGGCGACATAGACGGTGTGGCTCTCATTATCGAGACACCGGACCAACTGCCGGGTCACCCGCGCCGTCAATTGATCAAGCGGCATCGTTTGTACATCCGGTCGCCAGCCCAGCTCTCGTAACAGGTCGGTCAACTGCGCAGCGTCTTCCAGGGTTGCTTCTCGAATGGTAAATTCCATGGCTCCTTATACACTCACTTTGAGTAGATTAGGCTGGGTAGACTTTAGTTCTACCTCCAGCCGGAGCCATGCTATCTTTAAACCCGGCCGAGCGCCAATTCTTCTGAGACTGCTGGCCTGGTTTAGGGCTATTCCTCCACCGGCAGCCCTTCTCTTTGAGCCAGCGGAGACTGGTCGTAATGAGCCAGTAAATCAGCCGGATTGTCATAGATGGCGATAGCGCCCCGCAAATGAAAGTCATCCCAACCGCCACAGCGCACGGCGATGACCGGCACGCCCAGCGGCTGAGCGGCCTCGATATCGTACGGCGTGTCGGCCAGCATGAGCACCTCAGCCGGCGCGTAGCCCAACTTGGCAAGCGCCACCCGGACGATATCCGGCCTGGGCTTCGAGCGCTCGGCGTCATCGCTCGAGGTTCGGGCTTGGACGTAATCCGTCGCCCCGGCCAGGCTCAGCAGAGCCTCCAGTTCCTCCTCATGCGCCGAGCTGGCCACGACCAAGGTCAGTCCGCTGTCGGCCATGCGGCCCAGCAGCGCCGGCACCAAATCAAAAGCCTTGATCCGGGGCAGATACCGCGCCTTAAAGATTTCGGTGTGAGCCTGACTCAGGCGTTGCCCCTGCTCACTGTCTTTTTCCAGGCCTAAAAGTTCTGGCAGCAACATATCGCTGCCCATGCCAATCAAGCGGCGCACCCGGCTAAAAGAAACATCATACCCCTCCGCTTCAAGCGCTTCCAGCCAGGCCAAGGCGTGAGCGTCGTTGCTATCGACCAGGGTGCCATCTACATCCAAAATTACGCCACGTAGGTTTGTCATTTTTGCCTCACCTCATGCTATTCTTACTTCTTTTCATTTTATCATTAGCCCTAGGCCGGCTCTATATCAAACTGGGCGACTCCGGGCCCCAGCAAGAGCTATCCGGGGCTAGCTCTAACCCGCTGTTTGGCTGCGGCGCCTGGGCTACTGGCCTGGCCTTACTGACAGGATTGGTAAGATTTTTTGAATGATGCTAAAGTAACTTGTGTCAGTCGGGTCAAAATTTAGCCCAAAAATGAGTCATGTTCCGGGCTTCGTTCCTAACTACGATGGAGTGCGGAGCTGTTGAAATGTCCTTCAGGTAGAGGAGAACAATGGCTAAACAACTATTCAATCCTATTGAGACAGCCGTTGGTCACCTAAAAGGCCGAGATGCCATTTATCTCGAGCGTTTTGAGTATGATCCCCACGGCTTTCTTCGCCTCACGGGCGAGATCAACGGGGCCTTGGCCTCGAAGCCGATTAATAGCTTTATGAGATACAGTCTGACCTTCTCCAAAGTCCTGGCTTTCAGAGTGGTTGATCTGGACTCATCGCCGGTTGAAGGGAGCAGCAGCTTTGCTGAAGTGGTGAACTCAGAGTGGTGCAAAGCGCTCGGCGGCAAAATAACCCCCGCCCATAAGCATTATTGGGTTCAAACTTATGATGATGTGATTGAAGTGGTCGCCACTAAGTTTAACTTAAGCTTGGATGCGGTAAAGAGGGTAACAATATGAAGATGGATTTCACCTCAGCCCAGTGGCTTAACCCGCCGAAACAATTTGAAGTCACCACCCAGTCGGTCAAGCTTGTCACCGAGCCGGGCACGGATTTTTGGCAGCGCAGTTATTACGGCTTTAGAAACGACAATTCGCCCGCGCTCCTCATTGAAAGCGATCTTAACTTCACCTTCACGGTCAGAGCCTCGTTTGAGTATCGCACCCGTTTTGATCAGTGTGGCCTGGTCATCTATCTCAACAGTGATAACTGGTGCAAACTCTCGGCCGAATACGAAGATGAGCGTCTCTCTCGCCTGGGCAGCGTGGTCACCAACCTGGGTTACTCTGATTGGGCCACTACGGACATAGCGCCCGCTACGGAGATGTGGTATCGGCTCAGCCGCCGAGGCCCGGACTTCTTGATCGAGTCGTCCATTGACGGCACAGATTTTAAGCAGATGCGGATCTTTCATCTTCACACTTTAGGCGAGACCACGGTCGAGATGGCGAGTGGCGAGCTGCCGGCGCAGGCCGAGCCAGCGATCCGCTTTGGCCTGTATGCTTCTAGCCCGTTAAACGGCTCCTTTGTCGCCGTCTTTGATCAGTTCAAGTTCGAACCCTGTCTCTGGCTGGCGCACGGTGCAGCAGAATAGAACAGATCCAATCAACCAAAGCATCGGCTATGTGACTCTGGTCGTAGAGGACTACGATGAAGCGATTCAGTTCTATGTGACGAGGCTGGGCTTTAGCCTCATCGAAGACACTTACCTGGCCGCCCAAGACAAACGCTGGGTCCTAGTTGCCCCGCCCGGCTCCAGCGGAGCTAAACTGCTGCTGGCCCGGGCGGTGGGGGCAAAACAAACTGCGAGGATCGGAGATCAAACCGGCGGCCGGGTGTTTCTATTTCTGCATACCGATGATTTTTGGCGAGACTATCACGAATACCGGCGCAGAGGCGTAATCTTTGTGCGCGAGCCGATTGAGGAAAGCTATGGGACGGTGGCTGTCTTTAAAGACCTTTACGGGAATTTGTGGGATTTGTTAGAGCTCAAGGACTCAACAAGGAGAAGCGATGCAAGCTAAAGGCGAATTCGAAGTTAAGCTCCAGCCTCTCGAACCTTTCACCCCAGGCAGCGAGGGCCTTAGCCTGGGCCGGCTCTCGATTGACAAAACCTTTCAGGGCGACCTGGTGGCCCACAGCCAAGGAGAGATGCTCACGGCGATCACGCCCGTCGAGGGGTCGGCCGGGTACGTGGCCATAGAACAGGTCACCGGCGCCTTGCAGGGCCGGCAGGGCACATTTGTGTTGCAACATTTCGGGGTGATGAGTCACGGGGAAAACCGGCTCATTCTCGAGGTGGTACCCGACTCCGGCACCGGTCAGTTGGTCAATTTAGCCGGGCAGATGAAGATTATTATTGAGAACGGGCAGCACTTTTACGAGTTTGACTATTCGTTGCCGTGACTCTGAAGTCGTATCCCAAATTACTGCAAAGCTTTCCCATTCGTTTCGTCCCCTGAAGGCTTCGTGAAGCCTATGCCTCCCCTCTTTCTAAACAGGCATCATCAGCACTTGATCAATAGCATCTTTCAAAACTGGACCGACGACAATTTCTTGGGTCGTCTTGGCCCCTGCAAACGAACGATTCTCCATTAACTGAGCGGACTCAACAATCCAGGCCACCGCTGTATCAACCGGGATTACCTCCGTGTCCAGAACTAATTGGAATTGACGGGTGTCATAAAAATCAACGCCATAAAATCCCTGCACAAACACAGCGCGGGCCTTATCATTCTTGAGAACCATTTTCTCGGCCTGGGCCAGATTGTCCATACCTTCTTTTTCCAAAACCCGTTTTACTCGAGCTTGAAATGGCGCTTGAATACGCACATTTAAGACATCCGCATACTCGTTCAAGGCGGCATACCCGCCACGGCCTAACAGAACAACCTTATCAAGCCGAGCAAAACCCAATATGATTTTGTCTAACCTGGAGACAAGCTCCAGGTTAGTGATATCGATACGGGCCCATAAACTTGGCACGGATGTGTACAACTCATCTAGCTGAATAAGACCATATTGGTGCAAGACTTTTTCGAATGTAGTTTTGGTCACCAGCCGATAGCCCATCTCCGCGGCAACTCGTTGGGCGATGGTGCTGCCTTCGCTGCCTAACTCCCTGGAAATTGTGATAACCGTCATGGTCATACCTCCT
>CALMIS010000022.1 GCA_937864185.1 uncultured Chloroflexota bacterium
ATACTCTTAAAAAACAGTTAACAAGATATTAACCCTCTGCGACTACAGTACGGATAGTGCTGCAATGCTGTGGTCGGTTAGCTAACGAGCCTGGTTTTACCTGAGTTTTTGTGACGGCTCGACACATTGCCCCAAAAATCCCCCACTTACCGACGGATGTGATCAAACCATGACCTCCTCCGATCAAAATAGCCCGAGTCTGGACACACAGTCAGAATTGAAGGTACAGTCAGAATCGAAGCTTGAAACTGAACTGAGCGAACTCGATCAGTCGCTGCAAGATATTCAAAAATCCGAGCGGCGCCTGCCGTATCTGCTGTTTTTGGCGACTTTTCTCGGTTCGCTGTTAGGTTTGGCTGCGGATTTGGCCGATGCCACCGGGCTGTTGATTCCTGTCGCCGAAATTGTTGCCCCCAGTCCTGTGCTGCGGATTGCCGGCAGCAGTACAATCTTGGGTGAAGGGATTGCCATGGCCGGCGACTGGCAGAGGGAGTTCCAAGCCCAGCGAGTCGAGCAACTTAGCCTGCTCATCGACTCGGTAGAACGCACCGTAAACGTCAGTATCGTTGGTCAGGGCACCGTCTTGGGCTGCCAGGCGGCCGTGGCCGGCGAGGTAGATCTGCTGGCCGCCTCTGAACCGCTCGGTTCAATTCCACAGTGCGAGCAGCAGCTTGCCGTCGCCGGCATTGAACTTCAATGCGCGGCTGAAATCGGCTATGATGTCATTGCGTTTGTGACTGATATCAATAACATCGTGCCCGATATCTCGACGCGCGATATGGCCAGTATTCTTAGTGGGAGCATTACGGACTGGTCACAAGTCGGCGGCGAGCCGGCGCCTATTCGAGTCTTGGCCCGGCCCGGCGGTGGGACAACTGACATTATTTTGCAGCGCTTTACCGGTTCAACCAATTATCCCAGCAACTTTATTCCTTGTGATAGCAATGATCACTGTCTGGATGCCGTGCTTAGCACCCCTGGCTCGCTGTACTGGGTTAGCACGGCCTGGCTGCGTACCCAACCGCCCCAATATCTGCGGCTCATTTTGGTGCGAGAAGGCAATCTCCCGGCCGAAAATCCGCTGGATGATAATTTTAACCCGGATAGTTATCCCGACCCCCTCATTCGGCCCCTCTATATGTACGCGTTGCGAGGCCCTGGTATAAGCTTCGATTCAACTGCTCTGGCTCAGCAGTTTATCACCGAGGTCCGGGGGGTGCGCGGGCAGGAAGTTCTGGAGCGCCATCACTTCTACACTTATTTCGATGCGCCGGTCGGGGTTAAACTGGAATTGCCGGTTGGCTTTGGTCCGAGCCCGAGCGGCCTGCCCACGGTCTGCCGGGTAGAATAGAGAGTGCTGTCGATGCCAAGAAGAGGGTTATGGCTTGTTTGTAGCGTGGTGATGTTGATCATCGCGGCTTGCACCTCCGAGACATCTAGTAGCGGGCCAACGCCCGGAGGGAATACAGGGCAGGTAGCCCAGCCTACGCCCACGCCGGAGGCGACAACAAACGTGATTAAGGTCGGCTACAACGCCGACTCGCCGCCGTTTGTCTTTAAACAAGAGGGAGAGTTAGCCGGTTTTGATATTGATTTGATCGAAATGGTCGCTGAAACTGCTAACTTTGAGCTGAAATACGTCGAAAACAAAATTTGGGGCAACATCTTTAAAGAGTTAAGCGCCGCTCAATATGATGTTGTGATCTCCGCTGCTACCGGCATCGAGGAGCGGTGCCAGACCAATTTGTGCAGCCAGCCTTACTTCAATGCCGGTCTGGCCCTGCTGACGACAGATGACGGCGACATTGGTAGCCTCGCCGATCTGGATGAGGCAAGCCGGGTGGGCGTGCAACAAAATACGACCGGCGAAACCTGGGCCCGAGAGAATATCCAGGCTAAAGTGGTGGCTTTTAACCAGCCGCAGCAGGCTATCGAGGCTCTTATCCAGGGGGAGGTCGATGCGGTCATCCACGATCAGCCGATCCTGACGCAGTTGCTTGAGGCTGAAAAAGACTCTAATCTTTGTCAGGTGGACGGGCTGCTGAGTGATGAACCTTACGTTGTCGTTGTCCGCCACGGGCAGACGGAGCTTTTAGCTCGCCTCAATCAAGCCTTGATTGAAGTGATGGCCTCACCGACTTACGAGCAACTCCAGATCCGCTGGCTGGGGGCGGCCAAACGTTGTGCTGGAGCAACTCTGGCTCAGAATCCGGGCTCGCCAACCCCGCCGCCGGACAACACCCCCCGGCCGGAAGATCCGCCTACGCCCGAAGGTCCGCCCCAACCCGTTGAGGTCGACTGTGACGTGCCGGCCCTAGCCACCGCAACCAGCGGAGCTGCCTACCAAATTCAGGCTGGCGATTGGCTGTCTAACATCGCTGAACGGGAGTACGGAAATCCCCTGGATTATCGAGCGATCATGGACACTAACAACCGGCAATGTGGCGTCGAAACCGGTTTTACCTGTATCGACAATCCGGATGTGGTCGACGTGGGCTGGACGATCTATTTGCCGACTACCGCGGAGGTGGAAGCTTACTGGAACCAGCAACTTGTCGCTTTACCCCCGCTTGATTTAAACGCAACCGGCCCGATTCGGATGTCGGGGAGTTCGACTGTGTTTCCTCTATCTGAGCGGATTGCGGCCTGTTTTGTGCAGGCTGGCTTTACCGGCGAAATTAGCAATGACAGCATTGGTACCCTGGCCGGCTTTGAGCAGCTTTGTCTGGGTGAGATCGATCTGGCCAACGCCAGTGAGGCGCTGCCGCCTGAGTATCATCAGCTTTGCCAGACGAACAACCGCCAGCCGGTTGGCTTCCAAATCGGCACCGACGCCATAACTATTGTGGTTAGTCGTCAAAACGATTTTATTGAGGCCGAGACGGTCACGCTAGACGAGTTGAAACAAATCCTGTCCACGGCTGTAACCTGGTCGCAGGTCAGGCCAGAATGGCCTAATCGCTCCATCAATCGTTACTACCCCACTGCCGTCAGCGGCACGTTTGATGTGTTGGTGCAGCGGCTGTTTAACGACGAGGCCGAGAGGCTGCTGCAAGCGGCCAACCTGCTCGATCAGAATGAGGATGACGATGTGCTAGCCGGTCAAATTGAAGACGATCCCTATGGCGTGGGCTTTTTTGGCTTTGCCTATTATCAAAATAATCAGGATTTGCTCAGGGCGCTGGCGGTGGATGGTATTACGCCGCGTCAGGAAACCGTTGATCAAGGTACTTATCCGCTACTGCGGCCCCTGTACATCTATGTCAGTGCCCCTACACTCCAACAACAACCGCAAGTCGATGCGTTTGTCAACTTCTACTTACGGTCAGTCAAGGATTATATTGCCGATGTCGGCTACTTCTTGCCTGACGAGCAAGCGTTTGAACAGGCCATTCAGAGCTATAATCAGGCTGCGGAGAGGTAGCAAAACTGTAAGAAAATCTGCTGACTTAGTTTGGCGCTGGGTCGAGGCAACTGGGTTGATAAGCCTGCGGTCGAAGATATTGGAGCCATTCCTCAACAGTCAGGTTACGGTTGGCTGTTTGGCAAGCCAAGGTCATTAACTCGGGTAGACGTAAATTCCAGAGCCGAATTGTTTTGTCCCAACTCCCGCTGGCCAGCCGGCGATTATCGGGACTGAAGGTCACCGTGCTTACGGTTTGATCGTGGCCGCTCAGAATGACGGGGGGCGCGGTCAGATCCGTTAAGTCCCATAAGCGGACGGTTTTATCGCCACTGCCGCTGGCTAGCGACCGGCTATCGGGGCTAAAGGCCACACTGCTAAGACCGCTGTCGTGACCACTTAAGACAGCCGGTGCAGCGCTTAAATCCTGAAAATCCCACAAGCGAATCGTCGTGTCCCAACTGCCACTGGCCAACCAGCGATTATCGGGACTTATCGCCACGGCGCTAACCGTCAAGTCATGGCCGGTTAGCACCCGCGGCGCGGCGGCCAAATCTGCTAAAGCCCATAAGCGAATAGTTTGATCTAGCCCGCCACTGACCAGCCAGCGATTGTCCGGACTAAAGGTTACGGCCAGGACGGCCTCCTGGTGCTCGCCCAAGACGGTGGGAGCGGCGTTTAAGTTCGCCAGAGACCAGACCCGCACGGTCCCGTCCCCACCGGCGGTGGCCAGCCGGCGGTTGTCGGCACTGATGGCGACTGCCCAAATCGGGCCTGCGTGGCCGGTTAGCACATGCGGTGGGGTGGTCAGTTCGGTCAGGTCCCAGAGGCGGGCCGTGCCATCCTGACCACCGCTGAGCAGCCAATGGCTGTCGGAGCTGACGGCTATGGCATTGACTTGTTGGTCGTGCCCCTTTAGGATAATCGGCGCGGTGGCCGGCGTGGTTAAACTCTGCAGCCGGATAGTGCTGTCCCCACTCCCACTGACTAACCACTGCTGATCAGGGCTAAAGGTCAAGCCGAGAATCGACTCGGTATGCTCCTTTAAAGTGAGCGGCTCAGGCGGGCGGGTTGGGTCAGCCAGATCCCACAGCCGAGCGGTGGTGTCCCCACTGCCGCTCACCAACCAGCGATTATTAGGGCTAATGGCTAAGGCATTGATATGGGCATCGTGCCCGCGCAGCAGGAGCGGGGCCTCAGCCGGGGTGGTTAAATCCCACAGCCGGACAGTATTATCGCCGTTGACTCCACTGCCGGTCGCTAACCAGCGACTGTCCGGACTAAAGGCGACCGCGCTGACACTGCTGGTGTGGCCCCTTAGAATAAGCGGCATCGTCGTCGGGTCCGTCAAATCCCATAGCCGGGCGGTGTTGTCAGGCCAGTCGCCGGCCGTGGCCAGCCAGCGCGCATCAGGACTGAAGGCTACCGCCTTGAGACTACTGGTGTGACCCTTGAGCACCACCGGCCTGCCTGGCGGATCGGCCAAATCCCACAGGCGAGCGGTACTATCCGCGCTGGCGGACACCAGCCACCGCTGATCGGGGCTGAAGGTGACCATCTGAACTGCCTCGGTATGGCCGTTTAACACCAGCGCCTCGGCCGTCGGGGCGGCCAAGTCCCATAAACGGACGCTGTGATCCGCACTGCCCGTGGCCAGCCACCGGTTATCGGGGCTGATGGCCACGGTTTGAACGGCCCCGTCGTGTCCGTTCAGGACGATTGAGTGGGAGAGCGGATCGGTTAGATCCCACAAACGGGCGGTGTGATCGGCACTGCCGGTGGCCAGCCAGTGGCTGTCGGGGCTGATGGCGACGGCCAGAACCGCATCGTCGTGGTCGTTGAGAACCGCGGGGGTTGCAGCCGGGCTCTCCAAATCCCACAGGCGAACGGTGTGATCGGCGCTGCCGGTCGCCAGCCAGTGGTGGTTAGGGCTGATGGCGACGGCCAGAACCGCATCGTCGTGGCCGGTGAGAACCATCGGGGGCGCGGCCGGGCTCTCCAAATCCCACAGGCGAACGGTGTGATCGGCGCTGCCGGTCGCCAGCCAGTGACTATCCGCGCTAAGGGCCAGGCTGAAGATAGGGGCCGTGTGACCACTGAAGCCATGCCCGCTGATGTTGGCCAGCGCTTGCCGCAGAGATTCCTCGGCCGCCGGCAGGCGAGGTTCATTGGCCTGCAAAGTAATGTTCAGCGCCTCCACGGCCAGCAGCAAACTGCGTTGAGGATAGAGATCCAGCACTGTTTCCACCTGCGCGGCCAATTGGCTTGAGGTAGCTCGGCGGCTTTGCCGTTCGGCTTCTTGCTGTTGGCGGAAGGCAAAGAGCGCCAGCCCAAAGGCTAAAATGAAGACCAAGGCTAAGGCCGCGACCAGCCAACGCAGTCGCCGGCTGGCCTGGGCTTCGGTTTCGGCCCGGTGGCGTTCCAACTTGGCCAGGGCCTGGGCCTGGCTCAATTCACGTTGAAGTTGCGCTTCTTGTGCTTTGAGGCGCTGATCACGCACGGCCAGACTGGCTTCCACAAATTCTTGCTCCATCTCGCTCAAATCCGCTGCCCGGCTCTTAGCCCAACCTTCGGCTTCGGCCAGTAGCACCCCGCGTAAGAGCGCCTCTTCGTCTCGCTGGCTGGCTTGCCATTGGCGGAGTGGCAGCCGTAATCGTCCTTGCCAGGGTCGGAAGGGCCGGGGGGCAGCCATCCAACCACGCAGTTGGTCCCAATTGCGGATTAAGGTTTCATGGACAATCTCCGCGGTTTCCTGACCTTCCACGCCCTGATTGGTGACAATTAAACGCGCATCGGCCAGACGTTGGACCAGCGGCCAGTTTCCCTCGCCGATTTCGGGGCGATCGGCCACCCGGCGCGTACCCTCCGGACCGGTGCCCGGCTGGACCAACTGGATAAAGATTTGCCGGGCTCGTTCCTGGTCTGTCGGCTGGAGCTGGTGATAAATCTCATCGGCATACCGGGCCAGCGCGCCGGTGGCCCGGCCAATGGTTTCATAAGCCACGTGCGTGAGCCGGCCCTCGGTTTGATGGCTCCATAAGAGGGTCAAGGCAAATTCCAGAAGCGGTAGATTTCCCGGTTCGCTGCCGACATTATCCAAAATCCGTTCCACCAACCCTGTTTCGAAGATAACGCCTTGGCGCTGGGCCGGGTGTTCAATAGCCTGGCTTAGCTCCGAACGGGTCATGGGGCCTAACTTCAAATCGGCATTCTGGAGGGCATCGGACCACGGCCGCTCGACCAAGGCCTGGCCCAAAAAGTCTGCACGCAGCGTAAAGAGCAAGCAAAACTGAGAAGGGGGCAGTTGGCTGGTCTCTAGCAGTAAGGTCATGAACTGCTGGCGCACCTCGGTTTGGGGGCAGAGGGTAAAAAGCTCCTCAAATTGGTCGGCGACCAAGAGGATGGGCCCGGCCCGCGGATTGTCGGACCGAATTCGTCCCACCAGTTCAACCAGCGAAACCTGTCCCTGGTCAAGCTGCTCGGCCAGGGCGTGAATGTCAGTTGGCGGGGGCGGTTGGCGGTGAGAGGGAGCCAACAACGAGAGCAAGGCCGCGGCCAGAGCCTGGAACGGATGGCGACCGGGTCTAAAATCGGCAATCAACCAGAGGTTGGGTTCTCGGCGCAGGAAAGGCAGGAGCCCGGCAAAGACCACCGATGACTTACCACTGCCCGATGGCCCGATCACTGCCACTAACGATTGTTTGTGAACGGCCTCAACCAGGCGCCGGGTAAAGATTTCTCGGCCAAAGAAAAAAATGGTATCTTCTTCATGAAAGAAGGACAGACCGTGATAGGGACAGGGGAGTAAGGGCGAAGCAAGCGGAGAATCGGTTGAGGCGTGACGGCCGTTTGTCTGCAGCCGGAATGCCTCGTCGCCGGCCTGGCCGAACTTGCCGGTCCGGATCTGCTCGTATAGCGCCAGCGTTTCCGGCAGCGGTTCGACCTCCAAGGCTTCGGTCAGCAGTTGGCGGCAGCGCTCGAATTGGGCCAGAGCGGCGTTGCGCTGACCGCTCCAGGCCAGCCACCTCATCAGCCGGCGGTGAGTCTCTTCGTGCCAGGGCTGTCAGCTCTGGCGCTCTCGGATCAACCCCAGTTCTACCTCGGGACAGTCCTTGGGATCCAGGCCAGCCAAAAACTCGGCCCGGTAAAGCGACATGGCCTCCGGGGGGAAGCAGTGTCACCCTCGGCTGTGCCTTGAGTAGGGCGTAAAATTTTACGCCCCGACGCCGGGTGGATATATTTATAGAGGGAGAACCGCTATGCCCAACGAGTCCGGTCACATCCTGGTGGTGGATGACCACTCAACCAATCGCCTCAAGTTGTCCCTGGGCTTAAAAAAGCAGGGCCATACCGTTGAGGTCGCCGAAAACGGTCTCAAAGCCCTGGCCATGCTCGGCGAGCAGTCTTTCGACCTGGTGCTGCTCGATATTGTGATGCCGGAACTGGATGGCTACGAAGTCTTGGCTACGATGAAGGCCGACCCCTGCCTGCGCGACATTCCGGTGATTGTCATTTCCGCCTTGGAGGAGATGGATAGCATTGTTAAGGGGATTGAACTGGGCGCGCAGGATTATCTGCCCAAAACTTTTGACCCGGTGCTCTTGCGGGCCAGAATCGGGGCCTGCTTGGAAAAAAAACGCTTCCGGGATCAAGAAATTGAGTATCTGCGCCAGGTGGAGCGGCTAACCGAAGCCGCCGTGGCTGTCGAGTCGGAAACATTCGATCTGAACTGTCTGGCCGAAGTGGCCGCCCGTTCCGACGCGCTGGGCCAGTTGGCTCGCGTGTTTCAACAGATGGCTGACAAGGTCTACACCCGTGAACAGCGGCTTAAACAGCAGGTCCAAGAACTCCGTATCGAGATTGATCAGGCCAAGCAGGCTCGCCAGGTGACCGAGATCACCGGGACCGACTATTTTCAGAGTCTGCGCAGCCGGGCCAGTAACTTACGACAAATGCTCCAGGCCAGTGACTCCCAGGATGAGTAAGAACCCCAGTCGCCCCATCGATTGGCTAGTTCTTAGCCATTGGGTGATGAGGCCGCCATTCCCATCCGCTTACTCTCCCCGGCCGAATGGGGGCCGCCTCCGGAGGAAAACACCATCCGGGTGCGTCTGGTCGTCGAGCAGGCAGAGCGCGTAGGCGAGGCCTGAGTGGCCGCTTGTAATCAGTAGCTCTCATTGAGAAAGGTTGAGAATGATCCCTAAAAAGCTGATTTCGCGGGAAGAAGTTTTGGGGGGGATGCCCGGTCGGTCGGTCAAGAAAGCCAACACCTTGCTAGCGGCGATCGAAAATTTGACGGCCCGGTTGATGGCTCAATCACAGCCGCCGGTGGGCTTGATTCTGGCTGAAACAACGCTCCAAGAACGTAACCACGCTTTTTTGGAAGCGTTGGCGATCGGTCGTGAACCTCCCCTGCGACCCACAATTCAGGCGATTGAGCGTTATGCGCCGCAGTGGCTGGCCTTGGTCCCGGATGATCCGGGTATCCGGGCGGCTGTGGCCCGGTTGTTAGCCGACAGATATCCCTTCACCGAGCAGGCCGTGCCTCAACTGCGGTTGGCTTTAGGCCTGGATAGCCCGGCGGTGCAAGAGGCGTACCAACGTCTTTACCACCAGCCGTTGGCTACTCTTTACGCGCCCCAACTGACCTGGTCGGAACGGATCGGCTGGCTGGGGGCAACGGTTTCGGCCAGGCTGGAAGGGCTGCCGCCCTTCTGGTTGACCTTTGCCTTAACCTTACCGGGGGCCGCCGGTCTGCTGGCCTTACCTATTGCCCTGGCTCAGGTTGGGCTGGCGACGGGCCTCCTGCTGCTGATCTTTTTCGGCGGGCTCAATCTCCTGACGGCGGTGGCTCTGGCCGAAGTGACCGCTCGAAGCCGGACCACCTGGTTTGGCCTGGGCTTCCTAGGCCAGTTGTGCCAGGAATATCTGGGCCAGGCCGGCTCGGTCTTGATGACCATCACCCTGGCGCTCAATAACTTTTTTGTCTTGATCATCTTTTATATGGGAGTGGCCGAAACCCTCAAAGATGCGACCCGGCTGCCGACGGAGATCTGGATAGCCGTCTTGTTTGGCGTTTGCCTTTATTTCTTGTCTCGCAAATCCCTTAATGCCACCATCGCCACCACGCTGGCCATCGTCTTTGTCAATATTGCCATTCTGGTGGTGATCCCGCTGTTGGCCTTACCCTATTTTCAGGCGACCAATTTAAGGATTGGGACTGGGTCACTGGTTGAGTCTAACAGCTTTACGCCCGCCATCTGGCAGCCAATTTTGGGGATCATGTTGTCCGTATTTTTCTCGCACATTCTCATAGCCGCTTACAGCCCGGTCGTGTTGCGGCGTGATGTGAGCGCTCGCTCCTGGATTCAAGGCAGCGGGGCGGCCATTTTGTTTCACCTGTTCATCAGTTGTACATGGCTAATCATTATGAACGGCGTCATTCCGCCGGAAACCTTGACCGGCACTGTCGGCACGGTCCTGTCCCCCCTGGCCGAGCGGATTGGGCCAATCATCCATCTCCTCGGATCCATTCTGGTCGTTTTGAGCGTGGGTTTGGCCGCCGTGCAAATTGCCTTAGGCCTCTTTTATCTCGCCCTGGAGCGGCTGCCGGCCCGGTCCACCGCGGACCGTCTCGGTGACCGGGCTCGCTTCTGGCTGGCGACCAGTCCGATTGTGGGCGCCTTTCTGCTGGCGGAGTGGATCGCCGTGACCGGCTTTGGCACTTTCACCAACCTCTTGGGCGTTATTAGCGCGATGACCCTGCCGCTGCTGGCCGGCATCTTTCCCGCGCTGCTGTTGGCCGCCACCCGCCGCCAAGGTGATTATCAGCCGGGGATCGTTTACCGGCTGTTGGGTCAACCGATCTTGCTCGGGGTGATCTACTTCTTCTTTCTAGGGGTGATCTTTATCCACGGGGCCTTAATCTGGGAAAGTGGCTTAAGCCGCCTACTTGCCTTTGGGGTAGGCCTCGCGGTTTTCGGCAGCACCGTCGCGATGCTTAAAGGCGGGGCGCTGAAACCGCGCCTGGTGGTTGAACTTCGCGCCGACCAGCGCCCCGGCAAGCCTTCCCTGGTAGCGGTAACCTGTAACGGTCAAGCCATGCCCGCCGAAGTCTGGCTGGGCTATCCGACCGGTGAGGAGCCGCTTCAGGCCAATTCCGGCGCAATGCGGAGCGTGGCCGGGCTTCGCTCCGCCCGGCTGGCTCTCCCCCCCACCTCGGCCCGGCAGCTAAAAGTCTGGGCCCACACTATTACCTCCGATGGCGCTTCCCAAGATTTGCCGGCCCGGCTTACGGTCGAAGGGGGAGCCACTCAGCAGACTTTTGATTTAAAGTCAACCGGCGGCCAAGTCGTGCTGCCGCTAAATGGCGAAACCTACCAGCTCACCTTGATGGTGGAGGAGGCGCGTTCGTAGGGGGCCGAATGAGTCATGGTATCTTTGTCAAAGGAGCAAGCTGTGTCAAAAATAATTTCTATTCATTCATTTCGGGGTGGGACCGGTAAATCTAACACTACCGCCAACCTGGCCGCCCTCCTGGCCGCCCAAGGTTTACGGGTGGGGGTGGTCGACAGCGATATTCAATCGCCGGGGATTCACATTCTCTTTGGTTTGACCGGTAGCAGCATCCAGCATTCGCTCAACGATTATCTGTGGGGCCGGTGTGATATTGGCCAAACCGCCCACGATGTGACGCCAAATCTAAGTGGTAGCCTGGCCGGCCGTTTATATCTGATCCCCTCCAGTGTCCAGGCTAACGAGATTGTTAACGTGCTGCGCGAAGGCTACGATGTCAGCCTGATGACGACCGGCTTTCGCAAACTGATCAACGAGTTGAACCTGGATGTCTTAATGATTGATACGCATCCTGGCCTCAACGAGGAAACCCTTTTCTCGATTGCGATCTCCCACGCCCTGATCATTATCATGCGGCCTGACCAGCAAGACTACGAGGGCACGGGCGTCACCGTTGAAGTGGCCCGCTCGCTGGATGTGCCGCGGCTGATGCTAGTCGTCAACAAGACTCCGCCAGCCTTTGATCCGGCTGAAGTTCAAGCCCGGGTGGAAAGCACCTATCACTGCGAGGTGGCGGCAGTCCTGCCCCATACTGACGAGATGATGACCCTGGCTAGCGCCGGCATCTTTGCCCTGCGCTACCCCGACCATCCGCTGACAGCGATGTATAAGGACATCGCCGCCCGCTTGGTGGGCTAATCACGAAAAGTTTGACTTTTTCGCGGGTAAGTCAGAGATTGGGGGTAATAAAGTGAGCAAAAGGCTTTTTAGCATTATCACTATCGCTTTAGTCGGGCTGCTTCTGGCCGCCTGCGGTCTGGCTCAACCGGTCCCCGTGGCGCCGGCTGAAGCACCGGTCAGCGAGCCGGTAGAGACAGTTGAGCCGGAACAAGCCGCCGGTCAGGAGGAACAGATCCTCAATATCTATAATTGGGATACCTATATCGACCCGATCATCGTCAGCAACTTTGAAGAGAAGTTTAAAGTCAAAATCAACTACGAAACTTATGGCAGCAATGAAGAGATGTTGGCAGTTATCCAGGCCAACCCCGGCCAGTATGACCTCATCGTCCCCACCGATTATATGGTCGCCCAAATGCGGCGGGAAGACTTGCTGCTGCCCTTGACTAAAGCTAACGTGCCCAAT
Organism: uncultured Chloroflexota bacterium; assembly: GCA_937864185.1. GTDB lineage: Bacteria > Chloroflexota > Anaerolineae > 4572-78 > J111 > JAGRBY01. The sequence goes on from CALMIS010000022.1 coordinate 12,066, forward strand.
CTGGATAACATCGATCCCCTCTTCCTTAGCCCGGCCTTTGATCCCGGCAATCGTTATTGCGTGCCCTATCAGTGGGGCACGCAAGGGATCGGCTACAATTTGAAAGCGACCGGACGTGAAATTCAAGGGCTGGCCGACCTGTTCGATCCGGCCTTTGCCGGACGGGTGGCTCTGCTGGATGACTCTCGTGCTTCTCTGGGGGCAATTTTGTTATATTTAGGCTACAGCCCCAACACGACTAACCACGTGGAAATTGCCGAAGCCGCTGATTTTCTGAAAAATCAGAAGGATCAGATAGCCGCCTACCTGCCCGACACCGGTCAGGATGCGCTCGCAGCCGGTCAAGTGGACCTGACCCTTGAATACAGCGGCGATATGTTTCAAGTGATGGCCGATCATCCTGACCTGCGTTATGTGATCCCGGCGGAAGGCTCGATTATTTGGACCGACAATATGTGCATTCCGGCCGGGGCGCCTCATCAGGCTTTAGCCGAAAAATTCATTAATTACATTCTTGAGCCGGAAGTTGGGGCTATGCTCTCTAACTTTGTCCAATATGCCACCCCAAATCACGTGGCTTTGCCCTTACTCAATCCAGACGACCGCAACAACCCAGCCCTCTATCCTTTGGCGGCCAGCGTTCGGGAAAAGTTGTTCTTTGTCGAAGATCTGGGGCCGACCGATGAATCGCTCTATACCCA
>CALMIS010000023.1 GCA_937864185.1 uncultured Chloroflexota bacterium
ACCGCCACCCCCACCCACCGACACACCGGCCCCCACCGCTCCCCCCGCACCGGTAGCCGAAGCTCAATCGCCGCTTGCCACGCCAACCAATACGCCTGTGCCAGGTTCGCCCTCAGGCAAATATCGAGTCGTCAAAACGGAGAGCGAGTCAAACTGCGCTCACTATGGAGTGGTTGGCGTAGTCAAGGATGAAGACGAAGATCGCATGGCCGGGGTGACCGTACAAGTAACCGGGGATGAAGATGGTTTCCGTGGCCCTTATCTAGCCACAACCGACGGTGACGGTGAGTTTGGGTTGGTCATTGGTGAGGTGGGCAAAGTCCCAACCCGGGTGGAGTTTACGGCCCAAATCTATGGCACCGACGACGTCAAGACCGAAGACCGGCCCAAATGGAGCTTTAACGACGATTGTCACGAGGACGATGCCCTTCAGGTAATGAGAGTTGAGTTCAGGAAAGTCTAAATGGAGGAGAATTTATGAGTATCAAACCTGATCACTGGATTGAAAAGATGGCTCGCGAGGTCGGCATGATTGAGCCCTTTGAGTCGAGCCAGATCAAAGAAGGAGTCATCTCCTACGGCGTTTCATCCTACGGCTATGACATCCGCGTGGCCGATGAGTTCAAGATCTTTACCAACGTTAACAACACTGTGGTCGATCCAAAAAACTTCGATGCCCGCTCCTTTGTCGAATTCAAAGGCGAGGTTTGCACCATTCCCCCCAACTCATTCGCTCTAGCCCGCACCGTGGAGTACTTTCGCGTGCCGCGCAATGTTTTAACCCTCTGCGTCGGCAAATCGACTTATGCCCGCTGCGGTATTATCGTCAACGTCACCCCATTTGAGCCGGAGTGGGAAGGCTTTGTCACGATTGAAATTTCCAATACCACCCCTCTACCGGCCCGGATCTACGCCAATGAAGGGATCGCTCAGGTCATCTTTTTTGAAGCAACCGAAGAATGCCGTGTCTCCTACGCCGACAAGAAGGGCAAGTACCAGAAGCAGATCGGGATTACCCTGCCTAAGGTCGAGGTAAGCCGGCATCTTTGACCTTTATTTTGAAATTAAGAGCAGATGAACCGTCAATATAGATTGCAATGGGTAGCTACCTTGCCCTTGCTCTTACTTTTCTTGTTTGGATGTCAGAATAGTGCCCCTAACTCCGTCGGCATGTCGCCGACGGCAAGAGCTACCGGGGAACGCTCCGATCCAACGCCGGCAGGGGATCCATTAACGGCATCCCCGACACCCAATTTCGAACCCGGTGCCCCTGGCCTGGGTGACTCCTTATATCCCGGCTTTGGCAACGGTGGCTATGACGTCCAGCACTATACGCTTGATTTAACCGTCACCGATATTGACAGCGGTACGCTTAAGGGAACCACCCTCATTGAGGCTGAAGCAACGCAAAATTTAGGCAGTTTCAACCTGGATTTTATCGGCCTTACGCTTGAGACCGTAACCGTTAACAGTCAGCCGGCCACGTTTAATCGCCGTGGTCAAGAACTGACCGTTACCCCACCGACCCCGCTGGAAGCAGGCACGCCCTTTACTGTTGAGCTAACTTATGAAGGCATCCCCAAACAGATCACGTCGGTTGCTCTCCCTGTCCGAGTCGGCTGGGTAATTTTTGATGGGGGTAGCTTTGTGGTCAGCGAGCCGGATGGCGCAGCCAACTACTTCCCGGTTAACGACCATCCTTTGGATAAAGCGACTTATACTTTTCGAATCACCGTCCCGCAGCCCTTAGAGGTGGCGGCCAATGGGCTGCTGGTCGAAACGGTTGAGCACGGCGACTCGACCACTTTCGTCTGGGAAGCGCGTGATTTAATGGCCAGTTATCTGGCAACCATCAATATCAGTGATTTTGACGTTGAAACTGAGCCAGATCCGAACGGTGTTTTGATCCGCAACTACTATGCAGCCGGCCTGGATGAAGCCGTTCGCCAGCCATTCGCCCGCCAGGCCGAGATCCTCGCCTTGTATAGTGAGCTGTTCGGCCCCTATCCGTTCGAGGCCTACGGCGCTGTGGTGGTGGATGCGAACATTGGGGGCGCCCTGGAAACTCAAACGATGTCCATCTTTGGCACTGATCTGATCAATCCCGACGATATTCAGTCCGCGGAGTTGGTTGTAGCCCATGAGGCAGCCCATCAGTGGTTCGGCAACAGTGTTAGCCTGGCGGATTGGAGCGACATCTGGTTAAATGAGAGTTTTGCCACTTATGCCGAAGGGCTGTGGCTTGAGCACACCGAGGGACCGGACGCTTTGCAGGAGTGGGTCAGGAATCTCTACAACGGTGCGGTCGTGATGCGAGAGCAGTTGCCTCCCCCCGGCCGTCCTCTGGCGGACAACCTCTTTAATTGGAGCGTGTATAACTGGGGGGCCTTAAGTCTCCACGCGCTCCGGCTAGAGGTTGGCGATGAAGTCTTCTTTGATATCCTGAGAACATATTATGAACGCTTTCAAGATAGCAATGCGACTACCGCCGATTTTATAGCCGTAGCGGGAGAGGTGAGTGGGCAAGACTGGGGGCCTTTCTTTGACAGGTGGTTGTACAGCGGAGAGCTCCCGCCAATCCCCGCTTTGGATCTGACAGGCCAGTAAATAGCCCAACCAGCGCCTTATTCTTCCCGAAAAATTGGGTCAGCATAGCGCAACAACTCAGCCTTACGCGACTCGGGCGTCTGTTTTGAGTCGAGGTACAATTCCAGGGCCTGGCGGGGTGTCAACTCCTCGGCCGAGACACCACCCAGCCGGTGGCGCTGAGCCCGGTCGATATCGCGGGCGATGCTGGCGATATAGCTGGCCTCCCGCAGCGCCTGGCGAATCGGCTTGTCATCCAGCAGCGGCTCCTGGGCCTCGGTCGCTTTGATGATTACCCGGACGACCGCCTCAGTCAAGTTATGTTCCTCTAACTCATCCAAAATCTGAGCCATGGGATCGTCGCTGCCGGTCACGTCCAGACGGACTGTGACAAACCGCCGGGCCTCGACCGGCACAAATTCCCACGTAGCGCGCCCCTTTTCCAACTCTACCATGACAAAGCCTTTGCGCTCGCCCTCTTCCCCAAAATCGATGCGCTCCAGACTGCCGGGGTAAACAATGGGCGGGCGGGCCCCCCCGTTGAGTTCCTGGTGTTTGTGGATATGACCGAGCGCCACATAATCCCAGGCCGGGTCGGCCAGCAGACTCTTCAGCACCACCACATCGCGGCCGATCATGACGCTCTGCTCGCTGCCCTGCTTAGCCCCGCTGACGGTGAAATGACCGGTCAGTACCGCCGGGATGTCCGGCTGTTCTTGGACTTCGGCGGCCAGATCGGCCAGGTTTTTTTGCATAATTTCACCCAGAGCCAGATCTAAATCCTCCAAAGTCATATTTTTATAGTCATCGTGGGCCAGCAGCCGGCTGCGCTGCGGATAAGGCACCGTCGCTACTTGCAGCGGCTGACCCCGCCGGCAGGTCAGTTGATGCACTTCCTCCCGCCCGGCCACAATCACCCCCGCCACCCCGAGCACGCCAAAAATGTCCAGACTGCTGGCCGCGCGGTCAGCAGTGGCCATATCGTGATTACCAATCAAAAGAATAACCGGCACCCCCGCATCGGCCAGGCGCTTGATCCGGCGAGAAAATTCCCGCTGGAAGGTAGGATTCGGTCGCTGATTCTTGTAAGCATCGCCGGCAAAAATACAGACATCCACCTCGCGTTCCAGGGCCAGATCAATCGTCTGGCTCAAGCGGCGCAGAAAATCGACCACCCGGCTGTTCAGCCCGGAGCGCGAGTCGAGCCGGCCATAATTTTCCATGCCGATATGAATATCGGCCAGGTGGAGCAGATTAATGGGTAACGACATAGCTTGGCTTAACTTTCACTGGTGGTGGTATCTTCCGCTTTTTTCTTGCGCCGCTTCCGCTTGCGTTTTGAGGGCTTGGCGGCCGCCGGCTCTTCAGCGACCACAGCCGGCGCACTCTCCCGCCGCGATACCAGCTCAATCTCCGAAACGTCATATTCAACGTACTGCTCTTCTTCCTCCTCCAGCTTGACCAGCACCCGCTCCTGAATAATATTGAGCCCCCTAACAAAACCGGTTGTGCCTTGAGGGGTTTTGACCTGGGTGCCGACCCGGGGCAGGCTTTCCCGCAAGTCGCTATACAGATCATTTTCATAGGCCAGGCAGCACAACAAGCGGCCGCACAATCCCGAAATCTCATTCGGGGCCAGTGGCAACGACTGGTTTTTGGCCATCTTGATCGAGACCGGATGGAATTCGGTTAGCCAGCTTGAGCAACACAACTGCCGCCCGCAGCGACCGTAACCATCCAGCAGCTTGGTCTCATCTCGAGCCCCAACCTGCTTCATTTCGATCCGGGTTTGCAGGGTGCGCCCCAAAGCTTTGACTAAGTCTCTAAAATCAACCCGCTGCTCGGCCGTGAAGGCAAAGGTCAGGCGCGAGCCGTCAAAACTATACTCGGCGTCGATGAGCTTGATCGGCACGTTCAACTCTCGGACCAATGCCTCGCACTGTTCTCGAGCCACCTGCTCTTGCAGGCGGTAATGTTCCACCTGCAGCAGGTCGACCGGCGTAGCCGGGCGAATAACGCGCTTGAGCGGACCTTTTATTTCTTCATCCGGTACCTCGTGGACCGGCTGAGCCACGACCCCCAGCTCCACCCCGCGCGAAGTTTCCACAATCACCCGCTGATCCGGCTCAAGGCCTTCCACGTTACTGGGATCAAAATAGTAAACTTTTGTAACCGGTCTAAATCTTACCCCGACAATCCACGGCATAGTAACATCCTTTTATTCATCAGCGCTCTTGACCCTACCCGGAGCAAAAAGCGCGCTTTATCAAATCTCTAAATCTACAAACTGCGGTAATTTTAGCAGGGCAACTTCCAGGTTCAACCTGGGATTTACATTCCGTTCCAAATTTTGATAAGTGGCCTGTAAGCGATCGACCATCTCCTTGGCCTGGCCCAGCGTGCTGCGCTGGGCCAGTTGGCGCAACAACTCTAGCCAATCAAGATTGATAATTCTGGTCTGACCGCCACTCTGAAGCAACAAGAGATCGCGCCAAATGATCAACCACAAGAGGAGCGCCTCCTTTAGAGCAGCACCATCTCGGCTGAGATCGGCGGCGTAGGCTAACCGTTCAGCCCGGTGCATTCGGAGCAGATCGAGCAGATCTTCAAACCGCTGGCGACGGCGAGTCAGAAACCCCTCATCGCTCAAGGCGTTGACCGCCCATCCCAACCGACCGGCGGCCAGTTGCGTCAGCAGCTCCGCCCGGGCCGAGTCGAGCTGCCAGCGGGTTTGCAAGGCCTCGAGCACGTCAGCCTGAGCCAACGGCCGCAACTTAAGGACCTGGCAGCGCGAGACGATCGTCGGCAGCAAGTTGCCGGGCTCCACCGCCGTCAGGACGAGCACGACCTGTGAGGTCGGCTCTTCCAGCGTTTTGAGTAAGGCGTTGGCAGCCCCCAGCGTCGCTCGCTCAAAGTTACAGAGGATAGCCACGCGATAGCGGGACTCCACCGCCGACAGCGACAGCTCTCGCTGCAGATCCCGGATTTGGTCGATCTTAAGCGCCTCGGCCGCATCCAACAGGCGAATATCGGGGTGATTGCCACTCATCAGTTTGCGACAAGAGAGACAGTGCCCGCACGGCCGCTCGCCCGACTCGGCCCGGCAGTTCAGATACTGAGCCAGGTACCGGGCCACCGTCCCTTTACCGATGTTTGGCGGGCCAACCAGCAGCAGCGACTGCGACACCCGGCCGGCATCGCTCTGCCGCTTGAGTAACTCAAGCGCCCAATCGTGACCGATCACTTCTACCCGTGCATTTTGCTGAAGACTCATATAGCGTTATATTTTACCATAATCAGGATTAATTCCTAACCCGGACTGGCCGGTCCGAAAGTAGGAAGTAGAAAGTAAGAAGTAAGAAGTAAGAAGCAAGAAGCAAACAAGTATCTTTTGCTCCTTACTCCCTGCTCCCTACTCCCCGTTGGACAGACCCCAAATTCGATGCTATCATACCTTTTTCGTATGGAAAAATGTACGAAGCTGGCAATTTTTATTTTAATCGTGGTCGCAATGCTGGCGATCGCGGCCTGTTCCCAACCGGCGCGCTCGGACACGGTTGTTGGTCTGGCCCAATCATCAACCGTGGCAGCCGAAATTCCTGTCGTTGCGAATACGGTGGTGCCTACAGCCACCATCACCGACACGATGCTGCCCATTGTGGTTAAAGAGTCGACCGCGACTGCGACTCTGGCCCCCCCGGAGACACCCAGGCCCACGGCTACAGTGTCGACACCGACCTCCGGCGTGCAGGTCTACTCCACCACCGTCACCCTCCCCACCTATCCTTTCCGTGACTATTTAAACGAACAAATCGACCCGGTCTACAACATTCCGGTTTATCACTTCAAACGAAGCAATTATAACAACGCCGGACCGCACACCCCGGTGCCCACCGCTTACCAGGGCGTGGTGCTGGAGAATCCCTACTTGCGCCTGACGTTTCTGCCGGAGCTAGGGGGCCGGCTCTATAGCGCGGTAACCAAAGCCACCGGTCAGGAAATCTTTTACCACAATCCGGTCGTCAAGCCGTCCGTTTACGGGGTTTTGCAGCCTCCGGACGAAAATTGGTGGCTGGCCACCGGCGGTATGGATTGGGCCTATCCCACCCAAGAGCATGGCTATCGCTTTGGGATCCCCTGGCGCTACCAGGTGGAACAAACCACTGAGGGCGCCACCATAATCCTCAGCGATACCGCTCCGGATCGCGTCGGGCTCGAAGTGCGGGTTAGCCTGCCGGCTCATAAAGCCCTCTTCACCGTGACGCCCCGGTTGGTCAACAACAGTGCTCAAGCAGCGCCGATCCAACTGTGGGTCAACGCGGCCTTGACGCTCGGGGCGGGGACCATGTCGCCCAACACCCGGTTCGTGTTGCCCGCCGACCAGATCATCATTCACAGCCGGGGCGGATCCGGCTGGAGCCTGCCGGAGGCGAAGCAAAGCGCGCCCTGGCCTCAGATTGGCCCGGTCGACCTGCGTGATTACAATCAGTGGGCCGACTACCTGGGCTTCTTTGTCCCCAATCAGACAGCGCCTTTTCTGGGGGCGTACAATCCCGACACCGATTTAGGCGTGGTTCGCCTGGCTTACGACCAGCCGGGCAGCGGTAAACTGTTCGCCTTCGGCCGGAACTTTTACGACCGCAGCTACACAGACAATAACTCCCAGTACTTTGAGATCTGGGGCGGCGCCAACGCCGGCTTCTGGTCGGAGGACGACATCAGTGTGGCGGCGGGCGCGAGTTTAACCTGGCAGGAACAGTGGTGGCCTGTGGCCCAGCTCGGCGGCTTAACCTGGGTGACTGAGGCCGCCGCCCTTCACCTGACCGGCGATACCCTCTCGGTTTTGGTCTCGACCCCAACGCAGGGCCGGCTCCAAATTCGAGCAGGCAGCCAAATTCTGCTCGACGAAGCTTTTTCCGCGGAGCCAACGACCCCCCTCTCCTGGTCCCTGCCTGCCACAGCCACGACGATTGAAATTCTTGATCAAGCAGACCAATCCCTGCTAAGCTATCAAATTAACTAAGCTGGTAAACTATGGCTGAAGAATTCTCTTACCAATGTCAAAATTGTGGCACGTCTTATAACGAAACGCGGGCAACCTGTCCGTACTGCGGCGAGCCTCAACCCGAAGCTCTTTTTGGGCCACCGCATTATCCCGAAGCAGACGAGGCCCCCAGCGAGATCCCCCTGGATTACACCAACGCGATCGAGGGCTACTACCAAGACCTCGATGACGAGCCGGCCGAGTTCGAAGACGAATTCGATGAGTTCGACGAGCCGGATGATGAGACTGCGTGGGCGATGCCCGAGGCTGACTACGAGGCCATCGACGAGGATGAAGAGTTTGAGGAGGAGTTGGATCTCTACGTGGCCGAAGAGGTTTTTGTCGATGAGCCACTGCCGGTAGAGACTGAAGCCTGGCCTCCACCCGAGCCTCTTGATGAGGCTCAAACCGCGGCTAACTATAGCCAGCTCGAAAAATATACCAATCCGCAGCGATACGCCGCTCGCCAGCAAGCTTATCTGGCGGAGGCGGAGCAGCCCGCTCACCAGGCTGGCCGCCCGCCCGCTGTCGATGATCACCTGCCGGCAATAGACGAGGGTGAGGCGGAGAGCCCGCCGCGCCGCTTCACCTGGCGGCGGATGAGTTTGGGCTGCTTGGGGCTACTGATTTGCGGCTTTGTCTTTTTCGGCGGGCTGGGTATTTTAGCCATCCGGGACGGTCTCGACGAGCGGGTGGCCGTGGCTCAAGAAACTTCCGAAGAGCACTACCAAAAAGGGCGAGTTCACCTGGCCAATGCCGAGTATGAACTGGCTATTGCCGAGTTTGAGATGGCGATCAAGCTCAACCCCACCAATGATCAAGCCCGAGATGCTCTCCGCGAAGCCCAGCGCCTGGCCCTCTCCCAACCCACCCCCACCTCGGAGATCCGCACCGACGCGGCCTCTGATCTGGTCGGTCAGGCTCAGGCCCGCCTCGACTCCGCCAAATTTTCAGAAGCGCTGGACTTGCTGGTCAAAGCCCGCACGATCAACCCGGATTACAATCCGGCTGAAGTCTCCAACTTAATTTACGAAGCCAACTTCCAACTGGGTCTCGAACTGATTGAGGCCAAGCAGTTTGACGAAGCGCAGGCTGCTTTTGATGCGGCTCTGGCCGAGCGTCCCAACGACGCCAAGGCCAAAGTAGAGCAGTTTAAGGCCTCCGCCTATCCGGAGGCGCTGCTGGCTGAGCCGGTCGACGCGGAGCAAGCCGCCGACTTGTTTGAGCAAATCTTTAAGGAAGACTCGGCTTATCTCGATGTTCGGCAGCGGCTGCGAGAAGCGCAGGAGACGGTGGGTGATGGGTTGGCTGAAGCGGAAGATTGGTGCGGCGCCGAGATTCAGTACATCGACGCCAATGAAGTGGAAGAGCATCCGCGTTTGCTGGCCAAGATTCGCAATGCCGGCACTCGCTGCGAGGCTGAGGTCTCAGGGGAAACGCGCTCCACGCCCGCTGCCGATGAAACCCCGCTCGCCCGCAGCGCCGGCGCCGCCACCCCGGTTGCCCCCACCGCTGACGCCAGCGAGGTTGCTCCCGCGGCGTCCGTGGAGCCCACCGCCAGCCCTGAGACTGAAACGGTCAGCCAGACCACCGAGCCTGGTCCTGCCGCCGCCGCGGCCGGGGGACGGATTATCTACTCTTCCTACAATCCGTCCGAGACGCGCTGGGAGATTTTGGCGGTGCCGGCCGGAGGCGGACAGCCGGAGTTTCTGGTCGCTGATGGCAAGTTTCCCTCGCTAAGTCCGGACGGCACCAAGTTGGTCTATCGCACTGAACGGGCCGACGCGATTGGCTTGCACGTCAAGGATCTAAGCACCGGGGAAGATCGACGCGTCACCATTTACACCGAGCACACGCTGCCGCGCTGGGGCGGCAGCAACGAGTCGTTTGTCTTCGCTTTGCAAGAGCCGGGTACAGGCCGCTGGAAAATGTATGAAGGCTTCGCCGACGGGAAAGGCAATCCGGTCGATTTAGGCGACGGGCGCACGCCGGCCTGGTCGCCCGATGGCAGCCTGGTCGCCTACCAGGGCACCGATGCCCAAGGCAACAATCCCGGCATCTACCTTAGACCAACCCGCGGCGGAGAAGCCCGGCGCCTGACCACTCACGAGAGTGACCAATCCCCGGCCTTTTCGCCCGATGGCAGCCAGGTGGCTTATATGTCCACTCGAGGCGGGACCTGGGACATTCACGTTGTGGCCACTGCCGGCGGCGAACCGCGCCAGATTACCAACGCCAGCGGCAACGAGGGTCTGCCGGTCTGGTCCCCCAGTGGCACTGACCTTGCCTTTGTCTCCGATCTGGGTGGCCGGTGGGGTATCTTTCGAGTCAGCGCTCAGGGTGGCGAGCCGGTTCGCCTGGTCGACTGGGATGGCAACCGGCGCACTAATTGGCTGATGAGCCAGATCTGGTGGGGACGGTAAGATCTTGATTTTTGCTTGAAGATCGACTATACTTTGCTACTGACTGCGGGGTGTAGCTCAGCCCGGTTAGAGTGCTTGGTTTGGGACCAAGAGGTCGACGGTTCGAATCCGTCCACCCCGACTGTCTGTCATTTGCGGGCATAGCTTAATGGTAAAGTTCTAGCCTTCCAAGCTAGCTATGCGGGTTCGATTCCCGCTGCCCGCTCTTATCATTTTGGGCCCTTAGCTCAGCGGTTAGAGCCACCGGCTCATAACCGGTTGGTCGCAGGTTCGAATCCTGCAGGGCCCACACAAAAACACCCAAGACTTAATGGGTGTTTTTTCTTTTGACCTTAACTGGGCCGGTACTCACTTAGTTGGCTTTTTCAGGGCCTGCTCGATATCCTTGATCCGATGGTAGCGAGAGTGACTGTCAAGATCGAAAGGCCATTCCGGTCGGTGTTCTCTGCCACTGAACCATGCTTCGGGTGCATCTTGGAGGGCAGCGAGCACATCATCCTGAACTTGCCTGTGCCAAGCTAAAACCTCCTGGGGGGAGCGATCCCGCCAACGCGCGTAGATGAGATGGTTTTCGTCAGTTTCATTTAACCCTTTGACCTCTACGGGTATGGGTTGTTTCTTGATTTTTCTGACCACATCGGCCTTAAAATGAGTAATATGAGCTAGGGCATCTTTCACTGTCCAAGGGTCTTTGGTCTCAGGCCTGGTTAGTAACCGATTCCAATCCTCATCGGTAAGGCTGCTGACTAGATCATCGAGGAGTTTGAACTCCTGGATAGTGCGCTTGATTACGTCCTCGCGACTGTGACGCATAAAACGAAACCTCCTGTGAAAATAAGGTGTTGGACAGGAATCCCAAAGCTAGCTTTGGGATTCCTCCGGATTTTCATTCTCGGTGCCGTGCCGCAGGCTGAGTCCGTCTCCTCTGTATTGTTACCCTGCCTGGACATTAATTGGCGCAAGGCGTTAAAACTGAACAGTTCAGTGCTGGCGGGATACGTCGCCTGCGTTTGCGACTGGCGGACGAGCCAGTTTTGTCAACGCCTGCGGTTCAGCCGATTTCGTCCACCGCTCGATGGGGCTGATGACAACAGCCGCTTAACCGAAAAGCGGTATAAAGGGAAATTCTTATGCACTGTTTGGCAGAGGCAGCGGGGGCAATCGCCTCGCTGACCTTTTGAGGATCGGCTTGATTTTGCTTGTTAGGCGGCATTTTAATGTGGAAGGAATGGAGCTATGATTTGTTTAGCCAGTCTGAGAGGTTTTCTTTGATGCGTTTTAACCTGTCTGCATCAATTTCACCCACTGCCCCAAGTAGGATACTTTCTTCTACTACAGCCACACGTCCTACCCGAATAACACTTGGAGTCTTTAACCCAGAATTGTCAAAGTCCGGATCATCGGTACCTACAATTTCATCGAAATCTTTGATATACTGGTGCAATTGAGATGAAATCATACATATCAACCAATCCCCGTAAGGCCCTGGTAATTTGCCAAGCAATAAGGCCGGGCGAGTCTTCCCCGCAGCCAAGTTAGCTTGCGGAAATGGAAAAAGAATGATTTGGCCTGATTTCCTCACTTGAAGACTTCCTTTAAATCATCAGTCGTGTAAACCGAGGTATCTTCATTCTCCAGACCACGCATAGCCGAGGCGAGTGAAAAATCTGACCACTCGATTTCATTATGTTCGGGTGTCGTCTCTTGTTCTCGTTTAAATAACAAGAATTTTACGAAGTCCAGTACCTCTTGTTGGAGAGGGTCTGGCAACATTCGAGCGTATTGCTGGATACTTTCTAAGGTCGTCATTCGCATTTATCTCCTACAATACCATCAACCAAAGTATCTTCTCAATAAATTGCGGTAGCGTTGGTTGAGCCTGTCGAAACCAACGGCCTTCGACAAGCTCAGGCCTCGTCCACCCCGGAATATTGAGAAGATACACTATATTCTACCTTGCTCTTAATCAATCTCAAGTTCATCCCTCTTGATAACCCACATTTGGGTGATGATGGTGGCCCAAGTTACTTTCAATTTAAGCCAGGATTAGCCATTCGCCCGCATTTCGTTCGGTGCGACTCGTTTCCTCGAAGCCGTGCCATCGAGCCCGGGGGCAGAGCGGCAGCGGCGCAACGGATGTGCTTGAGATTCATCACCGAGATGGTCATCACCATCATGATGACCAAAATCTCGCCCTCATCCACGGGCACTCTCACGATTTCGTCCACCGCTCGATGGGGCTGGTGACAGCAACCGCTTAACTGAAAAGCGGGGTAAAGGGAAATTCTTATGCACTGTTTGGCAGAGGCAACGGGAAGGGCGATCGCCCCGTTGACCTTAACTTGGGTGGCGGCTACGGATTGAAGCTACCACAGATTACGTAACTGAGCCAAATTCTTTCGAGAGTTTCTTTAGTTTATATCTTTTGAGCCAGTCAAATATGTTTTTTGGTTTCAGCGAAAGCTCTTTTCTAAATACGAGTTGGATGAGTAGGCTTACTAAATAGCTCAAAAAAGGCGTACCAAATATCACAAATGTCCAAGGTTCTATACTACTCCAATTGGCACGAGTTACAAGAACCACAATTCCGATGAGTGAAACAGTTACAATTAGTGCATAAATTGTTAGCATGGTGCTGGCAAAATCAGATGCAAGATTCTCTAACGTCGATAGTGTAAGATAGTTTCTGTAAAAGAGAGGGTAAGACCTAGCGAAGAAGGT
>CALMIS010000024.1 GCA_937864185.1 uncultured Chloroflexota bacterium
GATTGTCTCCTCAGAAATTAGCGCCGCAGGCCGGGGGGCTTGGGGGGTGACCCCCCGAATCCCCCATTTTCATCTTTTGGGGTGCGGCAGCCGAAAAGCAACAAACGAACCGGCTACTTCGCAGCCCGGCGCATTGGATTTGTTTGCCACTGGATGAAACGTGACATTGGCTCCTCCTGATTTAGTTAACTCTACGCCTCAAAACGGTCTGGGTTGCTCAATCCAGCCGTTCAACGAGCAACAGCGGCAGGCCCAGATCGCGGATGCGTTTAAGCAAGCCATACAAGGCCGGCTGATCCGTGACCAATCCAACAATTAATGTATCGCCATTAGCCTGCGGGGTGATGGTGAAGTTCTCAAACCAGTCTGACCAGCGACTGTCGAGTTGGCCTTTAACCCGGATTTGGTATTGATTGGCCATAGATCTGACACCTTTCTCGAACCTGAATCAAGGTCATATTTTATAATTTAAGTGTATCAGACTGGACCGGGGCTGTAATGCCGCCAAAGATGTATCGGGGGATGTATTAGGGGATGTAGCCAGCAAATCGGGTGGAGCCGCTCTCAATCGACCAGCAGACCTAACTCCCGGGCTCTGGCCAGAGATTGGGTCCGGCTACTCACGCCGAGTTTACCGTAAATGTTGCTCATATGGCGCTTGACCGTGCTCACGGCCAGCACCAGTTGGTCGGCGATCTCCTTATTCGACAAGCCAGCCGCGACCAAACCGAGGACTTCCAGCTCGCGCTCGCTGAGGGGCTCGATTAGCGCCTCGGTGGCCGGGGGGGGCGCGCCAGGGGCAGGCTGGCGCGGGGCGGCACCTTGGCCATCGGTCACGTGTAAGGGGCCACCTTGAGCCGCAGTCTCGGGGAAAGCAGCCAACAGTCGCTTAACGTAGAGTGGGGTGGAACCGGTCACCGGAATTTGGCCTAGCAGGGCAGCCACGACCGGCCCGGCATCGACAAAGGTCCGAATAAAACCTTCCGGTTCCGCCAGAGTCAGGGCCCGCCCCAGAACGGTAACCGCTTGAGATAGCTCCCCGGCTTGGTGAAAAGCCACCGCTTGCCAGACCAAAATCCTGATCAGCCGGCCAATACGCCCGCCTGTGGCCGCAAATTCAGCCAGACGCGCCAGTAAATCCAAGCCCTGCTGGCGAATGCCGCCCGGGGTAGAAACCGCGCCGGCCTGAACAACGAGCAGTTGGGCCAGAATGATCAGCTCAAACTCGCGTAGATAGGTTAAAGGCTCGGTCACATCCAAATTCACGGTTTGGCGCCATTCTCGGGCGGTCGCTAAATCACCTAAGCGCAAAGCAAGTTCCGCCCGAGAGGCCATAATTATCTCAATGAGGCGAGAGGCAGAGGGGTAAGCATGAAGCTGATTTACCTGCTCTAGAGCAGCTTGGGTAGCAGCCAGGTTTCCCTTAGCCCAGTTCAGCCAGGCAACTTTCAGATAGAGCACCGCGTTGATGGGTAAAGTTGACAGACCGTGAGCCGTCAGGGCCAGACCGGCATTGATATAGGCTTCGGCCGCCACCAAATCGTTTTGCTCGTAAAAGATATCGGCGAGCATACTGCACAGTTCGGCGTTGGCCGGCAGCGTATCCAACTGCTCCGATCGAGCCTGGTCAATCGCTTGCAGCAACGTCACTTTGGCCTGAGTCAGTTGTCCTTGAATGTATTGCAGATCGGCCAGGTAAGCCGTTGCGCCCATCGCCGCCAGGATATTATCAGCGGCATACGAGAGCTTGATACTTTCTTCTAAAATCGCCACCGCCGAGGGAATATCACCTGTATCTTCCAGCGTACTGGCCAAAAACAGGCTATTGAGGCCTCGCTCAAAAACTCGATCCTCCGGCAGATACTCGAGCGACTGGAGAGCCAACTGAATCGCCTGATCGATCTCGCCCCGGTTGCGAGCGACCCAGGCCCGCAAGCCGGCTATTTCGCCTTGACGTCCCAAGTACTCAGGCGTATCCGGAGCCTGGTCGGCCGCGAGCTGGGCTTCCGCCACCTCCAGAATGGCTTCCATCTCCTCGAGCTGTTGGGTAAAAAAGTAGATCCAGGCCTGGGCCAAACACAGGATGACACTCTGGTGGATCAGTGCCATCGGCAGCGTCTCGAGCCAGTTTTTGGCCACGGTCACCTTACCTTGCATAATCGCCGGCGGCGCAAACTGGGCTACCAACTGGGCGGCTTGGGCCAGATCCATCGCTTTGAGGGCGTGTTGAATGGCCTGATCCGCCAACTCAAGGTTATCGGCGCGGACGGCCTGCTGCGCGTACCACCGGCTGGCCCGCCGGTGTAAAGCCGTTAACTGGCCGTTGAAGTCCAGCGCCTGATGGAGCCGCTGCTGGAGAAGATCGGCAAACAGATGGTGGTAGCGATACCAGCGGCGTTGGTCATCCAGAGAAATGAGGAACAGATTAGCGTGCTCCAGATATTCTAGGGTTTTCTGGCTCGAGGCATCGGGGCCGGCAGCCGGCTTGGCGTCTGCCCCCATGACGGCATCACACAAGGGCGCGCACAACTGGCTTAGAATAGAGGTCTTGAGCAAGAAATCGCGAATTTCCGGCGGCTGCTGATCCAGGACTTCGTCGGCCAGGTAGTCGATGATATAGCGATGGCTGCCGGCAAAGGCGGCGATAAAGCCGGCCACATCCGTTGTTCTGGACATCGACAAGGCGGCGAGTTGCAGGCCGGCAATCCAGCCTTCGGTCCGATCTTCCAGAGCGGCCACATCCGCTGGTGTGAAATCGAGACCGGTAACCTGATTGAGAAAGGCGGCGGCTTCGTCGCTGGAAAAACGTAGGTCATCGGTCCGCAGCTCGGTCAGTTGGCCCCGCGCTCGCAGCCGAGGCAGCGGCAGCGACGGATCGACCCGGCTGACGATCACCAGATGCACTTGCGGGGGGAGATGATCCAGCAGAAAACCAAGGGCTTCGTCAATCGCCGGCGTCTCGATCACGTGGTAATCATCCAGCACAAAGACAAAGCTGGTCTCAACTCCGGCAATTTCATTGATCAGGGAGGTAACCACCGTTTCCTGCGAAAAATTTTGGGGATCTTGCAGCAAGCTTTGGGTGGTCTTGCCCAAGGCCGGCTCAATCCGTTGCAGGGCCGCGATGACGTAACTGAGGAAGCGGAGGGTATTATTGTCCCCTTCATCCAGCGAGAGCCAGGCGGCCGGCCGCTCCAGGTGATGCAGCCAGTCGGTGACCAGGGTGGTCTTACCAAAGCCGGCCGGCGCCGAAACCAATGTTAACTTGCGGTACAGCCCCTGCCGCAGGCGCTCGATGAGGCGGGGCCGGGGCACCAGGTTCGGCCGGGGCGGGGGAATATAAAGTTTGGTGGTTAAAATTGGGGCAAACACGGTTCGCGTCCTTGATCAAGACTTGACCTTATTTTACGAGATATAGGCGCCCGAGGCGAGTCGTGCCCCTTTACACAAGCGGAGTTGGAGGAAGAGAGGCTGGATCTTGCTTGGCTCAAAAAGACCTCTTAAAGGCAGCATAATCCGAAATTTTACCTATAATGAGACAAAACTCACAACAGGAGAACAAACAATGACTGCATCATCCCCTTGGGAATGGAGTGCTGAGGAAATTAAGCGGGTGGGTTATCAGGTGGTCGATTTAGTGGCCGAGCATTTAACCCAACTGCCATCAGAGCCAGTCTTTCAACCCTTTCCAGACGAACTGCGCCAGCAGTGGCTGGCTACCCCGGTGCCGCGGGAGGGCCGTCCCGCCACCGAGATCTTGGAGCAGTTCGCCCGGGAGATTGAACCCTACCCCTTTGGCAACGGCCATCCCCGCTTTGCCGGCTGGGTTAACCCGCCGCCGGTGATTCTGAGCATCTTTGCCGAAAGCCTGGCTGCCGCTATGAACCCCAGCGTCGCTGGTGGCAACCATGCCTCGGTTCATCTGGAGCAGCAGGTGGTCAACTGGTTGAAGGAGATTGCCGGCTTTCCCTTGGCCGCGGGTGGCTTGCTCGTCAGTGGCGGCTCTCTGGCGAATTTGACGGGACTGGCCGTGGCCCGCTTTGCTAAAGCCGAGCCCGATGTGCGCCAGGAGGGGCTTCAGCCTTCAACCGCAAAGCTAATTGTTTATGTCGGCGAGGGTGGGCACAGTTGCCTGACCAAGGCGGTTGAACTGTTAGGGATCGGCCGTCAAAATATCCGTGTGATTCCGGATGATGCCCACTTCCGGCTCGATCTGGCTGCCCTGGAAAGCGCGATCCAACGCGATCTCGAGGCCGGCCACCGGCCGATGGCCGTCGCGGCCAGCGCCGGGACCGTCAATATGGGCGCCATCGACTCCTTCCCCGAGATCGCCGACCTTTGCCGGCGCTACGACCTCTGGTTCCATATCGACGGCGCCTATGGAACGCCGGCCATCCTGAGCGACCGGTACGGGCCGGCTCTGGCATCCATCAACCTGGCCGACAGCCTGGCTCTCGATCCCCATAAGTGGCTGTACGTCCCGGTCGAAGCCGGCCTGGTCCTGGTCAAAGACGCCGAGCTCATGCGCGCCGCGTTTAGCCTGGTCCCCCCCTATCTGGCGATGGACGAGGCGGCCCAACGGGTCAGCGGGCCGCGCTGGTTTAGCGAGTATGGGGTGCAGCAAACCCGCGGCTTTCGCGCGCTCAAGATCTGGATGGCGCTGAGCTACCACGGTCTCAAGGGCTATAAAGCCGCCATTGAAAAAGATATTACCTTAGCCGAGAGCCTGGCGGACCAGGTCCGAGCCAGCTCGGACTTTGAGCTCCTGGAGCCGCGGAGCCTGAGCATTGTCTGTTTTCGCTACAAACCGGCTGGCGTGGGCGAAGGGCAACTCAACGCGCTTAATCAAAAGCTGCTGCTCGAGCTGCAATTGAGCGGTCGCTTTTTCCTGTCCGGGACGACCATTCGGGGTAATTTCTGGCTGCGAGCCTGTATCGTCAATCCACGGATGAGTCAGGATGACATCTCACCCCTACTCGAAATCTTACGCGACCTGGGAAAAAGGATGACCGTCTAAAATTACTCCCAAGGCGGTTTCTCAAGCTGCTCGGCCAAGGTATCCATCGCCGTCTGATAAGCTTGTTGGGTGGCCTCAACCGATCCTTGCCAGTAGAGCCAATCGCCAATGAGCACATCGGCAAAGAAAGGAACCAGCAGAAAATCACCCCGGGGTAGCGATTTACCCAGGCCGTACATAAAGACCGGCACGATCGGCACCTCGGGGTGCAGTTCGGCCAAGCGCGAGACCCCGCTCTTAAACTCGCTGCGCTCTTCCGGCGTCCCGCGCGAGCCTTCGGGGAAAAGCAGCAGGATTTGACCCTGGTCCAAGATCGCCGACATATCGGCCAGCGGATCGCTCTCTTTTTGCTGGCGAGTCCGATCGATGGGCACGATGCCGATGATGTTCAAGCTAAACCAGGCCATTGCCCGGTTGCTGAGAAAGTAATCGGCGGCGGCGGCCGGGCGGACCTGGTGCACCTTTGACAGTGGCCACAGGGAAAGCAGGGTCAGGGTATCGAGGTGGCTGTTGTGGTTGGCCGCGATGATGGCCGGCCCCTGGAGCGGCAGCTTTTCCTCGCCGTGGAGGTTAAGCCCGATGATGATCTGGACCAGCGGTCGAATGATAAGCAGAAAGAAAAGGGCTTGCAGCAGTTGCATCTGTCACCTCTCAGCCGTGCAGCAGTAACACCAGGTGAAAAAACAGCGGGGCGGTGAAGATCAAGGTGTCAATCCGGTTCAAGACTCCGCCGTGACCGGGCGTCATCGTGCCCCGATCCTTGAGCTGCAAGTCCATCTTGATGGCCGACAGGGTGATGTAGCCCACAAAGCTGCTGGCGGAAATAATCACCCCGACTATGAGCGCCTGCAGCGGGGTGAAAGGGGTTAACAGCGGCGCCGTGGACCAGGCCAGCACCCCGGTGAAACAAGCGCCCCCAATCAGGCTGGCCCAGGTGCGGGTGGTGGTCACTTTAAGGCGAAGGCGGGGCTGGTTGAAGCGCTTACCCAACACAAATTGGGCCACGTCATCCAACTGGGTCAGGGTCACCAAAAAGAGAAACAGACCAAAGCCCCCCGAACCTGGGTTAATTGTGTCCGGCAGCATCAACAGATAGGCCAGGTGGCCCAGGCTGTAGACCGTCAGCATCATGCCCCACGACAAGGTGGCCAAGGCCCGTAGAAAACCGCGGGTTTCGCCCACAATGACCATCAACCCCGGCAAGAAAAAAAGGGTGTAGATCGGCACAAAGCCGATGAAGGCGTAATACCAACCCAGCCCGGTGAAAATCAGTTGAATGGTGATACCTAAGTAGGCAAAAAATAACACGCGCCGGTCGGCCCGGCGGGTCGGGGTGATGGACAGATACTCTTTGAGCGCCAGGAAAGAGATAAAGGCCAAATAGAGGATTAAGATGAAACGCCCGTAGAAGAGCGCCGCCAAAAAAACAGCCGTCAACGTCCATAGGAACTGGAGCAGCGATCCAACCTTGCGCAGGGTCGGGGTCACTCCTCGCCGGGCCAGAAAAAGATAGCCCCCGGTAGCCACCCCCAAGATGACGATACTCGCGATCAAAGCCAGAGTTAAGTTTGGCTGCGCGGCCAGCGCCTCCATCTTACGCTCCTAATCGAACGGCCACCAGCATTTCCCGTTTGCCAGGCGGACCGGGCTGCTTTTCCACCTGAAAGCCGGCCGCCTGCAAGGCCCGCCGGACGGCGCCTTTGGCGGAGTAGGTAGCCAGTTTGCCGCCGGGCAGAAGGCGCCCGTAGAGCCTGGCCAAGAAATCAGGCGTCCACAGCTCAGGATTGGCGTCCGGACTAAAGGCATCGTGGTAGACGGCGTGGTAGTGTTCCGGGGGCAGCTCAGTCTTGGTCGCCTCACCGATCAACAGCGTTAGCCGGGTCCCCTGACCGTCAGCCCAATCGAGGGACCCCTCCGGCACAGACTCACCCAGGCCGGCCCGCCACGCCAAGAAATCTTGCCGAGCTGCCTCTACCGGCCCCAGGAAATGGCCGTGGTTTAGCTCGGCCAGCCAGCCAGCCGGGAGCAAACTTTTCTCCAGGGCCACGTACCGCAGCGCCGCCCGGCCGGCCAGACTGCGCTGCATGGTCAACCAAAAGTTAAGACCGGTGCCAAAGCCGACCTCCAAGACTTGGGTGGCCACACCGGCGGCCAGCCGCTGGCCAACCTCGGTGGCCTGAAGAAAGACGTGCTCAGCCTCGGTCAGCGCGCCGTGGGTGGAGTGGTAGGTTTGCCCGTAGCGAGGACTGTACAAAGTGTCACAGCCGTCGGCGGTCGGTTGGAGATAGACCCTGGGAGTCTCATTGCTGCTCATGGCCGGAAGTATACCACAACCTCGCAAAAGTTTGTCTTTTGGTCCAAACGATTTACAATCTAAAGTATGGTGATTATCATTGGCGGTGGGGTCTTTGGCCTCTCTATTGGCTGGTACCTAGCCCGAGCCGGGCAAGCGGTCACCGTTGTTGAACAGGAGCAGGCCGGTCGAGGCGCAACTTGGGCCGCCGCGGGTATGTTGATGCCCTGGAAGCTGTCCGACTCGTTTAGCGAGCCCTTGTTTGAGCTGCAGCGCACCAGCCGAGAGCTGTGGCCCGATTTCGCGGCGGACCTAAGCGCGGTCACCGGTCTCGATTTGGATTACCAGACCGGCGGCCGTTTTTTCGTGGCTATCACCGAGCAGTCAGCCACCCGGTTGCACCGCCAGTTCGAGTTCCATCAAGCGGCCGGTCTGCCGGTCGAGTGGTTGAGCGGTGAGGCAGTCCGCCACCGGGCGCCCTATCTTGGCCCCAAGGTCGAGGCCGCCATCTTTACTCCGCTGGCGCACCATGTCGATAATCGGTGCCTGGCCGAGGCCCTGCGAGTAGCCTTGGTGAAAACCGGCGGTCTCCTCCGCGAACAGACGACGGTGCAAGGTGTCTTAATCGAGGCGCAACGCGTTCGGGGGGTCCGGCTGGCCACCGAGGTCCTGGCCGGCGAGGTCGTCATCGTGGCGGCCGGGGCATGGAGTGGCCGGGTCGAGGGGCTGCCCGGTGAGTTGCCCCAGGTCCAGCCGCGCAAAGGGCAAACGGTGACTCTGCACATGGACCCGGACCAACCGCTGGTCCCGGTGCAGATCTTAGGCCCGATCTACCTGGTCCCGCGGGCCGATGGCCGCCTCGTGATCGGTACGACGGTGGAGCGCGAGGCCGGCTTCGATACCCGCCCAACCGCCGGCGGCGTCTTCCACATTCTACGTAAAGCCCTGGATCTCATTCCCGCCCTTGAGTCCCTGCCCATCGTTGAACTGAGTGCCGGGCTGCGTCCGACCGGACCGGACCGGCTGCCCATTTTGGGACCGACCGGCATCGATGGCCTGGCTATCGCCACCGGAGGCCACTCCTCCGGGATTCTGTTGGCCCCGGCCGTGGCTCAAGCCATGAGCCACTGGGTCACCACCGGCCAGACGCTGGCCTCGATCAAAGCGTTCTTACCGTGAAGCTTCACCCTCAGTCAACTGACCTCTGACAGTCTTAACTTTTCTAACTATATTCCTATAGAGTTCATAGATTTGTCTTATACAATTAGCCCTATACTTGGGTTAGGACTCGCGTACTAATCCCCGCCGGTCCGCCGCTTCCCTTAAAAGTAGTTCCCAACATAGAGGAGACCGACAGAACCGGGGTTCGAGACCGGGAATGAAAATGAGTTTTGGGGGTACTACCCCCCAAGCCCC
>CALMIS010000025.1 GCA_937864185.1 uncultured Chloroflexota bacterium
GCGGTTACCGTGGGGCTGTCGTAGATGATGATCCCCAGTTCATCCACTTCGGCCACTGTGAGTAAGTCAAGTATAGACGAGTCTTAAGCCGGGAGCAACGTGGGCCAGGCTATTGTTACCCTTTAAGTTTAAGCCCTCGCCCCATATTCCCCCCTCAATCCCCACATCTGGGGATGACAGCTCCCCACCTTCATTGGTACATTGTTTTCAGTTGAACCAAACGGCGGATGCGCCGGCGGTCAGCCTTGATCCTTAGCTTATAGTTTAAAAAAGGAGACAAACCAATGAACAGCAGTAAAAAGATCACTCTCAAAGTAGGCGGCAAACTTGCGGACACGGAGCGACAGGCAATCACCGGGATGGCCTCATCGAGAAAAATCGCCATAGCGGCGGGCGTGCTCTACCTCATCACTCACGTTACCTCGATTGGCGCACGCTTTTTGTATGGTCCCATTCTGAACAATGCCGGTTACATCACCGGTTCTGGCGCTGATGCGCAGGTAATGGTGGGCGTACTTTTTGAGGTGATCCTGGCCCTGGCTGTGGTGGGCACCGCAGTGGCGTTGTTTCCCGTGGTCAAGCGGCAGAATGAAGGCGTCGCGCTCGGCTACGTGGGCCTGCGCACGCTCGAAGCCGGCGTCATCGCCGTCGGCGTCGTCCCTCTCCTGGCTATTATCACCCTGCGGCAGCACCTGGCGGTCACTGCCGGCGCCAGCACCGAGACCCTTCTCGCCGTCAGCAACGCCCTGGTGTCTTTCCATCACTGGACCTTCCTGGTCGGACCCGGCTTCATCTGTGGAACGAACACCGTGCTGATGGCCTACCTGATGTACAAGACCGGCCTGGTCCCGCGGTTCATCCCTGTGCTCGGGCTGATCGGTGGCCCTCTGGTCTTTGCCTACAATACCGCCCTGATGTTCGGCCTCGTCGAGCAGATATCGGTGTGGGCAGCCATCGCCGTCATCCCGATCTTTTCCTGGGAACTGACGCTGGCCTGTTGGATGATCATTAAGGGTTTCAAGCCCACGGCAACTACCACTACCTTTGCCCTTCAGACCTTATCGCCAGAAACCCGGTTTTTGACGGCTGAACGATAGCCTTTTGGACTAAAAAGCAGCTAATTTTGAAGCTAAAAGAACCGGGTTTCTAAAGAGTGCAATTAACGATAAAGGAGATGCTAAAATGAAAGCAGTTATCGCAACAGGCTACGGCTCACCGGAAGTCCTTCAACTTCAAGAGGTTGAAAAACCGACCCCCAAAGACAATGAGCTACTGATCAAAGTGCATGCCACGACCGTCAACGCCGGAGACGATAGAATGCGCAGTTTTAACGTGCCGCCGCTATTCTGGCTCCCCGCTCGACTCACGTTGGGTTTCACAAAACCAAAACAGCCCATCTTCGGCATGGAACTGGCCGGTGAAGTGGAAGCGGTTGGCAAAGAGGTAACACGGTTCAAGGTGGGTGATCAGGTTTTTGCCTCGACCTTCACGGAGAATTTTGGCGCTCACGCCGAGTATAAATGTCTGCCTGAAGAGGGGGCGGTGGTCACCAAACCGCAGCTTATGACCGATGAGGAGGCCACCACGCTTCCGATTAGCGCCAATACCGCCCTGTTTTTCCTGAAGGCCGCGAATATCCAGCCCGGACAAAAAGTCCTCATCTATGGCGCTGCGGGGAGTGTCGGTACCTTTGCGGTGCAACTGGCCAAATACTTTGGGGCAGACGTCACCGGGGTATGCAGTACCGGGAACGTCGCGTTGGTCAAGTCGCTCGGGGCCGATCAAGTTATCGACTACACCCAGGAGGATTTTACCAAAAGCGGTAAGACCTACGATATTATTTTTGACGCTGTCGGCAAGACGACGTTTGCCCATTGTCAAAGTGCGCTGAAGCGGAATGGGTATTACCTGCATACAGTTATGGTGTTGCCGGAGATCCAGGGGCGGTGGTATGCGCTGACCACCGGCAAGAAAGTGATCGGCGGAACAGCCGTTCCCCGCCGAGAAGCCCTTGTTTTTCTCAAAGAGCTGGTGGAGACGGGCCGGCTGAAAGTAGTGATTGATCGCTGCTATCCGCTGGAGCAAATAGTTGAGGCGCACCGCTATGTCGAAACCGGACACAAAAAAGGGAATGTGGTCATCACCGTGGAGCAGAATAATGTCCAATGAACCTAGCCCGGAGCGCAATGCAGACCAGCCCCTGGTCTATCAAATCAGGCTCCAGGGTCATCTGGGTCGCCAGTGGGCGAACTGGTTTGAGGGCCTGATCCTCACCCTGGAAGCCAATGGCGAGACGCTCTTAACCGGCCCGGTGGCCGATCAGGCGGCGCTCTATGGCCTGCTTAGAAAAGTCCGTGACTTGGGGCTGCCTTTGATCGAGGTTATTCAGGTTAAATCTTGAACAGGCCGTTAGGCCGTAGGGCAAAAAAAGGCATGAGATAGATCGTCTCATCAGGGTTAGGCAAAAACAATCCATAAAGAGGTGACTCATGAATAGTTTGGTTCTCGCCCTCATTAGCGCCGTCCTCATGGGGCTTGGCGCCACGCTCACATTTGATCTTTGGGCGCTGTTTCTCAAACGTGCTTTTAAGATTACGCCCTCCAGCATCTGTCTGGTCGGGCGCTGGCTTTGCTACATGCCGGAAGGAGTCTTTACCCATTCAAATATTGGATCTACCCCACGC
Source organism: uncultured Chloroflexota bacterium (assembly GCA_937864185.1). GTDB lineage: Bacteria > Chloroflexota > Anaerolineae > 4572-78 > J111 > JAGRBY01. The sequence continues at coordinate 2,685 of CALMIS010000025.1, forward strand.
AAAAGCGCAGAATGCACGGTAGGTTGGATAGCTCACTATATGATTGGCATCACGTTCGCCCTTGTTTTCGTGGCTGTAGTCGGCCACACCTGGCTTCAGCGTCCGACGCTGACACCCGCCATCGGCTTCGGGGTTGTCACGGTTGTAGCACCATTGTTTATCATGCAACCTGCCCTTGGGCTGGGATTTGCCGCCTCAAAGGTGTCAAACCCTACTCAGGCAAGAGCGCGGAGTTTAATGAATCATGCAGCGTTTGGGATAGGTCTTTACCTTTTCGCTTTGTTGGTCAACCGGTTGCTACAGCATTAGGCTGAATATGGAGATTTGGAGGGCTGGGAGGTTAAACCAGTTGTCACCACCTGGCCGTACGGCTCACCCATCAACGTATCCTTAAGGCAATCTTGCCCAGGTAATGCTCTTCAAGGGCCCGGTGAGCGGCGGCGGCTTGCTCCAACGAAAACGTTTGGGCGATGTGGACTTTGAAGGAGCGATTAGCGCTAATCAGACGGTTGAGTCGACCGAGTATTTCCGCGTCCGGCTCACCGTTGTAACTGTAGAGCTGCCCGCCAAACGGGGGTTGGGGCGCCGGCTGAACGCCGTTGGGGTAAGCGACCCGCCCCCCTGCGCGCATCGCGCCCAGCGCTCGGTCCGCGGCCTCACCGCCGGCGGTCAGCAGCGCGGCGTCGAGGCCGGAGGGGGCAAAGGATTTGGCCGCCGCCAACACATCAGCCCTGCGTCCATCCACGACGGCGTCCGCCCCCAACCACGCTGCCAGGGTCACCCCGTCATCCCCCGAGGCTACGGCCAAAACGCGGGTGCCCATTTGCTTGGCCAACTGCACTGCCATATGCCCGATCCCACCGCTAGCGCCAAAGATCATGACCGCCTCACCGGACTTCAGGCTTAGCGTGTCCTCAAGGCCCCGTAACGCGGTCAGGGCGATCCCGGACATGACCCCTGCCTGCGCCATCGTTAACGGCTCAGGCAGGGGAGAGACGAGACTGGCGTCCACTCCGGTGTACTCGGCGTAGAAGCCGCCCTTGGGATTGAGAAAGCCTGCGGCGTAGACACGGTCGCCCGCCTGGAAGCGGCTGACCTGTTCGCCGACGGCTACAATCGTCCCGGCCCCCTCCGAGCCGAGGACATAGGGAAAGGCCGGTTCCAGCCCAAGCATTTGGGCATATCCGCCCTGACGCTCGAACGGGTCCCACTCTCCTACCCCTGCCCACTCCACCCGGATCAGGACTTCACCGGGCTCTATATCCGGGACAGGGATCATTTGAACCTTAAGCACCTCCGGACCGCCGAACTGGTCGATCGCGACAGCCCGCATCATGGTCTGCGCTGTTTGTCTTCGTTGCATCATTAACCTCATAAACATTCGAATGGTAAAGGTGGGGTCATAAAGAGAGGAGTAATCCGAAAGTCGAATTTTCACGATACCACAGTAAGCGGGGTAATACATCCACCCGGCAGGCGATTTCTACTTATCCCCCCGAGTAAGAAATGTTAAGAGCGCAACTAGCCCGGAGTAGCGATATAGAGAAAGATGAGTAAGGCCGATGACGATGATGATCTCCGGTTAGCCTATTAAGCTGAAACATAATCAACCAAAGCTGAGCGTGCGTTTGAAACGCTCAGCTTTTTGATTCTTGGGAGTCCATTTGGGCTAGCCAGAATTATCCAGGTGAGTGTAGACAAACCAGCATCGCCCTACTAAACTAGTAAAGTATGAGCCTGATCAGGCACACCGGTTATAGGGCGGCAGGAGGGCAGATGTCAGGATCACTAGAAGGAAACATCACCATAGGAGTTGAACATGCTTAAAAATAACATTACGGAGCAGTCGCAGCAAATAGGTTTGCAGCACCCGGAGCGTCTGTCCCAACTTGCCCAGTTGGCCATTGTGGGGCAGGTGATCCTCCTGGCGAGCGCCTGGCTTCTGCCGTTTGTGTCCGAGTACCGCCTGGTTGGCGACAACATTAGCGAGTTGGTGCTGGGCCGATATGGTTTTGTCCAGACGCTCGCTTTTATCATCTCCGGGGTTGGAACCCTGGGGCTGGCCTACGCCATCCGGCAACTCACGGAAGGTGCATGGGGATCACTCGTCGGCTCGCTGCTGGTTGCCATCTATGGAGTAGGGGCGATTCTGGTGGCTATCTTCCCCACCGACCGCATTGACACAGTGGATCTGTCGGCGCAGTCCACGACCGGCACAATCCATAGCCTCGTAAGTCTGATCAGTTTTCTGAGCGTCATCGCCGGTATGATTATCCTCGCCTGGACGTTTGGCCGCGCAGGGCGTTGGCGCTCACTCTTGCCCTGGGCAGCGATCTTCGCCACCGCTGCGGTGTCGCTGATCATGGCCCAGATCACGGCGCAACAGGGACCGTGGGCTGGGCTCATGCAGCGAGCGCTCGTCACCGTGATCGCCGGCTGGATCATCCTGGTAGCGATCCGGATTCGTTCGATGTTGACAGCAGGGGAAGTAGGAGACCGATAAGGACAAAAATAAGATGACTATCACCCAGTTCTATCGCATCAGCGGAGTTGGCATGCTCATTGGCGGCATTGCCTTCGTGATCCACCTCGTGTTACGATCATTGGTCACGGCTGGTCTGGATCCTGCCACCGTTGCGCAGCAGAGCCTTTGGGCGCCGATCAACTTCCTGGGGGTCGTGGGCGCCGCGCTGATGCTGCTTGGACTGCCTGTCCTGTATGCGAAGCTGGCTGGTGCGACTGGCTGGCTCGGCTGGCTCGGCGTGGTGCTGATCGCCCTCGCCTGGATGTTTTTCGGCCTGTTCCTAAGTCTCTACAGCTTGCTGGTGGCGCCGTGGTTGGCCGACCAAGCCCCCGCGCTTGCCGCTGCCCCCCTCCCAGCGGGGATCCTCATCACCTACATCACGGCTCTGGTGGCCGAAGTGGTCGGGAGCGTGCTGCTCGCGATTCCCTTCCTGCGGGGCCGCGTGCAGCCGCGGTGGGTCGGATACCTGCTGCCCGGCGCGGCGATTTTGACCGTGCTTGGCAACCTTATCGCGCCCACCGGCCCTGCCAGCAACCTGTCTATTAACCTGCTTTCTAACCTGGGCCCCATGTTGTTTATGGGCACGCTCGCCTGCCTCGGCTACTGGCTTGGGTCGGTGGACGCGTCCGCCAGGCAAGCCGAGCAGAGAGATGCACGAGAAAAGGTTGCCGGCAGCTTGTGAACGACCGGTTCGGCTCGCCGCGAAGAGGTGGAAGGCAACGTAAAGGAGGGCAACTTCGGCGTGATCGTTCGGGCGCTGGACATTAACAGACTGGGTAGATGGGTGGGGTTAGCCTTTGTGGGACTCGGGCCGGTCGGTGCCGGGATCGCGCTCGAGTCAGACCTATTGATAAGCCAGGCTCTCCCGCACGCTGACCCGAGTGGCCCCTTGAGCCGGCAGCCAACTGGCGGCGATAGCTAAAACGGTGATAATCACCAGCCAATACCCGGCTCCGGTGGGCGTGTAATGGAAGACAATTTCTCCGTTGATGGCCGCGCCCAGAGCCCTAGTCATCAAGTAACCGGCCGGCAGGCTCAGGGGCAGGGCAATCAGCCAACTCAACAGGCCCAGCAGCAACCCTTCGCCGATGAAGAGCCCGGCAATAGAGCGGGATGAAGCCCCAATGGCCCGCATCACGCCGATTTCGCGGGTGCGCTCGCGCACGCTGAGGGACAGGACGCCGCTGAGGGCGATGCTGCCTACCGAAGTGGCGGGGTGGTGCGGTAGGTTCAGGGGCGGACAGGTATGAAAAAGAAAAGGAGAAGAATTAGCGCAAAAACGAGAGGTGTGACACGATAACTCCCGAGCAGTCGCCAAACAAACCCAAGGAGTTACCGTGTCCCACAAATTATATCATCAAGTCCGCCAGTTGCTAGCCGAAAGCATTGAGCCGAGGATCAAGGCCAGTAGCCTGGACCGCTTAACCTTACTGGTCATCGGCATCATCAAGGCCGAACACGCCAGCCCCGCTCGGGTAGCCAAAGCTCTGGATCAACTGGGGCTGAGCCAAGCCACGGCCGAAAGTATCGAACGCCGGATCCGGCGGATAGAAAATGCCCAGAGTTTAGCAATAGTCTTTACGCAAATGACAAAAGCGAGTGTGAGTGCTAGCTTCGGTGGTGGGGATGACGTAGCGGATTTCCACCTAAGCGTCATTGACAATCACCCGGTCAATCAACAATTCCACCAGTTCTCGTTTTTGGTCAAAGGTGGCCTGGGCCAGTCCTTGCTGGACCCGCTAACAGAAAGCTTCAATCGACGGAGCGATAGTCTCAATCTCCACGTGTTTTAGGAGTTGAGCTTCTAACTGGCGAACTTGCCGGTCCAAGGCTTGCTGTTTTTGGACGATATCCTGGCGTTTGTGTTCCAGTTCAGCCAGTTCAATGACTTCGGCCAGGTAAGCTTCTAGCAATCGTTCTTCTTGCCGAACCAGATGAGCTAGCGCTTGGTTGAGGGTCTGACGTCGAGCCTGAAGCTGCTGCGGTAACCACTCTCCGGTTTGGGCTCGCTGCAAGGCTTGCCGGATGTGCTCAGGGTGGCATACCAGCTCGACTAAATCTTGCCAGACCAACTCATCTAACTGCTGGGCTGGAGCATAGCGAGCCTGGCAGCGGTCATCTTTAGCCGCTCGGAGCAAGTCACTTCGACCCCGGCAGACGTAGTAACGGAAACGGGGTGAGCATTGGCGCCCAAAGCAACTTAACTGGCACTGCCCACAGCTGACCAGGCCGCGTAACAGATAATCGTGTTCCGTGTTGTGGCGGCGAGCTAACTGTTTGTTTAAGGCCAGCCGGTCTTGAGCCTGGTCAAACATATCTTGAGAGATAATAGCCGGTACTGGGATCGGGACCCAGGCTTCCTTGGGCGTGGGTCGCAGGCTCTGGCCATGCCCGACCGGCAGCAAGGCCGATTTGCGGCGGCGGGCTGGGACGGGCTGGAGACGATTAGCATAGGCCGTGCCGGTGTAAGCCGAATTTTTCAGGATGCCTCGAATGGTGGCTACATTCCAACGCGGTTGACCGGTGGGGGTAGGCAGGCTGGTTTCAGACTGATGAATATGGCTTATTCATCAAAGGATACTTGCGACCGGCTCACATTGCTACCGCCTGCGGGGACCCCGCCGCCAACTCAGTTGCAGTTCAGCTATTCGGCTCAGACAAAATTTGTCA
>CALMIS010000026.1 GCA_937864185.1 uncultured Chloroflexota bacterium
GCCAGCCCCGGCCCGGCCGGCGGCGATGCCCTGCGCCTCCCCGGCCCGCCCCCCCCCGAGGCCGAGCCCCCCCCCCCCGGCCCGCCCCCCCCGCCGCGGCCGGTCGCCCCGCCGCCCACTCCAGTTCCGCTCTCCGGTTGCCCGCCCGGCGCCCAGATCACCTCGCCCAGGCCGGGGACGGTCTTTCAGCAGCGGAACAACTTCATCCTCGGCGTGGCCAACATCATTCGCTTCCACCATTGGCGGATCGAGTACTCGACCGCGCCGGGCGGCGGCTGGAACTTTCTTTTGGAACGTGACTATCCGGTTGAGAACGACAAGCTGGTGATGATTGATGCCAGTACCGTACCGCGCGGACCCTATGGCCTGCGCCTGACCGTGGTCGATGAGACCGGCAACTATCCTGAACCTTGTGAGGTGTGGTATGTCAATGGCTACTAATGGAAATCGAATGGTCCTGCTCATCGGCGGCGGGCTGCTGCTGCTGCTTTGCGTGGCCGGCCTGGTCGGGTTAGGCTACTATCTGGGCCAGGCCGGCCAGACCGAGCCGGTCGCAGCGACGGCCGAGCCCTCGACGGCGGCCGTAGTCGTGGAAGTCAACCCGGTTACGCCCGAACCGGCCACCGCCGCGCCGAGCGTCCCCGCGGCCGAACCGACCGAGGCGACTGACGCCGCCGCGGTGGTCGAGCCGGAAGCCGGACCCGAAATCGGCCCGCTGGTCTTTGCCACGGCGGTCGACGGGACCGGCGAGCCCCTCGACCCGGGCGACAGCTTTGCCGCCGGCCTGACCGAAATCCACGCCGTTTTCGATTACGAGAATATGCAGCCGGACTACCTCTGGGAGCGGGTCTGGTCCCTGGACGGGGAAGAGATGCTGCGCAGCCAGGAGATCTGGGGCGGGGACGAGGCCGGCCAGTTCGACTACTTCCTCGATACCGAAGGGGCGCCTCTGCCGCCCGGCCGCTGGCAGCTCGAGCTGTATGTCGAGCAGGAACTGGCCGCGACCGGCAGCTTCACCATCGAGCCCGACAGCCTGGCCGCCACCACCGAGCCGACGGCCGAGCCCACGGCCGAGCCGACCCTCGAACCAACGGCTGAGCCGACCGCCGAGCCGACCGCCAAACCGGCCCCGGTCCGGGCCAACCCGGTCCGCAGCAGCAACGTTTACCGCCTGGCCTACAGCGTCTGGGATGGTGGCGCCTACAACCTCTACCTGGCCGATACCACCGGCCAGAACCAGCAGTTCATCATCAGCCGGGCGGCCGGCCCCTCCTGGTCGGTCGATGGCCAGCAGCTCTTTTTCTACGGCCAGCAGGGGGTGACCCAGCAGTTCCGCCAGGGCCGGGTCGAGTGCGAGTTCGGCACCATCAGCGACGGCATCGTGGCCATCGACCTGAGCTCCCCACCGGGCGACATCTGCCGCGACCGGCCCGGCCCCTGGTTCTGCGAGCGCAAGCAGGTCGACCTCCAGGCCCCGCCGAGCGATGTCTGCGAGCAGGGCGGCGTCCGCGTCTTCCAGAACCTCGACTGGAAAGAGGGGAGCGCTCGCTGGGCCAGCGTCGCCCCGGATGGCCGGGCGGTGGCCTTCGATGCCCGGCCGGGCGGCGATTACCGGATCTACTTCCGCAGCATCTTCGACACCCAGCAGTTCCGCTTCGAGCTGGCCGGGGAGCAGGGCGACTGGTCGCCGGACGGGCAGCGGCTGGTCTATCGCTCCGGACGGGACAACAAGGCCGGGCTGTGGATCAGCAATCGAGACGACACCGGTCACACCAACGTCACTCAGGACGGCAGCGATGCCTTCCCGGCCTGGTCGCCGGACGGCAGCACGCTGGCCTTCAGCCGGACCCTCTACGGCAACCAGGATATCTACCTGGTCAATGTCGATGGCAGCAACCTGCGCCGCTTGACCGAAGACCCCGGCCACGATGTGCTGCCCACCTTCACCCCTGACGGCCAACTGATCTTCCGCAGTGACCGGACTGGGGCCTGGGCGATCTGGAAGATGGCCGGCGATGGCGGAGGCCAGGTTGAGATTATCGCCACCGCCAGCCTCGGCAGCGACTGGACCGCCGGCAAGATGGATGTGCGCTAGCTCTCCCGGTGGATGTCTCCGGCAGAGCGATAAATGTCCGAAATAAACTAATACCAGTAGAGGGTTACGGGCCGGCGATGAACAGCGGGCGGCTCTGGGTAATGGTCGCGCCGGTAGGGCCGGTGGCGCTGACGACCACGGTGTAAGTCCCAGGGCTGGTCCAGGTGAAGACCGCCGTCTGGGCCAGACCGCCGCGGCGCACCAGCCCCGGCTGCCCCTCGACCCGCCAGGTGTAGGTCAGCGGCAGGCTGGTCGTCACCGGACTGACCGCGGCAGTCAGAGCCACGCCGCTCTCGGCGGAGGGTGTCTCCGGACCGGTAATAGCCAGCTCGAGCGGCAGCAGCCCCAGCGTCTTCGTCAAAACCAGGCTGTCCTGGATAGCCCCCTGCTCGTCCACGGCCTCAACCGTCAGCCGGTCGCCGGCCACGCTCACCCGGCTGTATAGGCCGGTGGTCTGGCTGCATAGGGTCACCGCCAGCCACTCGGCCGGCTCGCACGGGTAGCTGGCCGCCGCTCCCGCCCCGGTCACGACGTAAACCACTCCACCCTGCCCCGGGCTAACGACCTGCCCCTCGCGCAGAGGATAGGTACGCTGGTAGGTATGGACGTGCCCGCCCAAGACCAGGTCGACCCCGTAAGCCTCGAATATCGGCGGCAGCTTGGGCCGGGTCAGGATTTCGCCGTCCCGGCTGTTGAAGCCGGTGGCGTAGGGCGAGACGTGCAGGACCACAATCTTCCAGCGCTGCGGACTGTGGGCCAGGGTCTGGCGCAGCCAGTCAAACATATCATCCTCGGCCGCGGCATCGATGGCGGTCACCGGCCGGTCGGTGTCCAGGACCACAATCTGGGCGTTGCCGTAGTCAAAGGCATAGTAGCGCTCCCGGTCTTCGACCCGCCAGGCGTTGGCCGGCAGGTCGAAGATATCCAGGTAGGGGGCCCCCCGGTCGGTGTAGTAATCGTGATTGCCCAGGCTGGGAAACAGCGGCAGCCGGCTCAAGAGATCGGTGTAGACTTGAAACAGATACGCGTCAAACTCCTCATAGCGGCCGTCCGGGTAGGCGTTATCACCGGTGGTGACGATGAAGCGGGCCGCCTCGACCGCCAGCCGGTCGCGCAGCCGCTGCTGGGCCGCCGAGCCGTCGCCAAAGTCACCCAGAGCCAGAAAGGCAAAGGGGGTCTCGCTGCCGGGAACAGGGGCCGTCCGAAACCAGAGGATCTCCTGCGGCAGCAGCTCCAGCTCATCGACATAGATTTTGTAGCGGTACAGGGTGTCGGGCTGCAGGCCGGTTAGCGCCACCCGCTGCAGACGCGTGCCCAGCGGCAGGGGGCGGGAGGTCCCGGCGGCGGTTTGATCGAAGCGAAGGCCGGGCGAATAACGTACCGTGGGCACTTCGCCGCCGGTGGTGGTCCACTGGATGATGACGCTGGTGGCGGTCATCTGCTGCAAATAGGGCTGCCAGACTACCTCGCCCGCGGCGGCAACGGGCGGGCTGACCCGCAGAACCAGGGCCAGAACCAGACCAGCAATGGAATATAGTTTTCGGCTGAGAAGCGTATTAAGCATCGATTGGTCCTCCAAATCAAGAGTCCGCGTCGCCAATTATAGTTAACCGTTTCTTGGTTGTCCATAAAGGGTTCAGGGTAGATAATCCTTATCCGGCGCGTAGATAATCTGGTCAAAACCAAAATTCAGACGACGCCAGTGCTCTCCTCCAAAAGTTGAAGCTGTTCCCGGTTTAACTGCCTGACCGCATACTGAGCATAGGGCCGCGCCAGAGTCTGGCCGGTGCTGTCAATCGTCTCGAGATAATGCGAGACCTCTACCTGGGCCGTGTAGGCGCTCTGGCTGCCGTCTGCCTCAGCGAACGCGATCCGCACCTGGGCCCATTGCGGCGGTTGGGCCTGATCTTGAGCTGTCACCTCGACCACGCGGGCGAGATCCAACCAGGACCAGCCCCGGCGCAGCAGCATCTCTCGCTCGGCGGCCTGAGCAAAGCCAGGTTTCGCCCCGCTCCAGCCGCGATAGTGCAGCCGCAATCGGCTCACGTCACCCCGCCGCCGGACCACCTGCTCGGCCGTGTCGTCGGACAGATTTCCCCAAAAAACCCCGGCGGGTAGCTCGAGCATGGTCGGGGCAAAGACGTGGCCGCCCAGATGGGAAGCTCGCCAGACACGCCAGTGAGGATCGCCCGCTGTCAAGCTTTTGAGTTGGTCATACAACCGGTAGCCAAACTTGCCGCAGGCCGCGTCTCGCGTGCCGTGGGTGCAGACCAAAAAGTCTCGCAGCAGGTGGCTCTGATTAACCCGATAGGGCTCAAATTGGGGCAGCCACTCCGGCCGAAAGCTGACGGCCCAGCCAAAATCGGCCAACGCTTCGTCGGGCAGCAGGTATTCTCGGCGGGTGAAGTGAGCAGCTTGAGGAGATGAGCGATCCCAGACCAGCGCCCGGCGGTGGTTGCAGGACGGCGCCGTCCGGTCAGTCGCCACCAACAAAATGTTGCTCAACGTGGGCGTCCTGACCAGGTCCGCTTTCAGCCCCTTGGCTTGCTCCAGAACAGAGCCTAGGGCCGGCGGCAGACTGGTTAGCGGATTTCGCGGCCATGGCGGAGCCACTTCCAGGGCCAGCAGTCGCTGCAGTGACGGGGCGCAGCCGACCGGGTCCAGCCCCTTCTGCCAGGCCAGACAGTTACAAAATTCAGCCACCGCCATTGTCCTTGATATTCTCTCGACGATGGCTGAATTGATCCAGCGCCGCCCCGCTAATCTCATAGGCCTGACCAAAGCCGGCCACCAGCCAGCCCTGCTCCGGGGTGAAGCGAAACATCTGAAAGTCGCTGAAGTCTCGCACAAGCTGAAAGAAATCACCAAAACGAGCTTCATAGAGCAAACTGGCCCCGCTCCAGGCCTCGCTGTCGCGGGCAAGGGGCGTGGCCCGGCAAGAAAAGGTGAGCCGCTGGCGGGCAAAAACCTGCAACGATTGGGCCTCATCGGCAATTAGCATCAGGCTGGCCTGGCCGCTGCGAGCTAAGTTGGCCGTATGCTGCGACAGGGTGCTCACAAACAGGTAAAAGTTTTTGGCTTGATCAAGGGCAAAAGGCGCGTAGCTGGCCAGCGGCCAGCCGTCGGCATTGACGGTGGCCAGCATGGCGCTCCGCTGTTCAGTCAACAGTTTTTCATAGATGGCCCGCGCTTTGGCCAGGGAGTCAACCGCCTGGTCTGGTTTGGGCTGAATTTGCATGGAATTCTCCTCCTCGGTAAAGATCTAAGTTTTGATTTGACCTAAATGTAGGCCGGTTCTACATTCACGCTCGCCTGCTCCAGCAGCGCCAGATCGATCGAACCGAGCCGGTGGTACGACTCAATCAGGCGATGAGCCGGGGACTGGCGCTCGAGCAAGAGGCGCTTGAGTGGCTCTAACAACGCCTGATCCGGATCTCCGGTCAAGGCCAGATCGGCGGCCTCTATCACGGCCAACGCCATCAAGAAGAGGCGCTCATGCCCAAAGCCCAGCCGCGCCGATAATTGGTGCAGCGTTGGGTTGGGCGTCAGCGCCCGGCCCCGGAGGAAGCCATCCAGGGCCAGCCCTTTCAGCAGGGCCAGCAAACCGGCATACAGCGTAAAATCAGGGCAGACATCAAAGGCCTTAAACTCTATCCGGCCCACCTCCGCCGGCATCCGGGCTAATTTGGTCAGCGAGGGCGTGCTCTTGATTAACTGGTCCGGCTCGGCGACAAAGACCAGCGCCGCCGGCCTGGCTCCGGTTCTGACAAAGGTCCGGGCCGATAAGCCGGTCCAGAGTTGGCCGCCATAAAAAGGCGCGTTAAGACTGAATGGCACCAGGCAAGGGCTGTAGTAGGTGAGCTTTTGAGCAATATCGATGGCCTGGGCAATCGGCAGCGCTTTGGCCGATAAGTTCAGATCCGGGCCATACGTCACCATTGGAATAAACTGGGTGAGCGTCTCCGGCGAAGGGCTCTGTTCTTGCATGGTACGTTCGTAGTCAGTCAGCGGGGGGTCGGGTTCAAACTCAACCCGGTAGGGATTAAAGCCCACGCAGACCGGCCTGTAGCCAAAGCAGTGCGCGGCCTTGACCAACAAGGCATAACTCTCGGCCAATTCAGCGACAGCGGCCTGGATAGTGGGCTGGATAGTCGTTCTGATCTCAAGGCCTTTGGGGATGCAGTCGACCACTTGCTCATCACAGTTACACCGCTCAAAACACTCGATATACCAGCGTTTTTTCTTGATGCCCGCATCCCCTACCCGCAATTGATCGTAATCGCCGGGATACAGCGGCAGCTTTTCGATGATGCGATCCAAATCGGCGTACTTCAGGCGCGAGAAATCCAGAAAGCTGCCGGCCTGATCGACCAAAGCCACTTCATGTTCAAGGCCAAACGAAAACTCCATCTTTATCTCCTACTTTCAAACCAGGGCACAATCAAGGGGCAATCAGCCCCCGGATGGGACAGGGTCACCACCGGCAGATCAAAAACGGTCTGGACCAAGGCCGGGGTCAGAATCTCGCCGGGCGTGCCCAGGGCGATGGGCCGGCCTTCGCGCAAGAGCAAGATAACGCCACAAATAGCTTACGCTCCAGCGGGTGACAAACCAGCCCAAACCACACAGCATCTCGATCCCGGTTTGAGCTGAAATCGCGTCTATGTCCGGCTCATTTTGAGGAGCGACGTAATTGACTTGGAGCAAATGGTTCAGAACAAGGACAATTTGGGCGAACTCAACGACGACCATTTTGGATGAACCTGCTTTCAACTCTCCAAGTAAGCATCCGAGGCTTTCAGACGGGATCAGCCAGCATTTGGCGGATGGCCGCGATCTCGCTAGTCACGCAGGTTTTGCTTCAAATTCTCCAGCGGGCGTGTCCAACCAGAAATCAATCTGCTCCATAAGCCTTACAGGTGGCCGGCGCTTATTACCTATTCTCAAGCGCCGGCCACCTGATCTGCTATTTTAGACTCGCTACAAGATACCCAGGTCTCGTAAAAGAGTCGTGGCCGCCGGCTGAGGCTGCTGTTGGCCCAGCCGCCGCCGGGCGTTAATGACCAGGTCTGAGAAAAGCAAGAAGTCGGTGGGATCAAGGAACAAAGCCACATTAACCAGCCACAATTGGTAACAGTCATTTTGTTGGCGAATTAGGCCGCAGCGGCCTTCATCTTTCATCCGGGGTGGATCCGGCTCGGAGCCGGCCTCCTTCAGCAGCCGGGCCAGCCGGTCAAAATCGCCAAAGTTCATATGCAGCGTCGCCCAATCCCAATTAATATGAATGGACCCGTGTTTACAGGTCGAGACCAGCCGATGCGCATCCGCCCGCATGATCACTGTCGTGTGCTCGCAATTCATTTGTCTCTTCCTCCTCAATCGCCTAATTGTCCGAAAACGACAACCGCGCACTGGCCTTGACCGTCCGCTGATAGACCTTGGTATTCTGAACCGGTTGGGCTTGGGCCGCGGGTTGGGTCAGTTCTTTGAAGGCCACCTGCACCATGTCGGCCAAGATCTCGAAGTCAGGTCGCGAGAGGGTAAAGCCCACCGTCCTGACCCAGACCTGAAAGAAACCCTGACGGGTGTAAAACAGTTGGCACGGGCCGGCCCGCAGTTGCCCCGGAGCCTCAAGCCCTTTGCCCTGGCGGGTGACCTCAACGAGATGAGCCAGGGTCTGCCAGTCCAGGTAGGTAGTGATCACCTCCCAGGTCAAATGGATGGTCCCGTGTTCGCAGCGATAAATGCCACGCACCTCACTACTGACAGCTAGCGGGGTCAAATTTTGACACATGTTTTCCTCTCCTAGGGTGAACTAAGTTGCCCTGAAGGGTAAGGCCTTTTTTAACTTCTTTCAATAGCCTGCTGTAAAAAATCCTCCCCCGACCAAGGAACTCTTTTCTTTACGCCCGCAAGTTCCTGTTTTAACCAGGGTTAACTCCGGTGTTTGCCTGTTTGAACTTTTGAGTTAATAGCGGGCTATTGGCCTAGCCCAGAATTTAGGGTACCCTCTCAGCAACCATGTCTACTGAAACAACGACCCTATCAGAGTCGGCGGAGATGTACCTGATTGTCATCTACCGCCTGACCCAAAACCAAGCCAGCGCCTCCACCACCGAGATCGCCGCCCGGTTAGCCATCAGCCAGCCGAGCGTGACCGAGCAGCTCAAACGGCTGCACAGCCGCGGCTACGTCAACTACGAGTGGCGGGAAGGGGCCTCCTTAACCCCGGTCGGGCTAAAGATTGCCCTGGCGACGTTGCGCAAACATCGCCTGGTGGAGAGCTTCCTGGTCAACTTGATGGGCTACGGCCTCGATGAGGTCCACGAGGAGGCCTGCCGGCTGGAGCATTACATCTCTGACCGGCTGGCCGATGGCCTGGAAAAGTTGCTCAGCTTTCCCCAGTTTGACCCGCACGGCCACCCCATTCCGACCTGGACCGGCGAGATAGCCGCCACCAATCAGCGGCCGCTGTCAACGACTGAACCCGGCCAGCGGGTGCTCGTCAGCCAGGTGGCCGATTGGGAGCCACACGCGCTGCGCTACTTGTTAGACCGGGGCCTCAAGCCCGGGACTGCCTTAACCGTGCTTGATCGGGTTCCCAACCAGGGGCCGGTCTTGGTCCAAGTTTCGGATCAAACCGTGGCCATTACCTTCGCCTTGGCGAAAGAAGTGAAGGTTACGCCGGTCCCTGAAGAGCGGTAAGTCCGGGTAGAATCAAAAAAGCCGAGCCAATGACTTTATCTCGGCTTTCCTTAGAAGAGAATTCTGGGGAGCTTAGACGGTGGGGGGCAGAATCGCGTCAACCGGACACTGCGGAATGCAGCGCACCGCCGACATATTCTGGCAGTTGTTGCAGGCGTCGCTATCGATCAGATAGGTCTTTTCGAATTCGGCTGCACTAATGGCGTTGCGCGGGCAAGCCAGCCGACAGGCGTCGCACATAACACAGAGATTGGGGTCGATTGAGTGTTTTTTCACGGAAAGCCTCCAAAAGTTAACTAAGGTTAAGTTTTAATTTTCACTAGTATAACCCTTATATTAACTCTTAGTCAACGCTAAGTTGAATCTTAGGGCGGCCTAAGTTAAAGGCAAAAGTTCGTCATCAGAGCAAAGGGGTAAGCGATATGGATAAACTAACAGCACCATTCATAGGCACCCAGCAGCGGCGCTGGATTACGTGCGACGGTCAGTGTGACCGTTGTCAGAGTATCCGTCTTACATGGGACGAGGTCGAAGTCACCCTGACTCGAGCTGAGTTTCATCATCTGGTTAACCTGCTCGAAGAGGCGGTTTTTGTCCTGGACCTGGACTGCTGTTATCGCGAGGGCTGTTGGCTCCGGCAATTAGCCCCCGGCCGGTTCCAGTTGGGGCTGCAAGAAACCGTCGTTTCGCTGTCGCTGTTGGAGTTTTTGAAGTTGGTGGACCTGGCCCACACCGCCGCCAAACAGTTTCCCGCGGCCCCCCGGTCATACGCAAAAGTGACGGAGAAGTTTAACAATTCTTAGTCATGCAATTGGAGTGCAGAGCTTGCTCTGCTGGCAAACCAAGGTTTGCCCTCCTACTTACCATTGGAGTGCAGAGCTTGCTCTGCTGGCAAATCAAGGTTTGCCCTTCTACTTACAGGAGAGAGCCTATGTCCGAGCAACCCAACATCACCAAAGCAGCTTCAACCGTCCCGGCCGAGGTGCAAGCCTGGAAAGCGGAGGTCAAGTACCTCTCCGAGGCTGAAGCCGAGTTTGAGAAGTGGCTGTTTGTCAGTCTGGCCGGCGTTCTCTTTGCCGACAAGGCCGGCGAGCTCTTAGCCTTGCTGCCTGACCAATTTGGCCTTAGCCTCGAGCGCCGCTTGGAACGACTTGAAGCCCTGGCCAACCGCTGGCTGCTCACCACTGCGGTCCTTTACCAAACCTCGCTCACCACCAAAGTGATCATCTTCAGCGAGGCTCGGGTCAAACGGGCCTTGAACCAGGTCCCTGACCGGCTGTTAGCCGGCCGGCTCAACTACGGCCCCCAGCTCAGCCCCGGCCAATTTGTGGCGGAGGTCGGCCGGCGCTGGCGGGCCAGTGGCCAAATTCCGCACGAGGTCGGTCTGGCCTTGGGCTATCCGGTCAAGGATGTGCTGGGTTATATGGAACTGCTGCCCCTGACTAACACCGCCTGCTGCGGCTGGCGGGTCTACGGCGACCCCAAACCCTCCCTGCAAATGAGCCAGGCCTTTCAACAGGCCCGGCAGTGGGCCTGTGTCCTGGCGGTTATGTAGAGGCCTCCAGGCGCACCCAGACCAGGCCCCCCTCCCCCCCGCTAACCCGTTCCCCCCCACCCCAGCCCCGCCACAACGGCCCCGTAAACCGCTCCCCGCGCGCCCACC
>CALMIS010000027.1 GCA_937864185.1 uncultured Chloroflexota bacterium
CTCGACTACGCCGCTGAAAACTATCCCTGGCTAGAGCGCCTGGCCTTTTGGGAACTGAACGCTCGCGGTGACGATTACGGGTACGCCTTCTGGCACGGATCTGCTGACATCAGCCCCGCCTATCAAGCTCTGGTCGATACCTGCGCCCGGCACAGTCCGCTCTGTCACGACGACCCCAGCCAGCCTGGCTCCGCCTCTCCGGGACAGTTAGCGACTTTTTCTGCCCAGTCCTTCAAGCCTGCCCCCCTCCAACCGACCGTCTCCATCCTGGCCCCTGACGTCATCATCCGCCTGGGTGATCGCGGCCCCTTGCATCCACACTGGGTCCACCTCCACCGCGGCGGCGAGCGCTTCAGCCCCGACTGGCAGGGCGACTTCTTCTTGACCGCCGCCCAGGCCGAGCGGGATTATGACCTACTTATGGACGTGATGCAGATCGACCAACCCACCAACCGGGTCCGGATTAACGGTGTTGAGCTGCCCCAACTGCGGCCGCGCACCCGGCCTGACCCGACCAGCACTTGGGCCAGCCAGCGCCTGTCCGTTCCGGCCGAGGCGCTTCAACCGGGCCGGAACGTCCTCGAGATCAGCGCCGGCCAGCGCAACCCGGCTCGCCAGTACAGCTTTTGGCGCTGGGAAAACTTTCAGTTCCGGCATCCGCGGCTGGTGGCGCCGGACGGATTAGCGACCCACCCGCTGTTAACCGGCTGGCAGCGTCGCGCTGCGCCCGGCGGGGGGGGTGAAACCAACCGGCTGCGGCGGGGCCCGGCGGACGAGATCTGGCTGACCACCAATCGCGCCGGCCAGCTCTGGCGCGGCCAACAGCAGCCTGACGGACCGGCTCGCTTTGAAAATCAGGCCGCCAACCGGCCGGACCTGCTCTTTACCGACGTGCTGCCGCTGGCGCAGGGCCAATTAGCCGCCTCCCAGCACGGCCTGCTCTGGAGCACCGGCGAGGCTTGGCACACGGTGACGAGCGCGCCGGCAACTTACGCCTATGTGGTTAGCGAGCACGCCGGTCGTTACTGGGCCGGTTTTGAAAACGAAGGATTGTGGTCGGCCTCGCAGCCGGACGGTCCCTGGCGTCCGGCGGGCCTGGCCGAACTAACTGTGCTTGACCTGGCTGCGCCCCGGGACGCGCTTTATGCGGCGACCAGCGACGGTGTCTATGTCCAGCCGCAGCCAGGGGCGGAATGGGCTCGGCTGCCTCACCTGCCTGGTGAGAGTGAAGCCGGCTCCCTCAAGCGCTTCATCACCCGGCTGTATACCGGCCGGCAAGGCGAGCTGGTCGTCCGCAACCTGGATCAGCTCTGGCTTTACCGCGGCGAGGCGACCGGCTGGCAAGCATTTGGACCACCGGAACTGCACTCGGCCCGTAAGCTTTTGACGGTTTCGGGCTGCTGCGAGCCGGGGGCGCTAGTCGGGACAAGCTCGGCCGGGGTGTGGCAGCTTCAAGGCAGCGGCGATTGGCAACGTCGCGACGCCGAGGAGTTCGAGACCACCGACGCCACCGAAATTCTTGGGGTCAACGAATCCCTCTACGCGGCCGGGCTGCTGGGTCTGCTCGAGTCTGAAGACGGCGGTCGCACCTGGCACAACGTCGAGGGCTTAAGCTCGGTGGTGACCGACCTGCTTTTCGATCCGGCTGAATCCCGGCGGTGGCTGGCGGGCACGGCTAGCGGCCTTTACCGCAGCGAGGATGGCGGCCAAAGCTGGCAAGCGGCCGGCGGGGCGAGGTCGATTTGGGATCTGGCGCTTGGACCGGCGGGCCGCCTGTTTGCCGCCAGCGGCCAAGGCGTGCTTTATACCGATGACCTGGGTAGCGACCCGGTACCCTGGCAAAAGACCCGGGGGTTGGGTCAGGCGCTCTTCTTTAAAGTTAGTCCTCACCCCGTGGACCCCAGCCTCATCTTGGCCGGGAGTTGGGGCAACGACCTGGCTTTCAGTCGCGACGGCGGGGAGCGGCTCGAGTCGATCGGCAACGGGCTGGAAACCTTGAGCATCTTGGACGTGCTGTGGCACCCCCAAGCGGGCCAACTGACAATTGCGACCATCGAGGGGTTGTTTCGCAGTGATGACGGTGGGGCCAGTTGGTTCAAACTGCCCGGCCCCCTGACCCAGCAGACCGTCCACAGTCTCTACCAAACCGAGGCCGGCCCAATTTGGGCCGGCGCGGCGGACGGCCTCTGGGCCAGCTCCGACTACGGGGTCACCTGGCAGCGGGTCGAGTCGCTGCCGGTAGCGACCGTGTTGCGCCTGGGCGAGATTTCGGTCGAGGGACAAGCCTGGTTGTGGGCCGGCACCCAAGAGTACGGGCTGTGGCTCAGCCTCGATGGCGGCTCAAGCTGGGGGTTTGGCGGGTTAGACCAGTTGAGCGTCTACCAGTTGCTCGTTGATCCAACCCGGCCCCGGACGATGGTGGCCGCCACCAGTGATGGCCTCTACGAAGTCAACTACCCCCGGTGACATCGTGCCCGTACCTTTGCCAGCCAGATGAAAGAAGAATTTGAGCAAACGCTTCAGCTGACGCTGACTACTGAGTGGTCGAGCAGTTAACTCAGCCTAGTCCAATTGATTTCGCTCGGCAACTTAACCAGGTTTGGCAGAATGTTAGCGAGGTTAGCGCAGCAGACGCCCGGCTAATCGTGCGACTCGGCGGCATCAATAGCCGCAAGATTGACTGTCAGTTCGCATCAACTGCGGCGCCCCCCGTCGGGGTCGGCGGAGGCACCGGCAGGATGAGGTTGAACTGGCCGTGGTAGACCGGCGGGCGATAGAGCCGGTCTTGCCGGCCAAACGAGACCACCAGCTCCGGCGAGACTTCGGCCTGTTTGCCCAGATGCGGGTCATCGGCAAAGAGCAGCCGGGTGTAGCGGGGTTCGTAGTCCTTATAGCTAACCCGAAAATGGATATGGGCCGGCTGGGTGGCCCGGTTGACTTCATAACTACCCGGTCTAACAGTGGTGAAGGCATAGCGACCGGCCGCATCGGCCCGCAGCTGGCCCCGCAGGCTGAAGGGTTTGTCCCGGTCGTACTGGCCGTCCGGACCGGCTTGCCAGACCTCGAGCAGCGCTTGAGGCAGCGGAGTAACACAGTCAGAAGCGTAGATAAGACCCCAGATGAGGAGATGCTGGCCGGGTAGGTCGGGCGGCGCCAGGGTGGTGGTCAGGGGCGCTCCGGGGAGGTAGCCAAAGGGGGTGTCGGCGGGCGTCGGCGCACAGGGCGGCTGGGCTGGGGGCGTGGCCGACGGCGCCGGAGGGGGCGATAGCAGCGGCACGAAGTCAGCCTCATACTGGCCGGTCAACTGGATAGAGGCCACAATCAACCCGGCCAGGATCAGGATGGCGGACAAAATGGTTTTCGACTGGACCACGATTCACCTCCTGGCTAAGCGCACGCCCCGATTCTTATCACCTCTAAAACAGAAGCATCCCCACCCCTGGTGTCGCGTGAGGCCAAATCGCCACAGATGCAGCAACAGCTCGACCCACGACACCCCGGCCACAACATAGTCAGACAGCGGCCACAAAAACTTTGGTCCCCAGGCCCGGCGAGAGTGGGTCGGCAGATCAACCAGAATGTGCAGCAGCCAGGCGGCCAAGCAACGCCCGGGCCAGCGCCGGCTGACCAGCCAAATAAGCCCGGCCCCGGCCAGGGCCACAGGTAGACTATGAAAAGCGTGGTGCAGCGTCTTGACCCAGGCGGGCGGTTCCGGCCAATCGCCGGTACCCAGCGCCTGGCGTAGTTTACCCTGAGCGATAACCAGGGCCGGATAGGTCAGATAAAACGGCAGGTCCGGCCCGAGACCGGCCAGGATGAAGCTTGGCCTGCGGCCGATCAGTTGGCGGGTGAGTAGAGTGTGGGTCAGCAGGTCCACGGCGCGGCTCGCTAGCCTCGGGTGACTATTTTTGCCGGCCTGATCCGGCAAATGAGGTGGGTCCGCGTTCCGAAATCCTCGGCCGGGACGATGTGGCCGTAGTAGCTCGGTTGGCCGGTGTAGAAACGGGTGATCCGGTCTAGCTCCTCAATGGCGCCGTCCTCGCTCATCGCCTCGACGCTGCCGCGGATTTCTAGATAGCGATAGGGATTGTACGGGTCAAGCGCCAGCAGGCTGACCTGGGGATTAGCCCGCAGGTTCTTCTCTTTCTGCGTGCCACGACTGGTCGTAAACCGGATCAGCTCGCCGTCATAGCGCCGCCAGATGGCGGTGGTGTGAGGCTGGCCATCCGGCATCACCGTGGCCAGGGTGACCACCAGCGGCTGCTCGAGCAGATCCAGATGGGTCGCGGGAATGGTAATTGACATCAGGCCCTCCTTCATTGTTTAGTCGTAGTGTAGCCTTGTAAGCCCCAAGTCGCCAAAACTCCGGCCGATTTTGACTTAACCTAACTTAAGCCCTTCCATTTGCCGCCTGCCCACGCTCACCGGTACGAAGAAACAGAAAAAGAAGCGAAATGCTTAGGGTAAGGCTCATTTGATGGGGTGATTAGCTTGGGTCATTTGCTTGACCGCTAGAGCTAGACTACAAGTTTAAACCTCGCTCTCTAAAAATAACCCTCCTTGTACGATAAATTCATTCGGTCAGGTATAGACAACGGCACCCTTGGATGTTAGGTTAACAAGAGAGGTTTATCCCATCATCGTGGGCAGCGAAAAGCGTTTCTTTAACGAGAGGATGCAGACTGCGAAATTGAAGCTTATCAAGACCAATGCGCTTGCCTTAGGAGTCATTGTGCGGTGTTACCGGCCGGCTTGGAGTCGTAGATCGCAAAGGAGTTACCCCATACAGGAAGGAGCAGGATGATAAATATAAAGCAAGATCAGCCAGATGAAAAGGCCATTCGCCGCACCATGACGGTGCCGGCATCCGCCGAGCAGGCCTTTGCTGTCTTTACGGAAGGGCTAGCGAGTTGGTGGCCGGCAGAGTATACCTGGTCTCAAGAAGTGCTCGAGACCATTGCTATCGAGCCGGGGGCGGGCGGCCGCTGCTTTGAGCGGGGGCCTCACCACTTTGAGTGTGACTGGGGCCGGGTGTTGGCCTGGGAGCCGCCGCGCCGGCTGGTATTTAGCTGGCAAATCAGTCCCGGGCGGGAGCCGCAGCCGAACCCGACCAAGGCCAGTGAAGTCGAGCTGCGCTTTACGCCGGAGGGCGAGATGGCCACCCGAATAGCGTTTGAGCATCGCGGTTTTGAGCGCCACGGGGAGGGCGGGGATGAGTATCGGGCCGCGCTGGACTCACCGCCAGGCTGGTCATACATTCTGGAGTGTTACGTCAAAGCAGTAACCGCTGAAAAGAGCCTCTCATGACAAAAACCGATAATAAAGCCCTTGTGGCTCGGGCCTCCACCCGGATCAAGGCGCCCATCACCAAGGTGTGGGCGGCTCTGGTTGAGCCCGCTTTGATAAAGCAGTATATGTACGGGACGAACGTGGTGACCGACTGGAAAGAAGGCAGCCCTATCGTCTGGCAAGGCGAGTGGCAGGGCCAAGCATATGAAGACAAGGGCACCCTTGTTAAGATCGAGCCAAATCGCATTTTACAGTACACCCACTTCAGTCCCCTCTCCGGGCAGGCGGATGTCCCCGAAAATTACCACACCGTAACCATTGAGCTATCCGACGAGGGACAACCAACCACCGTAACGCTTACTCAAGATAACAATGAGACGGAAGAAGCCCGCCAACATTCTGAAAAGAACTGGCAAATGATGCTGGAGAGCTTAAAGACTCTTTTGGAGCGCTAGCCACAAATGAGCACGAATAACTACTCAAGCTCGAAGGAGAGGAGACGATATCAGCCCACCCTGCTTCCAATTTGGCGTTAGGAGAATGGCCATCCAAGAAATACAATTAGACCTTCAGGCTATCGAGAGTAATGCTGCTCTCTGCGAAGAAACAAACTTTGACCGCCGAGTAGAGGCCATCGACTACCTCGAATTTAAGATCATTGATCGGATTGAGGGCTTACTCTCCACGACCAATCAGCCGGAAGAACTAACCATCCTAAAGCAATCTGCGGAGAGGGTAAAGAATCACCTAGAGGAAACTAATGCTAACTTGTTTCAACGATTTCGAGCAGATATCCGAAGGGGTGGTTGCCATGGAACAGCCCTCAAAGGTCGGATTAATGAATATGTTGGGAGTGTTTCAAGAGATCGCCAACATCGAGAGGAGATAGGCTATGACAGCCTTGATCTGTTTAT
>CALMIS010000028.1 GCA_937864185.1 uncultured Chloroflexota bacterium
GCCGGCGATGACCAGAGCACCGGCGGCATCTAAGGTCACAAACAGGGTAGCCCCCGGTCGAGGCTTGGCTTGAGCGACGGCCCCAAAGAGACCTCGAGCCTCGTTTTCATTCATGAAAAACAGATCGGCTCGCTCAAAAAGTTGCCGCACCCGGGCCGGATCGTCATAAACCAGGCGAGCATAGGTTCCGACCGAGATCAGGGCGGCTTGCTTGCTCAGCGTATCCAAAAAATCGAGCTGGCGCTGAGCGCTGCTCAGGGCAGCGATATGCACATACCGGACAGAGCCCACCTCGGCGGGCAGGAGGGAGGGGAGCAACTGCGGCTCGGCGCCCCAGGAAGCAGCGAGCAAGGTGGCTCGACCGCCGCCGTGATGGGCAATCTCAAGGCGGGGGATGGCCTCCGGCGATATCCTGGGACCCAGCCAGTGCAAACGCTCGGCGGCGGGTTGGAGCAGGGCAGGCAGGGGCTCTGGCCTGGGTGCCACCAAGCCGACCGAGGCGCCCGCTCTATGCGCCGCCAGCGCGGTATACAGCCCGGCGCCGCCCGCCGTTTGAACGGTCCGGCCATCAGCCAGGTGGAGGACATCCAGCGAGGCGGTACCGATCACGAAAACAGTAGGTACTTGATTGGTCATTTACTCTCAACTCCTGCGCCACAGTCCACAAATGGTTTAGCCTCTCATCTTTTTGATAAAACCAGCGACCGGCGTAAAATTCCTTACACCCACAAATCTTACAATTTAGGAAGGAAGGATATCGCTCACCGATGGACCTGATCGATACAGCAGCAGCATTATTTAGACAACAATTTGGCAATGATCCCACGGTGTGCGTCCGCGCGCCCGGGCGAGTCAATTTAATCGGCGAGCACACCGATTACAACGATGGCTTTGTCCTCCCCTGCGCGATCGACTACGAGACCGTAGTCGTGGCCGGCCCGCGCGACGACAGCCAGATCTCCGTGGTGGCGGCGGACTGGGCCGGACAGACCAACACCTTTGATTTGAAAACGGAGATCAGCCAGGACCCGGCGATGACCTGGAGTAATTATATTCGCGGCGTGGCCTGGGGTCTACTTGAGCAAGGCTATAATCTACGGGGCGCCAATCTGGTGGTGGCCGGCAACATTCCCCAGGGGGCAGGGCTCAGCTCTTCAGCCGCTTTAGAAGTGGCGACCGGCGCGGCCCTCAGCCGAGTCAGCGGGCTGGACATTGACGGCAAAACCCTGGCCCTGACCGGGCAGCGAGCCGAAAATGGATTTGTCGGGGTGCAAACCGGCATTATGGATCAGTTTATTTCGGCCCTGGGACAGCCGGATCACGCGCTCTTGATTGACTGCCGCAGCCTGGAGTACCGGCCTGTGCCGATCCCGCCAGGCACGGCCATCATTATCGCGAACAGTAACATCAAGCGCGGGTTGGTTGATAGTGAGTATAACACCCGGCGCCAAGAGTGCGAGGCAGCAGCGGCCTACTTCGGCGTGGCCGCCCTCCGCGACGTGCCACCTGATCTGTTTGCCGTCCACGAAGACGAGCTGGGCGAGGTGGTGGCCCGGCGAGCCCGCCACGTCATCACCGAAAACGCTCGGACGGAGGCGGCGGCCGAGGCCTTGGCCAAAAGCGACTTGCGGGCTATGGGCCGGTTCATGGCCGAGTCCCACGAGTCCATGCGAGATGATTTCGAGATTACGGTCCCGGCCATCGATACTCTGGTCGAGATTATGGCCGGAGTCATTGGCGAAGCGGGCGGGGCGCGGATGACCGGCGGCGGCTTCGGCGGCTGTGTGGTTGGTCTAGCGCCGGAGGGGCTGGTGCCCGAGGTTTTGGCAGCGATCGCGGCTAAGTATCCGGCCGCCTCAGGCCGAGAGGCGACGGTTTATGTTTGCCGGGCTTCGGCCGGCGTATCATCATGTTCGGTCAGTAGGAGTGGATGAGAGGAACAAAGCAGGGATGAAAAAGATCAAACGGATTGGTATTTTGACCAGCGGCGGCGATGCACCGGGACTGAACGCGGTCATTCGAGCGGTGGTCATCACGGCCACATTGAGGCGGTTCACCTCATCGCCCAAGGCCGAACCGGTACGATGGTCTCTTTGCGCGGGACCGAGATTCGCGCCACCGAGATTTGGAAGATTATCGCCCGGCAAAAATACATCCCCTACAACGGCGACCTGGTCCAGACCGCCCGCGGCTTGGGCATTTGTCTGGGAGATTAATGGCTATCCTGCGCTTACTTCAACAGATCTTGCAGAGCCGGCTCTAGCTGGGGCCAGGTAAACTCAAAACCCAGTTGCCTCAACCGCTCCGGCAAGACCCGCTGTCCCTCCAAAACCACGGTCGCCATTTCGCCAAACACGAGCTTAAGGGCAAAGCCTGGAGCCGGGGCCAAAGCCGGTCGGCCCATCACCTGGCCAATGGTTTTGGCCATGGCCTTGTTGTGAACAGGCTCGGGCGTAACTAAATTAAACGGGCCGGAAGCCGCCTCGTTCTCGATCAAAAATCGAATCGCGGCCACCGCGTCTTGCCAATGGATCCAGGACATCCACTGCTGGCCGCTGCCCAGCCAACCGCCGGCGAAAAAGTTGAAGGGCATCACCAATTTCGGTAGCGCGCCACCCGCCGGATCAAGCACAACGCCGCTGCGAATAATCGCCCGCCGGACGCCCAGGGCCTCAACCGGACTGGTACTTGCCTCCCACCTAACACACACATCGGCCAAATAATCATCGCCCGGACCATCTGCCTCGGTGAAGGTTTTGGTCTGGCTGGTCCCGTAGTAGTTTATGCCCGAGGCCTGAACCAGCACGGCCGGTTTGGCTTGGGCGGCGCAGATCGCTTCGACTACGGCCTGGCCGGCCTGGACCCGGCTCTCCAAAATCAGCCGCTTGCGAGCATCGCTCCAACGCTCATCGGCGATCCCCGCCCCGGCCAGGTTGATGATAGCGTCGATCTGGTTGACCTGCTCGCCCCACCCCCGCGCGGTTTGGCCGTCCCAGCGCAGCAAGCCGACTTGCGTTGGCAGCCAGGCCGGTTTCAGCGATTTGCGGCTCAGGATCAAGACCTGGTGGCCATGGTTAAGCAGCACGTCGATTAAGCGCCGGCCAATATTGCCGGTGCCGCCGGTAATTAAGACTCGCATCCATTAGACTCCTTAACAAATTTACCGGCATTGTCCCCGATCAGGCTTAAAAGCGGATGAATGTTCATAGTTTTCCAATCCAGGGAGGGATGGTATCATAGCCAGCTATGCATCGTGCCCGAATTCACCTGCTGGCCATTGGCCTCTATGCGCTGCTCACCATCGCTTTGACCTGGCCGGTAGCGGCCCAGGTTACCACTCACATTCCGGGCGAGGCGACCTGGGCCTTTGACGAATCGACCTTTGTCTGGAATATGTGGTGGTTTAAGTATAGCATCCTGGCCCTGGGCCAAACTCCGCTCGAAACCACCTACACGTTTTTCCCACTGGGCATTAGCCTGACGACCTACACCTTCAATCTGTTTAACGCCGCTTTTGGATTGCCCCTGCAACTGGCCTTCTCTCTGCCGCTGGCTAACAACCTAACCCTCTTTTTCTCTTACGTCTCCAGCGGCTACGGCACCTTCTTGCTGGTGCTTTACCTCTTGGCTTCCAGCTCTCCGAGACAGCAACCTCGGGTTCAATATTTAGACTTTCGAGCCTCCTCATTGACTCCTTACCTGGCTGCCTTTCTAGCCGGTTGTGTCTATGCCTTTTCGGCCAGCCGGATGATGTACGTGGCTTTAGGCCACTACAATTTTGTCACCATTCAATGGTTCCCTTTCTACGCCCTTTACCTGCTCAAATCTCTGCGCACCGGCGGTCTTAAGCAGATCGGGCTGGCAGCGCTCTTCGCTGCCTTCTGCCTCTACGCCGAGCTCACCTTCAGCGTTTTTCTGCTCTTCTTATCGCTCTTTCTCATCCTTAGCGAGCTCAGACACCAGCCGAAACAATTAGCAATTAACAATGAACAATTAACAAATTCTTCTCCCCAATCCTCCAATCCTCCAATCCTCCAATCCTCCAACCAATCCTCCAATCCTTCGACTTCGCTCAGGGCACGCCTTCCCATCTTCCAATCTTCCCTCCTCATCCCCCTTCTGACCTTCCTCCTGACCGCTCCTTTTCTTCTCGCCGTCCTGCCCGACTTTCTCGATCCGGCTTACCAAGAGCCGGGTTGGGGTGAGGGCTTAAAGCTGAGTGCCGATCTGGTCGGGCTGGTCACCTTCACGCCGCTGCACCCGCTCAGCGGTGTCGATTGGGTGGCCGAACTGCGGGCCGTGATCGAAGGCCGCAGCCGCTTTAGCGATGCCAACACCCTGTTTTTGGGGTACGGTATTTTGGCCCTGGCCCTGCTTGGCTTCACGGTTCGACGCCGGACCGCCGCCGTTTGGTTTTGGAGCGCGATTTTTTTTACGGTGCTCAGCCTTGGTCCACTGCTGACCATTAACGGCCAAAATCGCTTCGACCTCGACGGTCTGGACGTCACCTATCCGCTCCCCTTTGCGCTGCTGCACTATCTACCCGTGCTTAACGCCGGTCGCGTCCCCAATCGCTTCGGTATCCCTTTGACTCTGGCTTTGGCCGTGCTGGCCGGGTTTGGCCTGGCCTGGTTGTTGGCCAAGCTAGGAACCCGAAAGGTCGAAAGGAGGAAAGGCCTAAAGTTAAAGGCCTTTCCTGTGCTTTTTTCGGTCGGGTTGCTCTTAATTCTACTGTTTGATCAATACAGTGTGCCCCTGCCCCGCACCGACGCGCGCATCCCGGAGATCTACGCTCAGATCGGCCGGGAACCGGGCGATTTTACGCTGCTTCAACTTCCGCTTGGCTGGCGGAACAGTTACGGCACGCTCGGCGCCGAGCGGACTCAGCTACAGTATTACCAGGCCGCCCACCGGCGCCCCATCCTGGGGGGCAATACCTCGCGCAATCCTGACTTTAAATTTGACTACTACGCCGGCATTCCCCTCTTTCGCGCCCTCACCGAGGTTGAACTCTACCGCACGCCAGACGAAGTGACGCTGGCCCGGGCCAAACAGCAAGCGGCAGAGCTGATGACTCTCTATAACGTGAAGTATCTGACCATTCATGCCCCAATCGTGGGTCGCAAACCATATGAAGATACTTATCTTACTACACGAAAGTTGGCTTTAGAGCTAATTCCGCACGAGCCGCGGCCGGTTTACCAATCGCCGGAAGTCGAGGTTTACGCCGTCAAGCCGGCAGCGATCCCTCAACCGCTGCAGATCGATTTTGGGGATTGGTCCAGCACGCCCTACCGGGGTGAAGGCTGGGCCGGGGATGAAGAAATTTATGGCGCCACTGCCAACTGGATCACGGCGACTCAGGCCGAGATCTTCTTTCCCGCCCAGGGCCAGCGCGATCAACCGCTTAAGCTGCAGATCGCGCCCTTCAGCTATCCTGATGCCCCGCTTCAGGACGTAAGTCTCCGGCTGAACGGAGAGGCGGTCGGTCATTTTTCTCTAGCAGAGGGCTGGCAGATCCTCGAGCTACTCCTGCCGGCGGGCCAGCTTCAGACCGGCCTGAACCGCTTAGAATTGGCCTTTAGCCACACCGCTCAACCGCGCTACGTCCTGCCTGGCAACTGGGGCATCGGCCAGACCGGGCGGGTGACCCCGGTTGATCTAGAAATCAACAGCGGCGCCGATTTTGCTTATATCACCGTGGGGAATGGACCGGCAGCTCAGGATGCCTCGGCGCACCGGCAAGGCATCAATCTTGCCGTCATCGAGCCCGAGACCGGCAACCTCACCGCCAGACAAGGCTTCGATACGGCGGCGAACGTTTATGAAGCTCGGGCCCTGGCGCAATTCATCGCCGGAGTGCCGGTCGGCCAGATCGTGGTTTTAGCCAGTCAGGGAGTCGAGGCCACCGCCTTTTTTGAGGAAGGGACTTGGGCCGCGCTGCGCTCGCTGGGCGTAGCGGTTGAAGGGCTGGCGCCCCCCTTCTCCGCTATCGGAGTGAAGGGAGCGCCAGCCGAAACTGCCGCCCTGGCCAGCGGCGAGAGGAGCGCCTATCTGCGGCTGGGCGGCAGCGCGGATACGCGAAACTTAGCAGCAGCGATTGACTGGGTCAGGTTTGAAGAAAACTGATTATTCCACCAGAAATCCAAGATCGCGCAAGACGTGTCGGGCCCGATCGAGCTGCTCCGGCCGGCGGGCTTGAAGGGTGTGCAGATGCAAGCCGCCGGTTAGCTCGCTGAGCAGCCGGGCCCCGGTTTCGTGCAGCCGTTTGATGAAGTGGGTCACATCTTCACGGCTGGCGATGTGCAACAAGCCCCGCTGCTCACCATAAATCGGGTGTTCCACAATGACATCAACCACTTCCACCCCAACATCGACCAGGGCCAAAAGCTCGGTCTCGGTCTGCTCCGGCGTGTGCTGTACGGCCACAATCACTTGAAAAACACCAACTACCGGACGGTGGAGGTAATAGCCTTGGGGACTGGCGAGGATCTGCTCACCACCAGCCCGCAACACGGCCATATCCTGGACAATCACCTGACGGCTGACATTGAAGCGCTCGGCCAGTTCCGTGCCCGTAATCGGCTGATCAGTGTCTTCCAACAGGTTCAGGATGGCTACCCGGCGTTCATTGGTATTCATGGTGCCCATTATAGCATAACTTTTCGGACAGCTCACCACCCGACCGGCAGCGACAAGGGAACCTCTCGAACCCCAGGCCTGACCTGGCCCCGCGGCCCATCCGGCAATCGATGATGGCAGCCCAGACTCTGCTCGTTGGCCAGGGCAGCCGCGCTGATGAGGCGAGCGACTTGGACCAAATTTCGCAGGCCGACCAGACTCTCGGTCGGTGCAGATGCCAGGTAGAGTCGCTCAACCTCCTTCCTCAGCTGACTCAACTCATGGTATGCCCGAGAGAGGCCAGTCGTCGTCCGCACCAGGCCTACTTGGTCCCACATGACTTGCTTAACCCGGCGCGAGGGCCGTTCCAGCCGAGCCAGATCCGCCGCTCTCTTCTCAGGTCTGCCCCATCGCTGGATCTGGTCCGGTTTTGCCTCAGTCAGCAAGCCGGCTCGCTCGGTGATGTGCCAGGCGGCCTGATTGCCCCAGACTAGCCCCTCGAGCAGCGAGGTACTGGCCAGCCGGTTAGCGCCATGGACTCCGGTGCAAGCCACCTCGCCAACGGCATAGAGCTGAGCCAGACTGGTCTGGCCCCACCCGTCGACCGCCACGCCGCCGCAGGCGTAATGCGCGGCAGGCGTGACCGGCACCAAGTCGCGGGTGATATCGAGGCCGTATTGCCGGCAGTGCTCCAGGATCGTCGGGAAGTGGCCCAAAATTTCGTCGCGAGCAACATAGGAAGCCAGGTCCAAATAGACGTTCGAGGCTCCCTGCTCGGCCATTTCTTGCTGGATACTGCGGGCCACCACGTCACGCGGGGCCAGATCGAGCCAGGTCCGATCATATTTTTGCATAAAAGGCCGGCCATCGCGATTGACCAGCCGGGCGCCGGCTCCGCGCACCGCCTCGGAAATCAGAAACGGCGCCGCCTCGGGATGGTAGAAAGCGGTCGGGTGAAATTGAACATATTCCAAATCGGCCAGCCGGGCGCCCGCCCGAGCGGCCATCGCCAGCCCATCGCCCCGGGCGCCGGCCGGATTGGTCGTGCGCAGATAGATCTGGCCCAGCCCACCGGTCGCCAAGACGGTGGCTTTGGCCAGGACCGTCACCAGCCGGCCCCTACTGCGGTCAAGCAGGAGGGCCCCGGCGCACCGTTTCCCGGCTGCGCTCGATAGCAGCAGGTCGACGGCCAGATGGTCGGTCAGCAGCGTAATCTTGGGATGCGAGCTCACGGCCTCGAGTAGCGCCCTGGCGATAGCTTGGCCGGTGGCATCGGCTGCGTGGATGATCCGCGGCAGCGAGTGGCCGCCCTCTCGCGCCAACGAAAGCCGGCCATCGGCGTGGCGGTCAAACGGGACGCCAATCCGATCCAGCAAAATCTCTTCCACCAGTTTGGGCCCGGCTTGAGCCAGCAGGTTGACGCTGCCCGCCTGGTTGTGGTAAGCTCCCGCCCGGCTGACGTCCTCGGCCAGTTGAGCCGGCGAGTCATCCAGCCCGCGATAAATGATCCCGCCCTGGGCGTAAAAGGTGTTCGATTCGTGGGCGTCAGGCGCTTTGGTGATTACGGTCACGGCCAGGCCCGCCTCGGCCAGGCGCAAGGCGGCGGTACCACCGGCGATACCGCAACCGATGATTAGAACTTCAGTTGAGAAGCTGTCTCTGCTCATCTTAGCCTCAATTACCCGATCATTAACATCCGCTCGAGAGCCTGTTTGGCTCGGAGGCGCACCGCTTCGGGCACTTCGATTTGGTAGCGGTTATAGCGTAAGGCATCACGCGTCTCCTCCAGCGTGATCTGGTTCATATGCGGGCAGCGGACGCTGCACAAGCGCAGCATCTCTTTCTGCGGATTGGCGGCGGCGATGTTGTCGCCCATAGCGCACTCGGTCAGCAGTAGATAGCGGGGCGCCGCCGTATTTTCTACATAGTTAATCATCCGCGCAGTACTCCCGGCAAAATCTGCCGCCGCGACTACCTCGGGGCTGCACTCTGGATGAGCCAAGACAACGACGTCTGGAAACTGCTGCCGGATGCGGTTAATGTCAGGCACGGTGAACTTGTCGTGGACCTCGCAGCGGCCGTGCCAGCCGATCATTTGGTAGTCCAGATGATTGCCGTTAGCCGAGCCGACCGGTTTCTTGGTCGGAAAGATGATGTGCTTGCCTGTTTCTTGGGCGACGTTCCCGGCCAGATACTCATCGGGCAAGAAGATGACCGTATCCGTCTTGAGCGACTCGACCACAGCCGCGGCATTCCCTGACGTACAGCAGACGTCTGACTCCGCTTTGACGTCGGCGTAGGTGTTGATGTAGGTCACCACCGGCACGCCGGGGTACCGAGCCTTGAGGCGGCGCACATCTTCGGCGGTGATGCTCTCGGCCAGCGAACAGCCGGCTTTGGCGGCCGGTAGCAACACAGTTTTTTCGGGATTAAGAATTTTGGCGGTTTCGGCCATAAACTCGACCCCGCAGAAGACAATGATATCCCGATCCGTCTGGGCTGCTTTGCGGCTCAGCTCGAGCGAGTCGCCGGTGTAATCTGGCACCGAGTGGAACAGGGCCGGTTCCATGTAGTTGTGGCCCAAGATGACGGCGTTCTTCTCCCCCTTGAGCCGGTTGATCTCGGCCGCCAGTTCGGCTTTGTAAGCCAACTCAAAGTCGGGCACGATCTGGCTCAGTTTGATCTTCAACTCTTCATAAACAGCTTCAGCAATCATTATTCGCTCCCCTTGATTAGGCTGCCTCAAGCAGCAGGCTAAGGTCTAACGCTTTCACGGAATGGGTCAAGGCCCCAACGGAGATGAAGTCGACGCCGGTGGCCGCGATTTGCGCCACGGTCTCCAGGGAAACGTTGCCGGACGCTTCCAGAGGAATTTGCCCGTTGGCGATCTGGACTGCTTCCTTGATGGTGGTTAGACTCATGTTGTCCAATAAAATTCTATCTACACGAAGCCCCAAGGCTTCGCTTAGCTCGGCCAGGTTTTTGACCTCCACTTCAACGGGCCGCCGCTGCCTGTCACCGGCCCGCACCCGGCTGACTGCCTCGGTAATAGTGCCGGCAGCGGTGATATGGTTTTCTTTAATCAAGACCATATCGTATAATCCGGCGCGATGATTGGCCGCTCCGCCTAGCCTGACCGCCCACTTGTCCAGCACCCGCAGACCGGGAGCCGTCTTCCGCGTATCCAGGATCACGGCTTTGGTCCCGGCGACGGCCTCGACAAAGCGCCGGCTAAGCGTGGCGATGCCCGACATCCGCTGCATGAAGTTCAGGGCCACGCGCTCGCCGCTCAACAGAGCCGGGGCCGGGCCCTCGACGACGGCTATGATTTGACCGGCCTGAACCGGCTCACCGTCAGTCAGGTAGGGTTCAAACCGGACTTGCGTGTCAAGCAGGCTAAAGGTTAGGTGCGCCACGGCCAGGCCGGCCACAACGCCGCTTTCCTTGGCCACAAATTTGCCGGTCAAAACTAAGTGTGGTGGCACGATACATCGGGTGGTGACATCCTCCGAGCCGATATCCTCGGCCAAAGCCGCCCGGACAAGTGAGGTAATCGGCGCCAGAGTCTCCGGCGGTACGGGTTGACTGATCATCTTTGTTCCTTTCAAATAAGTGTCTTGTCATATGTCTTGACATCAAAACACAACGAGGGAAAGAATATCAGGAAAATCTCTTTCCGTCAATCCCCTCCTTGGAATTAACCGCGGGTTGTCTCAAGCACCCGGAGACGCTAAGGATGCGCGAAGAGACGCAAAGTCTTTGAGACGATCTTCTCTTTACTCCGTAAATCTATAAGGTGAACTGGTTGCAGGTGACCTGACAAAACAGATTAGGTTATTGCACCTTTTACACTAATCATACCTGATAACAAAGTTTTTGTCAAATTCACACTAACTAGATGAAAGAATATAAAGGCAAACTTAGTGGCTCAGGCCAGCGCCGAGTTGGCTAACGGCATTGTAGGTCTCAAGAGAGAGACGGGATCAGCCTCTCGACGGTTGGCAAGCCGACTATTTTAAGCTAAGCTGGGTAACGAGAAAGGAACCGATTTATGTCGCAACTAAAAGCTCAAATATTTTTAGGGCTAATCTTAATGCTTCTGAGCGGTTGTAACGCCGCATTCGGCAGCAGCGCCCCCCCCACCGCCACCATTGTCGCCCTTCCCCCAGGCAGCACCCCGACGGCAACGCTGACGCCGCCGCCTCAAAACACACCGTTACCACTCCCTTCCCCCACCTCCACCTCGACGCCCTTATCCATGCCTACGCCTGAGCCTGAGTTGGCTTCCACACTAGTCACTCAACCTCCGCTTAGCGAACCGACAAGAAAACCGAGCCAGCCCCTATCCCCACCCGTCGCAGCGAAGACGGACGAGACTTTGAGCGGGGCCTGGGACTTTAACTATGGAACTCTGGACTGGTCCCAACGCGGCTCAGCCCTCGAGGGCCGCTATCGCTGGTACGGCGGCGGTGACACAGGCCGGATTGAAGGCAATTACTTGGCCGATTTAGGCCAAATCCAGGGACTCTGGATCAGCGATCGTGATCCGACGGAGCAGGGCTTTCTCCAGGCTCGATTAAGGGACGGTGACAGCGCGTTCGATGGCACCTACGAGCGCCGGACGCTAGCCGGCCCGTGGTGCGGTGTTCGCTCGGGTCAGCCATTGCCGGCCGGTTGTGGCTTTAGCGGCACCTGGCAGATCCGGTTTGGCAGCCCGCCCAACCTGTCCGGTCAAGCCAGTCTCACTCAAACCGGCGAGACGGTGCAAGGCAGCTTCACCGGCGCGGACGGGCGCAGCGGCGAGATTGAAGGGCAGGTTAAGGTCTTTTCAATTACCGAAGCCCGGCTAATCGGGACGTGGCGCAACCACCAAAATGAGACGGACAGCTTTGAGTGGCGCCTGGATTTGACCACCGGTCGGACCTTTACGGGCCGCCGCGATCCAGGCAACAGTGAGTGGTGCGGCTGGCGCTCCGATGCTCTTACACCGGATCCCTGTGGCTGGTAACAAACGCTTGACAGAAAGTTGCAAGTTTACGTAACTCCGGTTACACTACTTGTATATATTATGTAACTTTTACTAAAAAGTCGCAGAGGAGGGCCAATCAATGAAACGTGTTCTTTTGTTCTTGGTTGTAGCGGCAATGGTGCTCGCCCTACAACCTTTCTCTTTGGTGCAGGCTCAAGAAGAAGGCAATGCCAGAGTTAGAGTGGTACATGCCTCACCGGACGCGCCGCCGGTCAACGTGCAGGTTAATGGTTCGCCGGCTTTCACCGATGTACCATTCGGGACCGTTTCCGATTATACCGAACTGCCGCCGGCGACGTATAACGTCAGCATCGAAGGGGCAGAAGATGGAACGTTCCTCTTTTCCGCCAATCTGGAGCTACAAGCCGACATGGATTACACCGTAGTGGCGATGGGTCTGGCGGAAGACTTGAGCGTGCAGGTTTATGCAGACGACAATGCGCTGCCGGAAGAAGGTCAAAGCAAAGTTCGCTTCGTTCATGCTTCGCCGGATGCGCCGGCTGTCGATGTTGCCGTCCGTGACGGGGACACGCTCTTCGACAGCATCGAGTTTGGCCAGGCGAGCGATTATCTAACAGTTGATGCCGGCAGCTATGATTTAAACGTTTTGGCGGCGGGCACCGAGGATGTCGCTTTAGAAGTCCCCGGCGTAACGCTCGAGCCGCAGACGGTCGCCACTATCTTTGCTTTGGGTCAAGTGGCGGATCAGAGTCTGCAAGCCAAACTCCAGGTTGATACTACCCCACAGATGAGCGCGACGGACCAACCGGCTGTCGAGTCTCAGACCGAGGAAGAACAATCCGCCACCGAGACTCAACAAGCAGAGGAAGAACAACCGGCCGAGGGTGAACAACCCGCTGACGGTGCCGAAGCCGCCGCTGAAGAACAGCCAACCGAGGGCGAGCAACCTGCCGAGGGCGAACAAACCACCGAAGGGGCCGAAGCCGCCGCTGAAGAACAGCCGACCGAGGGCGAGCAACCCTCAGAAGAGAGCCAGGAGCCGGCAATGAACCAGCAGCAGCGCGGCTATTATCCGCCTTATTACTGCTGCCGCCGCCCGCCGATGATTCAGCAGCGAGGCTGCTGCAACTACTACCCGCGGATGCATTACCAGCCCACCTACCGCCCCAACTACTACTATCAGCGCTTTTATCCCCGCTACTACAACCCTAACTGCTGTGGCAGACCGACTTATAACCATTACACCTCTCGGTACGGCTACTTTGGCCCACCGCGTTGGTAACAAGCATTGCTGAACAAAAGCCGGATGGGGGTCCATCCGGCTTTTTTATTCCAACTTTGTTAAACACTCTGAAACAACTTCATTAGCCGGATGACTTGATTAGACTTCGTAAGGCCTTAAGGTTACGCTCGTTGTCTTCAGGGTCGTTATCCACCGGCGTCTCCAGCAAAAAAGGGGTAGTCTTAAAACGGGGATCATTGAGGAAATAGCCAAACGCCTCCAGACCGATACAGCCCTCGCCGATATGAGCGTGGCGATCAACGTGACTGCCTAAATCTTTCTCAGAGTCGTTTAGATGAATAACTTTGAGACGGTCCAGACCAATGACGCGGTCGAACTCCTGGATCATCGCTTCGTAGGTTTCGGGTGTCCGAAACTCGTAACCGGCGACCAAGGCATGACAGGTATCGAAACAGACGGCGAGGCGCTCGGGGTTTTTAGTCCGGTCGATCATCTGCCTGATCTCCTCAAAGCTGGAGCCCAGGGAGGTGCCCTGCCCGGCCGAGATTTCCAGAGCCACCTGGACCTCATAACCGCTAAGCCGGTCATGGATAATATCCAGGGCCTGAGCGACACGGGCCAGACCAGCTTCAGGGCCGCTTTTGACGTGCGAGCCAGGATGCAGGACTAGATAGGGAATCTTTAACCGCTCGCAGCGCTCCAGTTCGATCACCAGGGCCTCAATCGATTTGTGCCAGAGCACCTCGTCCGGCGTGCCCAGGTTAAGCAAGTAGCTGGCATGGCAAACGACCGGGGTAATGCCCGTGGCTTGCTGCTGCTGGTGGTAACGGTCGATCTCTTCGGGGGTTAAATCTTTGGCTTGCCATTGGCGGTTAGATTTAGTAAAGATCTGAAAGGCGGTACAGTTCAAATCAACAGCGCGTTGAAAAGATTTATCAACGCCCCCGGCAACCGAAAGGTGGGCACCCAGTAACATTCTAACTTTATTCCTCTGCTTTTTTTAGATTATGGCCGTATCCTGAGTTAATTACAACAGACATATCTCACAGATCTGGACGAGCCAGGCAGTATACCACAACCTGGTTCAGTTAGCGAGGTCTGATTTACGGAATACTCAAAAATCTGGTATGCTAATAGTTAAATGCCACAAATTGAGTTTAATCTCAATTTACATTGAAAAGGATTATCCATGCTGCTGTATGATGCGATAGAAGACATTAATCTGTGGCCCGACGAACTCAAAATCTTGGTGGTTGATGATGAACAAGACTCGCTCAATCTAGTGGGCTTTTCCTTGGAGCGAGCGGGCTTTCAAGTCCTACGGACTACCGAACCAGAGGCCAGCATCAATCTGGCTCATCAAGAAAAACCTGATCTCTTGATTCTGGATGCTAAACTACCTCGTCTTGGGAGCTTGGATTTACTGCGCCGGATCCGGCGCCACCCGCGGCTCACGGACATTCCGGTTATTTTAGTCTCGGCCCAGTCGAACAGTGCTGATCAGGCCCATTTGCTAAACTTGTCATTGGCGCAGAATAGCGAGATCGACGCTTATATCGGCAAACCTTTTGACCCAACTCTCTTTTTGAAAACGGTCAAAAGCGTGCTCGTTAAGCACAAAGACTTTCTGGTGATGAAGGGAGATATCGCCGAAGACGGAGAGTGGCTAAGAGCTTACCACTAGCGTTTACTCCTCTCCCTGCCGACCAAAGGCCTCACTTGCTGAGGTCTTTTTTGTTGCTCCGCCCCTGCAAGACCTCAATAATTTGTCGATCGGTGCGGGGAAAGGGAAAGGCGTCCAGCTCCTCAAGGGTAACCCAGCGCCAATCCGCCACCCCGAGGGCCTGGGGATGGCCGGCCACCAACCGGCACTCGAAGGCGTGCAGAGTAATTTTGAAATGAGTGTAGCCGTGTTTGACCACGGTGATTAACGGGCCAACCTCAATCTCAACCCCCAACTCCTCCTCGATCTCACGGCGCAAACAGGCCGGCAGGGTCTCGCCGGCCTCGCACTTGCCGCCGGGAAACTCCCATAGTCCGCCCAACATCCCCTCCGGCGGGCGTTGCGCGATCAGAAGTTTGTTCCCATCTCGAATGACTGCGGCAGTAACCTCATAATGAGGCAGTGCTTTCTTAGCCGGCTTAACCGGCAAACTTAGTTCGATCCCCTGGCGACGGCCCTGACACAGCTCTCGGACCGGGCACAACAGGCAGCGGGGTGACTTGGGGAGACAAACCGTCGCCCCCAACTCCATGAGGGCTTGGGTCCAGTCACCCGGCGAGTCGGGGTCGACCAGCGCGGCCGCGAGCTCACGAATTTGTTGGGCGCCCGGGCCCCGCGTCACGTCAGACTCGACGGCAAAGAGCCGAGCCAACACCCGCTTGACATTGCCATCAACGGCCGGGACGGCCTCGCCAAACGCAATCGAGGCGACCGCCCCGGCCGTATACGCCCCAAAACCGGGAAGTTGGTGTAATTCCTGGTAACTCTCAGGAAATTGACCATGCCACTTCTCAACCAGTTCCCGGGCCGCTCTATGCAGGTTACGGGCTCGAGCGTAATAGCCCAGCCCTTCCCAGGCTTTGAGCACCTCCTCCAACGGAGCAGCCGCCAGATCTGGCAGAGTGGGAAAGCGGGCCAAGAAGCGGTGATAATAAGGAATCACCGTGGTCACCTGCGTCTGCTGGAGCATGACCTCGGAAAGCCAGATGCGATAGGGGGACAACTCCCCGCGCCAGGGCAGATCTCGGCCCTGCTGACGATACCAGGCCAACAGCTCGGCCCGGACAGTCTGCCGGGTATCGGCAGGGATCCGGCTCAAGAGGTAAAAGCCTCGTAGCGGCGCCGGTATTTTTCCACTCGATCCAACCTGACCTCAACGCCGATACCCGGACCGGTGGGGACGTTCAGAGTCGAGTCTTCGACGTTTAGACTAAAGATCGGCTCGGCGATATCTTCAGCGTAGTAGCGATTAGAAGCAGAAATATCGCCGGGCAGCTTAAAATTAGGCAGGGTAGCCAGATGCACGTTGGTCGCCCGGCCTACGCCACTTTCTAACATACCGCCACACCAGAGGGGAATCCCGGCCTCGGCGGTTAGCTTATGAATGGCGAGGGCGTTACTTAGTCCGCCGACGCGCCCCACCTTCATGTTAATCACCTGGCAGGCCTGC
The DNA here is from genome assembly GCA_937864185.1 of uncultured Chloroflexota bacterium. Classification (GTDB taxonomy): domain Bacteria; phylum Chloroflexota; class Anaerolineae; order 4572-78; family J111; genus JAGRBY01. The sequence goes on from CALMIS010000028.1 coordinate 16,028, forward strand.
AACTCGATGGCGTTGCGGACGTGGTGGGGCGAGTGCAGGCTCTCGTCCAGGCAGATGGGCGTATTAATTTGGGCCTGGAGTTTGCTGTGGTCGTAAATATCGTCGTAATAAAGCGGCTGTTCGATCATCAGCAGCTTAAGGGGCTCCATCGCCTGAAAGATGGCCGCATCCGCCAGACTAAAGGCTGAGTTGGCATCGGCCATCAGCTTGATGTCTGGATGACGGCGCCGAATGGCACTGAGCGGCTCGAGTTCCCAACCGGGTTCGATTTTGATTTTGATCCGTCTGTAGCCTTGCTCAATAAAATTATCGACCCGCCTGAGCAGATCATCGAGCGTTGGCTGGATGCCAATACTGACCCCAACCTCAACCCGATCCCGGACGCCCCCCAGCTTCTGGGACAGCGGCACGCCCTCGGCTTTGGCCCACAGGTCCCAGACAGCATTTTCTAAGCCAGCCTTAGCCATTTGATGGCCACGCACTTTGCTAAAGCGGCCGGCCACGTCCTGCGGCGTCTCAAAAGATTGACCCAGGTTAGGCGGGATCAGATAATCGGCTAAGATGTGCCAGGCGGTCTGGATCGTTTCATACGAATAGCCGGGATCGATTGAGGCCACGCACTCCCCCCAGCCAATCAGGCCTTCGCTGTAGACGGCGATTAAGAGGCAATCGCGCTCAATTTGGGTACCAAAACTGGTCCGGAAAGGGTGGACGAGATTTTGGGCGACATGGTGCAGTTCAATACGTTCTATTTTCATTAGGTTCTCTCAAATATAATTTGGTTTGAAACTCACTTTTGCAGGAGGTAGTAGTTTCGCCCTTGGTGCCGGAGTAGGTCAACAGCCACGTAACCGGCTTCTAAGGCGGGGACAAAGATGTGGCGGGTATGCATCCGCCAGGCCAAAGCCAGGTCAGGGGCAGTGGCCTTAAGGCCAACAAAGTCGGCAGGCACTTCGACCAGAAAGGCCGGCTCGTTGGCCAGGCTGAACCGGTCGGCGGGAATAAGCAGTTCGCCTTGTCGGGTAGCCGGATTGAGAAGTGGGTAATCGTCTGGCCTCGGCTCCGGTGCTTGGTCGGCCAGGTGTTGGACAACATGGGGCGAGTCAAGCTGCCAATCGGCCAGGAAGCGATCGCTTGGTAAGCCCTGATTGAGGGTGTCGGTCATTTCGCCGTAGAGGTTAGGCAGGTAGGAGCGGCAGACCGCCCCGAGTTTACGCAAATTGAAGCGAGCGTTACGGCTTTGCAGCGGGTCAAAGGTCCAGGTCATCAGGTTGATTTCTTTGGCCAGCGTGGCTTCTCGCTGGGCCAGTTTGAGTTGGTAGCCCAGACCGCTATCCTGAAAAGCGGGCAGGACACCGGCCTGATGCGAGGCCAGCTTCAGTTGACCGGTGCTGGTCAGGCCAATGAAACCGAAGGCAAAACCGGCCGGCTGCTGATCCACCAAGGCCAGCAGCACCACCCCGCCCTCCTTAGCGATGGTGAGCAGCAGATGACTCGACGTGACCCCAACGGGGCCCCAGATCTCGGTCTGCAGCCACTCGATTACTTCGAACTGTTGAATAGTTTTGGCGAAAATAATTTCAGTAGTCATAGTTGAGCTTTCTCTGGAATTCTACCCCAAGCTTGAAATTGGGCAACTGGCCGGCGATTGGGTAAAGATTAAAGTCAATTTACATAACGCCACGAGAGTTGCGCGTTGGATCCAGTCGGTGTATAATGGCCTCATACTATATGTTGTGTAGTGATCGAGAGTTTGTTCCAATATGTAGTAGGTTAAGCCCAATTCTGCTTTGGAAAGCGGGTGGTTACGAGTAGCGTGAAAAATGAGGTTTTGCTATTGGCCGTCGCTGGTTTAATGTCGTGCAGCTTTTCAGGGGTACAATTTTTTCGGGAAGCCGGCGAGGATACAGACATTACCGCCATCGCACCGCCAATCGCCGCAGCCACGGTTTCTGTCGATGCCCTGTTACAGCGGCAACAAACCGGCTCCCCGCTCGAAACGACCGTCCAAAAAGAAACTGGGCTGGCCGCTCAAGTAAATGGCGAACCGATTCCGCTGGTCAGTTACGATCGGCAGGTGAACAGTCTTAAGTTAGCGCTCCAAGCTCAGGGTCTCGATCCAGATAGCGCTGTGGGTCAAGCCAGACTAAGCCAACTTAAGCAGCAGTTGTTGGATGGTCTGATCGAGCAAAAGATTATTGAGCAACAAGCTAAACTGCTGGGAGTAGAGGCCACGGAAGCCGAGGTTGAAGCACAGGCCGAAGTAGTCCAAGCCCAACTGCCGGATGAACAGTTCGAGGCCTGGCTAACGGAGAACGGCTTGACAAACGATTCTTTCCTAACAGATTTGCAGGCAGAGCTGTCAGCCGCCAAGCTCTTTGACCAAGTGACAAAGGAGGCGCCAACGCACGCTGAGCAAGTTCTATTGCGCGTCATTCGAGTTAAAGACCAGGCCGTCGCTCAACAAGTTGTGGAGCAGCTAAAGCTAGGCGCGAGCTTTGAAGATCAGGCTCAAGCCTATTCTCAAGATGAAGCAACGCGAGCCAATGGCGGACTACTCGGTTGGTTGCCGGCTGGGCTAAACATTGTCCCGTCTGAAGTCAAGCAAGTTGCATTTTCAATGCAGCCAGGCGATATGAGTGGCCCCGTGGCTACTGGCAGCGGCTTTTTCATTATGAAAGTGGATGATCGGGCTGCCAACCGTGAGTTAACCGAGACTCAACGTCAGCAATTTAAAAAACAAATATTTACCGACTGGCTAAAGCAGCAGTGGGACACGGCTACCATCGAACGCTTTGTTAACATGTAGTTGGCCTGCCTTAGACTCTCTGGCGCAAACGCGTAAAATACCGCTTTTGAGCTTTAAACGCCGGTCCTTAGAGGTCCGGCAAAAAGGGCAAAGGTATTTCAACAATATGCGGCAAGCAAGAAAAAGAAATGCGCCAACTGGGTTGATGATTGTGGTCGGGACGCTAGCCTTTTTGGCTCTGCTCTTGGTCATCGCGGTGGGGTTGTTGGTCGTCTCTCAATTTTTTACGCCGGCGGGTCAGTTATCGGCCGTTTTTGGGGTCAATCCGCTTAACGAGCTCAACATCGAAGAGATTGATCCGGCCTTAGCCGTTGCCTCATTAGGTGGGGCAGCGGATGATGAAGTTATTAGACAGGCCCTCAACCAATCTCGACCTGAGACCGCTTTGGCGACTCTGCTATTCGCCTCAACCATAACTAATCGCCAAACCGCCGGTGGTCTACTTCAACTCGCCGAAGCTTATGTCGAGGCCGGCAATACGGAAAAAGCCATCTTTGTCTATGAACTGGCCGGCACAGTGGCGACTCTGGCTCCGGAACTGCCGGATACCACTCGAACCGATATATTTATCCAGGCAGCTCGGGAATTGAGCCGGCTAAACCGGCAAGAATTGGCCAAGTTTTATCTAGATCAGGCTTATGTTATCGCCGCGAATAGTCCTACCTTGCAGGCGGCACCGCGGCGGGCTCTATTTGAGAGCCTGCACAGCGGTTATCAGGCCGCCGGAGAAAGTACACTGGCCAGGCAAAGTCTCACTCTTAGCGCCGATCCACCGGCCGCCCAAGGCGAGGCACCGCCCCCCCTCCTCCCGGCCCGGCGAGCAATTTCGCTACCGACGCCGGCCCAAGAGGCCGAGGCGCGCCGCTGGCAAACGGCGCAAGAGTTAGTCGTCCGGCTGGTAAGAAACGGCACAGCACCCCAAACTAGCGTGGATGCCCTGGGGCAAGCCTTAGTCATTGAGGATCTGGAAAAAACCGGTTTCTTTGAGCGCCAGATTGCGGAAACAACCCAAATTCGCCAGCGGATTGATATCGTCCAGGCTCAGATTGATTGGCTATCGATTAAATATCGGGTAGCTCGGAGAGCTTACGGTCTGAGCCTGGTTCCGGAATGGGAGGCTCAAGCGGAGCGGATTAGGTCAAATTTAACCAAGAGCTACGAAACTCTGTTTGCCCTCTATTCGGATTGGGCTGTAGCTTTGCCCAACGCTTCGCAAATTGATCAAGTTACGGTAGAACGGTTGAGGCAAGAAGTTTTGGCCGGGCAACTGGGCCGTTACCCTAACTATCCCGAGCAGCAAAGACAGCGACAGTTGGAGGAAGCGGCTCAGAAACTGTTAGAGACCCAGCCGGAGTTAAGAATATTTGTCGCTACGGCGACAATTAATAATGAAACACGCTTTAAATTGATTGCCCTATAAGCCCCTTACTTCTATAGACAGCCCAAATTATGACTGGCAAACCCTCTTCTTAGGGTCTAGGCTGAAGTATCTGGAGAAGGAGAAGCTCTATGCGGAATTTAGATAGACGGTTAAGCACAGTGCTGCTGGCAATGGTGCTGGGGATGACTATTCTGGCTATCCTATGTTATGGCACTATCTTCACGCAGCCCAACATTCCCTTCAACCCCCTTAGCCCTCAGCGGGCCACAGAGGTTGCTGTTGTAAACTTCGCTCAAATTCAACAAGCTGTTGCTCAACAGGCTGCGCCCACGTTGGATCAATCCTACCCGGCCACCTGGACCCCGACCCCGACCCGGACGCCCGGCCCCACCAAAACGGCCACCTCCACCCGCACCCCAACCCCAACCCGCACCTCTACGCCGACTCGCACCCCTACCCCCCCTCCAACAAACACTCCAGCCCCGCCGCCGCCACCACCACTACCGCCTACCGTTACGCCCACGCCCACGCCGCTGCCCTATACAGTCTCATCTCATTCGGGTCGCAACAACTGCGCCGACAGCGGATTGGAAGGTGTCGTCAATGGACCTGATGGTCTCCCCCTGCCGGGCGTGCAAGTCCAATATGGCGAGATTGGGGTAGGCGGCAGTCGCTTTATCGCGACCACGGATAATAACGGGCGTTACGGGGCGTTGCTTATCCCGGGTAACAGCAAACCAGCATCCTATAGCTCTCACAACTGGTACGCCTATATCGTTGAAGGCGGTCAGCCGGCTAGCCAGGAGTTCCGCTTTACCACCGATCCAATCTACGTCGATAATCCTAGCTACTGCGGTCGAGATGACGACGATAATGACAATAACGGCAATGACAACAACAGTAATGATAATGAAGGTAGTCTTGAACCGGGCTGCGCCATCGATCCCTGTCGGGTGGACAGTGCTATTCAGGTTAAGGTGATTAATTGGCAGCGCCAATTTGAGTAGGGGAGCTAGAGGGAGAGCTAAATCTATAAAAAAAGAGCGCCAACTGTCTGGCGCTCTTTTTTATCTAAAGTTCTCACAATTCCAGTTTTAAGCGTAACTCATCTTTAGAGCGGTTTTGGGTTTAATAAGTTCCTGCACCGCGGCCAGCACATTAGTAGTAATCTCTGAGACTTCACCTTCGCCATCAATTGCCCGCAGCACACCAATTTGCTGGTAATACTCTATCAGCGGAGCTGTTTGTTCATGATAGGTCTCTAGTCTGGCGCGGATGGTAGCCGGGTTGTCGTCGGCTCGCTGGTAAAGCTCACCCCCGCACCTATCGCAGACACCTTCTTGAGCAGGGGGATTAAATTTAATATGATAAGGGGTTTGACACTCACGGCAGACTCTTCGGCCGGAGAGGCGAGAGATGATTTCCTCATCGGAAACCTTGATGTACAGCACCATACTTAATTCACGTTCCATGTCCATCAAAATTTCCGCTAAAGCCGCAGCCTGAGGTAAAGTGCGGGGAAAGCCATCCAGCAGAAAACCAGCTTGGGCATCGGGTTGCCCTAAGCGAGCTCGGACCATCGCCGCAGTCACATCGTCGGGGACAAGCTCGCCTCGGTCCATATAGGTTCGGGCCAGTTGTCCCAACTCAGTGTTATTCTTAAGGTTCATACGGAACAGATCCCCTGTAGCCACGTGTAACAGCCCCAGTTTGTCTTTGAGCTGTTCAGCTTGAGTGCCCTTGCCCGATCCGGGTCCGCCGAGTAAAACCAGATTAATATAGCTTACTGACGCTACGTCGGCTACATTTTCGGCTACTGCTGCATCCACTACGCTGAGTGTCATTTCATACCCCCTTGTACAACAAACTATTTTCTTCGCAAAAGGTTACTGCTGAGAAAATTAACGATTAGCGAATTTTCGCTTGCAGAGAGAAATAAATTAAACCACAACTTAGTGGTGATGTCAATACGTATTAGTGTCTTATTTCACAATGTTGGGAAGGAATGGGGTCGTTCGTGATATTTTCAACTATACCCCATCAAATTAAAGATGGCACTAGTCAAACGTCTAGTGTTGTACTGGATCCTTAGCGGGTATTGGCCTAACCGGTACCTCCCCCCATCATTTCACAGTAAGCTTAAATCATTACACCGAAGAGGAGGCTGGCGAAGTAAAGCAAATCTTTTGAATCTCGAGCTTCTGTGCTAAAATTCCTCAATTCTCGCGGAGACAAGTGACAGCCCTCTAACCTAGGCTGTCACTTTCTGTTGATTTAGAGCAGTCAAGAAATTATAACAGGGAAACTGCTCTTGAACAGGGCCAGCGTTGACCGTTGTTCGAGCCAGACAGGCATCCCCAAAATTGTTAAACAAGAGGAAAAAAGCATGTTCAGAACTCACAATTGCAGCGAACTTCGCGCTGAACACGAAGGACAGACTGTAAATCTGGCAGGCTGGGTTCATCGCCGACGAGATCATGGTGGTCTGATATTTATCGACTTGCGCGATCGCTGGGGTCTGACCCAGATCGTTTTTGACCCAAAAACCAGCCCTGGGGCCCACGCCATTGCCGGAGAGTTACGCAATGAATTTGTGGTTCGGGTTACGGGCCGGGTGCGGATCCGTCCTGATGGCCAAGCCAATCCTAACCTGACAACCGGGGAAATTGAGGTTGAAGCCGACGATCTAGTTATTCTCAACCGGGCCAAAACGCCACCATTTGACATAAATAAAGATACATCGGTGGATGAAAAAGTCCGTCTGCAATATCGCTATCTGGATCTGCGCCGAGAGCGAATGCAGCGCAATCTTATCCTCCGGCACGAAGTGGTTCGCTACATCCGCAACTTTCTCGCGGCGGAAGGTTTTATTGAAGTAGAGACGCCTATTTTGTTTAAGACCACGCCTGAGGGAGCCCGTGATTATTTGGTGCCCAGCCGGGTGCATCCGGGCCTTTTCTACGCATTGCCCCAAAGCCCGCAGCAGCTCAAGCAACTGCTGATGGTGGCTGGTTATGACCGCTATTTTCAGATTGCGCGTTGCTTCCGGGATGAAGATCAGCGCGGCGATCGCCAACCGGAGTTTACCCAGCTCGACTTGGAAATGAGTTTTGTGGACCAAGAAGATATTCTTGAACTAGTGGAACGGCTGATGATTGGCCTGGTAGACCAGTTGGGTGTGGGCCAAATTATGCAGAAGCCGTTTCCCCGGCTAAGCTACAACGAAGCCATGGCCCGGTTTGGTCGGGATAATCCCGACATCCGTTTTGGGCTAGAGTTAAAAGATCTTAGCCAAATTTTGGGGAACAGCGAATTCAAGGTTTTTAGCGACACAGTCAGCAGTGGCGGAATTATAAAAGGCCTTAATGCCAAAAGTTTGGGAGACTATAGCCGCAAGCAAGTCGATGAGCTGGCCGAGTTTGTCAAGGATTTCGGAGCCAAAGGACTGGCCTGGCTGGTCGTTGACCGCAGTGATGATGGTTTAACCGCCGCACGCTCTTCATTTGCCAAGTTTCTCAAACCTGAGGAGGTCACAGCCGTCATTAACACGCTTGAGGGTGAGCCGGGCGATCTTCTACTCCTTATCGCCGATTCCTTCGAAATAGCCAACGAGTCGCTGGGGCGACTGAGGCTCGAAATTGGTAACCGTCTGGGGCTTCGCGATGATAACATCCTGGCTTTTTGCTGGGTAACCAATTTTCCTTTTCTCATGTGGAATGAAGAGGAAAATCGCTGGGACCCCAGCCATCATCTCTTTACCGCGCCTATGGATGCCGATATTCCGCTATTGGACACTAGCCCGGGGCAGGCGCGCGGTAAGCAGCACGATTTAGTGCTCAACGGTAATGAGGTTGCCGGCGGTAGCGTCAGAATTCACCAGCGTGATTTACAGGAGAAGGTCTTCAGTCTTATTGGGCTGGATGTAAACAAAGCCAAGAGTCAGTTCGGGCATATGCTTGAGGCCTTTGAATACGGCACGCCGCCCCACGGTGGCATCGCTTCTGGAATCGATCGCCTCGTGATGCTTTTTGCCGGTGAACCCAATATCCGTGAGGTTATTGCCTTCCCAAAAAGTCAATCGGCTCAAGACTTGATGGCCGGCGCCCCCACCGATGTCAGCGAGCAACAACTGCGCGAGCTTCATATCAAGCTCAATTTACCCGGCAAATAAAAAAGACCGGCGTTATGCCGGTCTTTTTTATTCTTTAATCACTAACTCAATTGCCTTCTCCGGAACCCAACCCTGAATGTGGTTTCCTGGTAACGCAATTCGTTTCCATCCAGCCCGGGCCTCAAGCTGGCGGACTTCTGCTCCGGCGTGAAGTTCAAACTCCACTAAATATTGGTCAGTCGCTCCTGGGCCACTGGTGACGTCAACTTTTTCAGCCAGAACCACGGCTGAAGGTGAAGTATAATCATTGTACAACCGATTAGCAATAGAAAAAACACCCACAAGCAAAAGTAGCCCTAAAATTCCTACCAACCACAGACCGGTACGACGTAGTTTTGGCCGTACTATCGAAACGAGGACTACTGTGCAAATGAGAAGCCATAATAACAGGGCAATAACGGCTGCCTCGTTTAGAGTCAACCACTCTTCGGCCACTTTAACGAAATTAGTCAAGGAACTATTTTCTGTGGCCTCCAACCGGTCAAGCGTTTGAGCCCGGGCAATCTGCAAATTTGCAATGATATCACCATCCCGAGGGCTAAAGCGCTGCGCCCGCCGATAATTTAAGATGGCCCGGCCTAAATCCCCTTGCTTAAAATAAGCGTTACCGAGATTATAGTATAAGCTGCTGTTTTCAATTCCGGCCTCTAAAATCGACTCATAAATATCGGTAGCTTCATCATAGTGGCCGCTTTCATATCGATCATTGGCCACACTCATAGCTTCAGTAGGGCTAACGGTCTGGGTCCACACCAAAAAAGAAAGTTGGTTTACTAGCAACAAAGCTAATACCAGACTTAGCCAAACTCTATACTTGGAAAAGAAAAAACTCATCATAGGCTTTAAGGTCGGCGCTTGTTAAAGTGCTTTTCCAGATTCTCGATAAGGCTCCGGGCATCATCGATTAAGGCCCGAGAGTCTCCTGCCGAGATAGGGGCAAAACGTCCAATATCGACCTGCTGAAGCACAGCGGCAATCTGCTCGATCAAGGGCAGCGGCACCTTAGATTGGGTCAACAAATTGTACAAGCCATCTCGGGTTAAACCTGACGTGGGTTTGTTGAGTTTGTCTGATAGGTATCCCAACAGCGCTCTACCAGCCGCCGCCGGCGCATCAGCCTCGATCTGTTGGGCCTCGGAGAGAATTTTAAACGCCTCTCGTTTAGCCCGGACCTCCCGGGCATAGGCCAGATCGGCTCGAAATCTATCTCGCCGTCGCTGCCACATAAAGGCCGCAACCACCAGAGGCAAAGGCACAAACCAGGCTACCCAGTAAACGACACTGTTCAAAGTTTGGCCCCTTGAAGCAGGATTAAGAGCCGAGGGGACCGGCTTGATATGGCGAATATCTGATAAATTGGCTGAATTACGCTGGGTCTCCATACGGGAGTCGAGGACGGTAGGGAGGGCCGGCTGCTGTTCATCCGGGAGCACGCTAATGGGGATAGGATCAGAATTAATCGTCCGATAGAGTTTCGCCTGGGGATCATAGTAGCTAAAGCTGATCGGCGGGAACAACTGCTCACCGATCTGTCCCGGAACGACCAAACGCTCAAATATCCGGCTGCCCTGGACGATACCATCACTTGTCTCAACGGTGGTCGTCGGCTGACTCTCAAACACACGCCATTCGGTCAGTTCCGGAAAGACAGGTTCGGTTAGAGTCCGAATATTGCCGGTTCCGAGAATCTGGACAATTAAGGTCACCGGGTGATTGACCTTAACCTCTGCTTCGCTGAGCGAAGCGACGATATCGAACTGGCCAACCGCGCCACTAAAATCTTCGGGTTTATTTGACTCGGGCAGAGGCTGGACATTAATCGTTACCGGTTCCGACTCCAGCCGGATATCAGGATTGAGAAACTCGCCCGGGATTACCAAACTGGCCGGCTCGATGGTCAGGTTGCCTAGATTAGCGGGAAAAAGGGCGGTCAAAATTTCGGTGACCTGATAACTGCGGCCGTTCATCTCCACATCGAAGTGAGGCTGTGAATTTATTTCTTCTGTCCAAAAATCGGTGAAACGGGGTGGCGTATAATCCGGCTGACCGGGGGGAAAGAAAGAGGATTGATAAATCCGGAAGGTGTAAATAATTTGCTGACCCAGGTAAGGGTTAGCATTATCAACCTCGGCCTCGACAAAGTATTCCTGAGTGGGAACATCTGGTCCAGGTTCGGCATGGTTAGGCACCTGCTGAGGAGTAAGTGGGGAACCGGCCGGCAACACCTGAATCTCAATAGGCTCTGACAGATAAACTTGTCCGTCAATGTTAACGCCAATCGGCGGAATTTGCAGGATACCTGCTCCTAATGGCTGGAGGCGATAAATAAAGACCCCTTGAGACGTCATCCGCCCATTCACAATACTGACCTGGGTGGAAGTACTGCTGCTAATCGTCACAAAATCTTGCATAGCCGAGAGATCCGGTCGGGGAATACGCAGAAAATCACCGGTGACCGTGACCGTTAGAACAACTTGTTCATCCAGCGCCACCGTATCCCGATCCACGCGGGCCGTAATCGGCGATTGGGCAAAGGCGGTGGCTGGTATGTGCCAGATCATGACTATCACAAGAGCCAAGGATGTGGCTAATCGCCGCAGTGGCCGGAATTGAAAAGAGGTGATTTGGCTCATAATTTACCAATCTTCACTGGGCGGTAGGCCAGGAGCAAAGAATCCTTCTTGCAGGCGTTCTTGTAATGTTTGACTGTTTTGCCCAAGAGCATCTAATAGTTGTTCCGCTTCCTCCGGAGTCAAACCGCGCTGGCCTCCCTGATTTTGAGGTTGGTCCTGCTGCCCACCAGACTGACCGTCTTCATCTGGCTCCGGCTGTCCGCCGCCCTCTTGTTCCTGATCGCCATTTTGACCCTGGTTAGGCTCTTGACCTTGCTGCCCTTGGTTTTGCTGATCTTGACCCTCTTCGGGAGGAGGCTGACCACCGCCACCGCCCTGTTGTTGGGGTGGGGGCTGCTGCTGCTGTTGTTGCTGTTGCAGAGCTAGCTCAAGGTTATATTTGGCATCTTGATCGGTGGGGTCAAGCCGTAACGCTCGTTTATAGGCATCAATAGCATCTTGCCATTCCTGCCGCTGGAAAAAATTATTGCCTAGATTATAGAAAGACTGCTGGGCCAGTAACTCATCCTCGTTACGTTCCGCCGTCCGGATAGACTGTTTAGTTTGAAGCTCGGCTGAGTCAAAGTTTCCTTGCCGATAGTAAGTATTGCCGGAATTATAATAAGGCTGGGCTAAGTCAGGATCTTCTTGTTTGGCAGCCGTATAATTCGCCAACGCGGCGGCATATTCCTCGGCTTCAAAATCCTCATTGCCATCATTATTATAACGGGCGGCAGAGGAGCCGCAAGCAGTTATAACCAGAGCCACCAAACTAATTATTGCGATTCGAGCGAATTTCATCGAGTCCACACTTTTCTTTGGGAGGCGAACCAGTGGTAATTATACCTGACTTAGGCAACAACTATCGAATTACCAAGAGCTATTTTTGTCTGCCAGGTCACGACCGAGCCGTCTCGGTGCTAACCGACCGAAGCCGATCGGGTATAAGTTCTTTAACAATAAGCGCCACGATAGCCAGCCCTAAGAACCACTGAAAGCGCTCTACCCCACGAGTCTCAAACCGACTTTCCAACTCGCTTGTTTGCAGCCGGTCAATTTCATTGATCAACAGGTTAACTTCGCGGCCATCAGGTGCAGCGCGGAAGTAGGCCCCGTTAGTCATCAGGGCAATCTCCTGCAGCGTGGTTTCGTCCAGCCGGCTTAAGACTGTTTCACCGTTCCGATCCGTTTTGTACTCAATGAGTTCACCTAAACTGTCATAAACCGGGATAGGTTCGCCATCGGGCGAGCCAAAGCCAATCGTATAAACAATAATTCCGACATCGGCCGCTTCTTGAGCCGCGGCAAATACATCCGTTCGATGATTCTCACCGTCGGTCAAGAGAATAATTACTTTCTGGGTGGCCCGATCTTCATTGAAACCTTGGATGGCAACGCGAAGGGCCGCCGCAATATCCGTGCCGGGCCGCGAAATTATGGTGGGATAGGCCGCATCGAGAAACGTGCGAGCTGTGGAAAAATCCGAGGTTAGCGGAAACTGAATAAATGCTGCTCCGGAAAAAAGGACCAACCCTAGCTCATTGCCCTCTAGTCGATCCATCAACTCCGAGATCTCCAGTTTGGCTCGAGCGAGCCGGTTAGGCTTAAAATCCTCAGCCAGCATACTGGCGGACACATCCAACGCCACCATTACTTCAACGCCGCGTCGCTCAATGTACTCAACCTGGCTGCCCCAGCGGGGTCGCGCCAGCGAAATAACGACAAGGACCAAAGCGATAAAGAATAGCCAGGTTTGCCAACGCCGCCCCTTCCAGTTAACGCTAGCACTGAGTTTAGCAACGAGATTAGGAGCACCCAAGCGTTTGACAGCGGCGTTTTGCCGTTTGGTCAAAATGAACAGTAACCCGCCTAACAATATTAACGGCACAAAACACCATAGATAGACAGGTTCGGCCAAGAAACCAAGCATCTTAAGGTAACCTTCTCAGCCAAGTGCGGCGCAACAGTATCTCCAACACCAAGAGTAGCGCCGCCGGGACTATAAACCAAAGTGCCAACTCTGAATAGCGCGTGAAAGTTCTGACCTCGACCTGGGATCGTTCCAATTCATTAATTGTATCGTAAATTTCTTGCAGCCCAACATCATCTTCGGCCCGAAAGTATAGACCACCGGTGATCTCAGCAATTTCTTTCAGCGTCTCTTCATCGATCTCCGAGTCGCGGTACTCAATTCGGCCGTCGGGAAACGGCAAAGCGGCAGGGCCGGGTCTGGCGGCGCCGATAGTGTACACCCGAATATCAAGAGCCTTGGCGATCTCTGCCGCAGTTAACGGATCGATCTGGCCGGAATTGTTTGCGCCATCGGTCAAGAGGATGATGACCCGGCTTTCGGCCTCCGAATCGCGTAGCATATTAGCCCCGTTAGCCAGGCCTAAACCGATCGCAGTCCCGCTGTCCAGGCCAATATCCCACGAAACCTGAGTTTCATCTAGAATCCGCTTCAGAACCTGGTAATCCAGCGTGGGCGGCACTTGGCTAAAGGCTTCGGTGGCGAAAATGACAAAACCGATCCGGTCATACTGACGATTATCCACAAAATCGTGGATCACGCGTTTGGCCGCTCCGAGCCGATTGGGGTCGAAATCAAGAGCAGCCATACTCCCGGAAATATCCAACACAATCGCAATGTCCACGCCTTCGCCGGAGATGATCTCCCGGGCGCTGCCCGATTGAGGACGAGCCACCGCGAGAATAAGCAAAATGAGCGCGGCCATTCGCAGCACCGGCAAAATAAACCGCAGACGCTGCCGCAGCGAGGGCGTGAATGAGGTCGTCAAGCGCAGGTCAGAATACTGGAGTGTTCCAACTCTGGTCTTTTTACGAGAATAATAGCCGTAAATCATCAAGGCCAAGGGAACAAGCAACAACAACAGCAACCAAGGTGAGGCGAAACGGAAGATCATCGCTTGCTCGCCTCCGCTGCCTGCCCTGGTAAGGGAGCCGCTGGCACCGGCTCTGGCGTGGTTTGACGGACAAGACTTCTAGCCCTTTCCACCAGTTGGTAAGCTTCATCCGGTTGCGGTTTAAAGCGGGCAAATTTAACTAGATCACTGTCTTTGAAAATAGTCAGGAAACGGGTGGCTTGTTCAGGATTCACGTCGGGGCTACGGCTAAAGGTAGAGCGCATTTCATCGGTGGTCCGCTCTAAGGCTGGCAGGGTGTACCGGCCTTCAATGTAGCGGCGCAGACAATCGGTAACCAGTGAATAGTGTTCCTTAAACCGGTCACTGGCCGGCAAGTTTAGGGCCTCAATCCGCTCAAGTTCGGCGTAGGCAATCACTTCCGCGGGCCGAGTGTCAACTGGGATTGGCGCTGGCAAATCCATTGGCTGGAGTCTTTGCTTCCAACGGTGGTAAAAGTAAAAACCACCGGCCGTCACTAGCCCAATTAGCGGCAACCCAATCAACAACGACAATAGCACCCAGGGCCAGATCGGCGGCACCGGCAAAACTGCCTGGGGCTTGATGTCACGCAGTTCTGTATCGCCCTCAACCAAAATACTATCAACATCCAACTGGACCACCGGTGAACCTAGAGTCTCTGTTTCGCCATTGGCTTTGGTGTGGGTTACATCTAAGCGAGGAGTTTGAAACTGACCTGTTTCAAAAACAGTAACGACATAGTCCCGACGGGTAACAGCGACATTTTCCCCATGCAATGACACATCGACCGGTGTCTCACTAATTACTTCAAAATCGCCCCAAGTCTCAAGGCCTTCCAAGCTAGGCAATTCCACCTGGGAGTCCGCCGGGTGCCGCACTTCTAAACGCAAGGTAATCGGGTCACCGACATGAATAGCCGCATCCTCCGCCGGTGTGACTTCAAAAAAACTCACTTTGGCATCAAAGTCCTGAGCAAAGGCCGGGGCTATGGAGAAAACAAGTCCGATTACGACCAAAAGTATGGTCATACTTATAGTGGGGGCACTGACACTACTTCGCTTCTTCAAGCTTACTCCTCTGGCAGAATTAATGCCGCAGGCGGCGAGCCCGCTGCTCAAAGAAGTTAGTGAGCGGGATAACATAATCACTAGCAGTCGAGATGTTAATCCGGTCTACTTTGGCTTTGCGAAACACCCGTTCACGGGCGAGACGCAACTCGTTCACCCGCTCGGCGAACGCCTGCCGAAACTTACGATTACTGGTATCGACCCACTGAACCTGCCCGGTTTCGGCGTCTTCCAAAGCGATCAACCCAACATTGGGCAACTCTTGCTCGCGCGGGTCACTGACAGTCACCGCAATGACATCGTGTCGTCGGTTGCTAACTTGCAGAATTGAGCGATAGCTGTCCGGCGAAGCTAAGAAATCCGATACTAAAAAAATAATACTGCGTCTCTTGAGAGTATGATTGAGAGTCTCTAAACCCAACCGTAGATTGGTTTGGCGACCGGTCGGTTGAAAAGCTAATAAATCCCGGATCAAGCGCAAGACGTGGCGCCGGCCTTTGCGCGGCCTGATAAATAGCTCAACTTGATCAGTAAATATTAACAAGCCTACTTTATCATTATTAGAAATGGCTGAAAAGGCCAACACCGCCGCGAGTTCGGCCGCAATCTCGCGCTTAAAGCGGTTAAAGGTCCCAAACTGACCTGAACCACTGGCATCGACCAGCAGCATCACCGTTAGCTCTCGCTCCTCGATATAGCGTTTGACATACAGTTCGCCGGTGCGAGCTGAAACATTCCAGTCGATGGTCCGGACTTCATCACCGGGCCGATAGGGGCGCACCTCGTCAAACTCGATCCCGCGGCCTTTGAAAATGGCGTGGTACTCGCCGGCAAAACTGGCATTCACTAGCCGGCGAGTTCTAATCTCAATTCGGCGAATCTTTTTGATCAGTTCTTGGGTAAGCATTAGAGGGTATACTTAAGGCACTTCAATTTGGTCTAACACACGTTGCACAATATCGGCACTGGTGATCTCTTCTGCTTCGGCCTCGTAACTGATCACGATCCGGTGACGCAAAATATCCGGTGCGATTTGCTTAATGTCCTCCGGGGTGACAAAGCCACGCCCTTTAAGAAAAGCGTGAGCCCGAGCCGCTTGGATCGTATAAATGGTAGCCCGAGGTGAAGCCCCAAAACTAAGGAGCGGTTGCAAATCTCTAAGCCCGCTTTGAGCCGGATATCGTGTGGCGAAAATCAAGTCCAACACGTACTCTTTAATCTTGTCATCCACATAAATCTGGCGAACAATATCTCTGGCCCGCAACAGATCACTTGGCGCGGTAACCGGGGTTACCTCCGGCAGTTCCGCTCCGGTCATCCGGTCCATAATGACCCGCTCTTCAGCCCGGGTCGGATAGCCAACGATGACCTTGAGCATGAAGCGGTCGACTTGAGCTTCCGGGAGGGGATAGGTGCCTTCCTGTTCAATGGGGTTTTGCGTAGCCAATACCAAAAATGGCTGGGGCAACATATAGGTTTGATTGCTAATAGTCACTTGCCGCTCTTGCATCGCCTCGAGGAGGGCACTTTGCACTTTGGCTGGAGCCCGGTTAATTTCATCGGCCAAAATGAAATTGGCAAAGATAGGGCCAAGATGGGGGGTAAACTCATTGGTGCGCGGATTATAAATCTCAGTTCCAATGAGGTCGGCAGGTAACAGGTCTGGCGTAAACTGGATGCGTTGAAAATCACTTTGGACCGCCTGCGCCAGAGTCTTAACGGCCAAGGTTTTAGCCAGACCGGGCACGCCTTCCAGCAGAACGTGACCATCGGCCAGCAAGCCAATGAGCAATCGCTCGATCAACTTTTCTTGGCCAACGATGACCTTATTGACTTCGGCAATCAAATCCTGGAGAAATAGAGCTTCTTTCTCGACTGCCTCGTTGAGTTCCCGAATGGCTGACATTTCCATAAGTAGGGCTGCACCTCAAAAAAAAGAGATTAGCTGCGCGCTAAACAATCCTTAGCTTAAGCAACTAATCCTTGCTTATGTGGTGTATTTTAGTTCACTTGGGCAGATTTTTCAAGACTGAGCCGGGAACTCTAATCAAACTCTCATAAACTAATCATAACACTCCCCCGATCAGACTAATCAAACTACCCCCGAGGCACAGAAAGAGCAGAATGCCGATCACAACCGTGATGACGGTACCGGTATCGGCCCCGGAAACGAAATCAACATCTTCGCCCTTGAGCGCTTGCTTGAGGCCCAGCGCAACCTGCCGGGCATATTCATCACTTGACTGGCGGCGAACGCCGGCCCAGTGCCAGTTGGGCTCAACCGCGGTGGGGATGACAAACTTAGTGGCCCGGCTCGTCGCCAGTATCGGCGCGATAGGCGCGGCGGAGAACGCTCGCCATGAACCAACGATGTACTGCGCCGACTCAAGCGTAGAATTCGAGACCGGCTGGCCATCCATAGCCGTAACCGCTTCCGGGCTTACCCCCACAGGCATGAGCTGAAGGCCGGGCAAATCCTGTTTTAGCTGGCGCACCAAAGTTTGTCCTAACTGACCTCCGTCACCATCGAGCACGACGACCGAGATATTGGCCAAGCGGCTGGCTTCATTTCGCGCCTCTAAGTCACCATCTCGACGCAAGATCCACCAATGATACAACCAGACCAGCAGGGCTAGTAGACCAATCACAAAAGCTTTGAGCACCAAAGTCATAAAATCGTCCGGTAAATCGGCACCGAGTAGAGCCGTTAGAAGGTGGTAGACAAACCAACCGGCGCTACCAAAAATTCCCAGCGAGGCTATAAAGACGAAGCCATAGAGATAGATTTTGCGCACTAAGGAGCGATACTCCGCAGTAACGATTGGATCCGGCGCGGTGTCGGAGACCCGGACCTGTTCAATTCGCCGCTGGACCGCTCGCCAGGGGAGTAACCAAACGGGCGTACTAACCAACGTCATCGCTATAAAAAGAGCTACCTGCTCCCGTAAGGTGTCATAGCCGGCCGCGACCTGGCTAGTGACCAAATCTATGATGAGGCTAAGCAGGCCCACCAGGCCGGTCAGTAACACTGCCAGACCAACGCCTGCCACCAAATAAGCGTAGACGCGCCGCACTTGGGCCTGCCGGGGCAGTTCGGGGGTTTGAGCAGCCTCATGATTGAGCACGCTCCAATGATAAGCCCAAAAGACCGTCCCCAGGATGAGGAGCGGCACCGGAAAACTGAGTTGCGTTAAGAGCGGCTCACTGGCGGGCGGTGCGCCGAGGATGAGCTCAAGAAAACGTTTGAGCAAGAGCGTGCCGCTGCTCAGCGCCAGGAGAGAGAAAAGGAAAACGAGCAAATAAAGGTAGATCTTGCGCAGCACCGAGCGTTCCTCAAACGGCTCACCACGCCAGAAAGCGCGTTGCAGAATTAGCCAATGACTCAACCAAATCACCGTCCCCACAGTTAACTGGGCGACAAAACCGGCAATGAGCGTATCCCACAAGATGCCGTCGGCAGATTGCATAAGCGTCTGGATTACCCCAAAAGCACCCCACGTGACCATCACCAGGCCAGCCATGGTAAACCCCAGCAAGTACAATCGCCAGATACCGCGATTAATCAGCGCAATGGTCGTTTGGTAACGGTGTGCCTGGCCCCGAATCAGTCGCCACAGATAAAAACAAATAGTACCCCAAATCAAAATCGCGGTGGCATGCTCGGCCAGGGTTAGATCATAAGGGTAGAGAGTGTCGGGAATCTCGCCACCTACCAACCAAATCAGCGCTTTTTCAAACAAACGATAGATATTGGCCCAAATCGGCGTGGCGCCGATGGCCAGCATGCCGTAGAAAAACAGCTGCCGCACCGGCGACTCGCGTTCATCAACGCTATCATTGGCCAAGCGTTGGGCAATAAGCCAGTGAAACAGAAAAATCGGCAGCCCGACAATGATCGTAGCCAGCATCGTGGCTAGGCCGGTGATTTGGCCTTGACCAATGCCTTCCGTTAGGATCAGCCGGACCAGACCGATAACCGCCCAGGTGACGGCTGTCAAACTGATTGCCGCAACCAGGTAAAGATAAACACGTCTTACAGTCAACATAGTTTTAGCCTCGTTATTCCGTCGGTTCGCTCCAGTCATAACCCCAGTAAGGATAGGGGAAGCTGGTCAAACGCCACTCCGAGTCATCGGCCCCGGGCTTCAGAAGTGCAGTTTGGTGCTGAGTGTACGTGTTACTGTCAAAAAGCCCCCCGGGATTGTAGGTCGTAATAGAGACGTCCACTTGAACGCGACTTGCACCGGTCGAGACTTCACCAATTTGCAAGGCGGCTTGAGAGTCGGCCTGGAAATTATCCACATCGCGGATAAATTTATCGAGATCAACCTTGCTCTGAACCTCATCGGCCAAATAGCCATACGCTTTCTCATATTCGTCTTTCTGCAAAGCCAAAAAGTAGTTATGCACCACACCTTCCGGGGTGTCATCAGGGAGATACGCCTCATTACCCGGCGCCCGCAGCAAGACCACCGTCAGCGCGACGACAATTAAGACCACAATCCCAACAACAATACTGATTAGAAATTTATCATCTTTCATAATTCACCTTTTATTGGCTTTAATGCTACCATAAGTATAGCTTGTTTCCCAGGTCAAGTAACCTGTCCAAGGATAGGGTCTCCAGCAATCTAACAGATTATGGAAAGGTATTTGACGAGGGTTACCCAGCTAAGTTACAATTTCCGGGTCAATCTCCGTCACACCGCGCTGAGTTCAGGAGTTTAAGTTTCAGCCATTTTGGGCTGGAGCAGCGACTCTCGGCCCCAAGATTGAGGAGGAAGGCAAAATGACTAATCTACCGCAAAAATATCAAGAGGTTTCGCACGCCATTATCCCGCTGCTCAACGAGGCAGACTCGCGAGAGATGGTCGTATTGACCATTGAGCCGGCCCTGCCGTGTTTTCTGTGTGGCAATCCGGCCCACAAGGCGCTGGTGGCCCCATCACCGCGCCAGTCCCCAGAAGACGTTACGCCCTGGCTAACCTTTCCGATTTGCCAGCGTTGCGAAGCGGCCCAGATTGGCGACCAGGGCATTTAACCAGGTATGTTGGTGACGGCTAAAGCAAACCGGCAAGGCGCGTTTCAACGCCAAATCGAACGATTAGACCAGCGCTTGGTTGATCTGCGCCAACTCAGCCAACGCTTCGCTTGGGTGCGAGCGGCCATTTTTTTTGGTGGTTTACTATTAAGTGGCACAGTCTATTTTTTGAGCAATGTGTGGGGAGCGAGTCTAACCTTATTCGCTGTCGTTAATCTCTTCATTGTGGTCGTCATCCTTCACCGCCGAGTTGACCAGGGTATTGACCGTTATCAAGCCTGGCAGGAGATCAAAAAGACGCAGATTGCCCGGATGCAACTCGATTGGGAGCACATTCCGGCCTTGGCTCAACTCCAACCTAGCTATGAACACTCCTTCGAGGCCGACCTTGACCTTGTTGGTCATCGGTCGCTGCATCAGTTGCTCGATACTCCGGTCTCGCTTGAAGGCAGTCTGCTTTTGCGAGACTGGTTGACTCAACCCTACCCTCATCCGGCTGATTTCGCGCGGCGGCAAGCGCTGGTACGGGAGTTGATCCCGCTCCATCTCTTTCGACACAAGCTTATTCTCAATGCCACGGTCAGCGCCAAAGCCCGCAAAATCTGGGACGCAAAACGGCTGCTGAGCTGGCTGGCACACCCCGCCGAACAGGCTCTGCGTGGGTGGCTGGTAATGCTCAGTCTGGTCGCGGGCCTGAACTGGGTCCTGCTCATACTCGGCTATTCGGCCTGGCTGCCCTATACAATTACCCTCTATTTGGGTTTGCAACTCGTCAAAGGCGGGGCCCTACGCCAGCCACTTGAGGATGCCGCTGCCCTTCAGAACGCCTTACAGCAGATGGATGCGGTATTCAAACAACTTGAACGGTTCAACTATCAGCACACGCCGCATCTCAAACTCCTTTGCCAACCGTTCTGGGAAACCGGACATCGCCCTTCTAGCTATTTGGGTCGCCTCAACCGGCTCCTTGTGGGTGTTGGTTTACGCCAGAATCCGTTTTTGGGTCTCCTGCTGAATGTTATCCTGCCCTGGGATGCGTTTTTCGCGCATCAAATCGATCGCGTTAGAGGGGAAATGGCCGGTTGCGCCTCGACCTGGCTTGAGGCCTGGTTTGAATTGGAAGCGGTCAGCGCCCTGGCGAATTTCGCTTACCTTAACCCGACTTACAGCCTACCCGAACTGCTGCCAGATTCGGGGGAGCCCGTCTTGACCACTTGCCAAATTGGTCACCCGCTCCTGCCGGAAGAGCAGCGCGTCTGCAATGATTTCACGCTGACCAGTATCGGTGATATCGCCCTGATTACCGGTTCAAATATGGCGGGCAAGAGCACGTTCTTACGCACGGTTGGGATTAACCTGGCTTTGGCCTACGCCGGCGGTCCCGTCTGCGCCAAGTCGCTGAGCACGCGAATTTTCCGGCTCTTCACTTGTATCAAAGTCAGCGACTCGGTGACGGATGGGACCTCCTACTTTTATGCGGAAGTAAAGCGCCTGCGCGCGCTGCTCACTGCTCTTGAGGCCACCGAGTCGCTGCCGCTGTTCTTTTTCATCGATGAAATTTTTCGAGGCACCAACAACCGGGAGCGGCTGATCGGGAGTCGATCGTATCTGCAAACTTTGGTGGCCCAGCACGGGGTCGGTCTGGTTTCCACCCATGACCTGGAGCTGACCAAACTTGCCGACATGATTTCGCAGATTACCAACTACCATTTTCGCGATGATATCGCGGGTGATCAGATGATCTTTGATTATAAACTTCATCCCGGGCCCTGCCCGACCACCAATGCCCTTAAGATCATGCGGCTCGAAGGGTTGCCGGTTGAGGCTGGACCGGCTCAGATTTCTCGGGCGGAAGAACGCCTGGCGGCGGATGGCCGGGCAGAAGGGTAAAGCATGGCATGGTAAAAGTTAGTCTTATTTCGACCTACGAACTGGGCCGGCAACCGTTTGGGCTGGCGTCACCGGCAGCCTGGCTGCGTGAGGCCGGCTGCGAGGTCCACTGTCTGGACCTGTCGGTCAATTCGCTAGATTCTGCGGGTCTCCAAGACGCCGATCTTGTGGCCTTTTATGTACCAATGCACATGGCTACGCGGATGACCGTACCGCTGATTGAACAAGTACGCCAGCTTAATCCTCAAGCCCACCTGTGCGCGTATGGCCTCTATGCGCCTGTTAGCGCCGATTATCTCTGCCGCTTAGGTATCCAGACTATCCTCGGCGGTGAGTTCGAGAGCGGTCTGGTGGCCTTAGCCGATCAACTCCGTACCCCCCCCAGCCTTCAGCCCTCCCAGTCTTCAGCCCTCCAATCCTCCAGTCCTCCCACTTTCCCCTCTTCAAACCTTCCCCCCATCTCCCTCAAGCGCCAACAGTTCCGCCTCCCTGACCGGGCTGACCTACCTGCCCTCCAGCAATACGCTCAGCTCGTAACCGAGACGGGTCACAAAATGGTCGGCTATACCGAAGCGACGCGGGGCTGCAAGCATTTATGCCGCCACTGCCCGATTGTACCGGTTTACGGCGGTCACTTCCGGGTCGTCCAACGCGAGATTGTTTTGGCCGATATCCGGCAGCAAGTCGAGGCCGGGGCCCAACATATTACCTTTGGCGATCCGGACTTCTTCAACGGGCCCGGCCACGCCCTGGCGATAGTCCAATTCCTACACGAAAATTTCCCCTCGGTCACTTTTGATGTAACGATCAAAGTCGAGCATCTGCTGAAGTATGCCAAGCATCTGCCGACATTAAAGAAGAGTGGCTGCTTATTTATCACCACGGCGGTCGAGTCGTTTGATGAGGAGATGTTGGCCATTTTTGACAAGCGGCACACTCTCGCCGATTTTGAAGCAGCGCTCGCCCTTGGCCGGGGCTTAGATATCCTGTTGGTACCGACGTTCGTGGCTTTTACCCCATGGACCACGCTGACCAGCTACCGGCATTTTCTCCGCCAGATCGTCCGGTTGAAGCTGGTCGATCAAGTAGCTCCGATTCAGTGTGCCATCCGCTTACTCATCCCGCCGGGGTCACGGTTGTTGGCGTTGGCACAGACCCAGGCCATCATCGGCGACCTCGATGAAGCGAAGTTGTCTTACACCTGGGGCCACGCCGATCCTCGGGTGGCCAGCTTGCAGGCGGATTTGGAGGATCTGGTTCAACGCTGCGCCGCGCAAAAGCTTCCCCGGCGCGAGGTCTTTCGGCGCATTTGGGAACGGGCTTTTGCCGGGGTTGGCGATCCCGAGGGGCAGGTCGCTTTTCCGGACTTACCTCCCGCCTCTCGTTTTGTGCCTTACCTGACCGAACCCTGGTACTGTTGAGCTGAGCCGACTGAGGAGCAGTTCGCTTCTAACTATCTATAAATTCTAATACTTTCTAATAAAAAATAAGCGTTCTTCTAACAGAGGGGAACTAAACTGAAGGCAAGAAAGCAAAATACCATTACCAGACTAAACATTAGGTTAGTTAGGAGGTTACAGAATGGCACTCAAAAGTTTAGTACCTTGGCGAAGAGGAAATAGATTACCGGCTCAACGTGGTGTCTTTGAACCATTTACCGAGATGGAGCGCTGGTTTGACGACTTCTTCAATTCCGGCTTTGAACTGCGACCCTTTGGCGAGTCGATGCGCGGCTTTAATCCTACGGTAGACGTGAGCGAGTCCGATGAAGCCTATACCATCTCGGCCGAACTGGCGGGGTTGGATGAGAAGGATGTGGAAGTTTCGCTGGAAAACAATGTCCTGATCCTCAGCGGGGAGAAGAAAAGCGAACATGAGGACAAAGGCGAGAGCTATCACCGAGTCGAGCGCTCTTATGGCTCCTTCAAACGCAGCTTTGCTCTACCGGCTGAAGTTGACCCCGACAAGGTTGAAGCCAGCTTCAAGAACGGGGTGTTAACTGTTACCCTACCCAAAACCGAGCACGGACAAACCAAGCGAATTGAAGTAAAAGCACGGTAACTTCTGCTAGCGAGTAAAGGTTTTAAGGCAGAAAGAGGGCTGGTCTGATCGACCAGCCCTCTTTTGTTTCACAGGTTATAACCTAACTGGATGACCAGGTAAAACACTAACCGGACATCCACCTTGGAATCTCGCACAGTGTCGGGTGGTTTTAGATGAAGCTTGTGATATGCTAAAAATTAGGGATGGGTTGAACTATTCCACAGATTGGAGAAACGTATTATGGCAACAACATGGACACGAGAAGATGAACTGTTTCGCTTGAACGTCACCCAACTAGCGGCAACAGCCCCAGTGCCGCCCGAAGAAGAAACTCGCCTTCTTAGGCAAATGACTACCGGGCAAAAAGCCTATCGACGTTTGAACCGGACATCGAGTCTGGATGAAAAAGAAAAAGCGCAGTTAGGTCGGGAGGTTGCTGCGGGCGCGAAAGCCCGTGAACGTCTGATTCAGGCCAACGGTCGCTTGGTGATTAGTATTGCACGTAACTATTTGGGCCATGGCTTAAGTCTGGCTGAACTCTGCCAGGAAGGAGTACTGGGATTGATCCGGGCCATCGACAAGTTTGACCTGCGCAAGGGGGTCCGGTTAAGCACCTATGCCAGCTATTGGATCAGACAGAGCGTGGGGCGAGCCGTCGCGGTTCAGACTCGCTTGATCCGGCTGCCGATTCACCGGGTCGACCAACTTAGCCGGGTTAGACGCGTAACGGGCGAACTGACCCAGACCCTGGGCCGGACTCCTCATCTGGAAGAGATTGCGAATCATCTGGAAGAACCTGTTGAAAAGATTGAGGATCTGCTTGAGTTCAGCCATCCCGTTCGTAGTCTGGACGAGCCGGTGGGCGACGATGAACTGACGACGTTTGGCGACTTCATTGAAAATGATGTGGCTCAAGGCCTGGACGAGCAGGTGGACAAGGGGCTGTTGGAACAAGCGGTCCGTGAAGCATTGGCCAGTCTTGATGCCCGTGAGAGTCGGATTGTTGAACTGCGGTATGGACTGCGCGATGGTAAGATGTTGACTCTCCAAGACGTAGCCGAGCGCTTTGGCCTGACCCGCGAGCGAATCCGGCAGATAGAAAAAGAAGCTATCCAAAAGCTGCGCCGGGGGGAGACTTTCAAATACTTGAACACGTTTGTGAGTTAATTAAACTTTAGGCAAAGCTGGAGCGGTGCTGGTATAATAACTCGGGCAGCGTAACTTTGCTTGGAGAAGCAAAAGCTTCCACAACTGTGTCTTTGGAGAAGAAACCATATGCCAGCACCGATGAACCCGCGCGAGCGCGTTAAAATGGCGCTTCGCCACGAAGCACCGGACCGAGTCCCGGTTGATTTCTTAGCAACCACCGAAATATGGCGCAGACTCGTTGACCACTTACAACCTGATACCAGCGCTGTGGGCCAGTCGGACTATTTTGAACCGGCCTGGGAGGCTATCCTGCGCCAGTTTGACGTCGATTGTCGCCTTTTCTCGTATGATCAATTTTGCGCTCCACCCGACTCTATTCTCTATCCCAAGGCCGAGGTCGAGTGGTGGGATGTTTTGACCCGCTCGACCCCGAGTCGGATGTGGCGACAACGCCTGCCGGATGGCACTGCTTATGATATCTGGGGACGCCACGTTGCGGTTATGAAAAATATGAGTGGCGCCTATGAGGGGGGGCTGGCCCCGCCGTTTAGCCAGGCCACTTCGGTGGCTGAGCTGCAGGCCCACCCTTGGCCGGAACCGGATTGGTGGGACTTTAGCCCGCTGCCGGCTGTGATCGCCCAACTGGATTCCTATCAGGAATACCATCTTCGCTACCGCATTGGCTCTGTGTTTGAGTCGGCCTGGCAGATGCGCGGCCTGGCTGAGTTTTTAATGGATATGGCCCTTACCCCGGCCATACCGGCCTACCTCCTGGACCGCATCGCCGAAATCCATTTAGAAAACACGCGCCGCGTCCTCGATCTGGTGGGGGATAGGCTAGATATGGTCTACTTCTACGATGACGTTGCCACCCAAAACTCGCTCTTGATTTCCAGCCAGATGTGGGCGCAGTACGTTAAGCCTCACCATCTTAAACTCATCGAACTGGCTCGCAGCTATGACCTGCCGGTTATGTATCACTGCGATGGAGCCATCTATCCGCTTATTCCTGAGCTCATTGAAATGGGCATCGACTTGCTGAATCCCATCCAACCCGATGCCAAAAATATGGCGGGCTATAAACTTAAAGCCGAATTTGGCGATCGTCTCAGCTTCCACGGAGGGATCGATATAATCAAAACACTGCCACGCGGCACTGCCGAGGAGGTCCGGGCCGAAGTCCGGGAGCGGGTCCAGGGGCTGGGCAAGAATGGCGGTTATATTCTGGCCAGCTCGCGCCACATTCAGCCCGATACGCCGCTAGCCAATGTCTTGGCGATGTACGAGGTTGGGTTACGCTATCCGTGAACAAAAGGCCATTTCGACAATATATCGAAATGGCCTTGTTTTTTAGATATGAACCTCGCTACCTGAGTACGGAGCCTGCATTCACGGCCCTGGGGCCACGAGACATCACAGCCTTTTCAAAGGCTGGTAAAGACTAAGCATAACGAGACGATAGGTAGCGAACAGAGCCAACCAGGTTGAGTAAGCGTTCGGTTGAACTCCCATCTGTAGGTAAGTAATAGACCGGCGTTGGGGAATTGAAGGTGTCAAGAGCGCTGGACTCTTGATTGCGAGTCATCAACACGATGGGGATGTTGGCGAGTTCTGGGCTTGACCCTAAGAGAGCCGAGAACTCTTCAACGGCCTCATCAGTAGCCAGATTATAAACGAGAAGATCAAAATAGTTTCGGCGGGCCAACAGCGCCCCGTCACTGAGCGAGTCAGCTTGTTGAACCTGACAGCCGCCTTTTTTCAGGCTTCGCCGTAGGCCAGGTGCTGTTTTTGTGTTTCGCCCCACGAGTAAGATCGACGGTGGGTAATTTGCAGATTTTACCGCAAATGAACTACTTCTCTTGTTCGTCATCGATTCATTCCTCTATCTCACAAGTTTCTTGACTGTCTCGACTTGAGACAAGGTTGCTTGTCGCTCCAGTTCAGCAATGCGCAGTTCCATCGCGGTAGCGGCATGCTTTAACTTTTGGTGGTGGTGAGGGTAAGCCATACTTATGTCAATTTGCTGCCTAAGCACCCGGAGCTGATATTTGAGGCGAGCAATATTAAGGTTTAGGGTGCCTGAGCTCTGAACCATAGGAACACTCCTTTCGCTCAAAAGACTTGGTCGAGCCTTAACTCCTGAACATTGTTAAATCTTGATGTACCAGCGAGATTTAGACACAGAGAGCATTAAACGCCTAGCCAAAGCTAGTGGCAGATGCGCCCGGTCGATGGCTGTATCGACATGTTAATTTAAGACTTCCACAGTCTAATTTGGATTGTTAGTAGTAGTTTTTACAGCAGGGGATTTATATGGACGTCCCACTTTGATGTGTTATTATTATACAAAGAATGGACCAGACTGTCTGTAGAAAAAACTAGACAAAGTGTGTCCAGAAAACTTAGCTCTTTATAAGGAGTATATTGAAGATGGACATTGAAGCAAGGAGATTGACCGAAGGGATTCTTTATACGGACCAGTACCAGTTTACGATGGCCCAACTGTATTACCGCCTGGGGCTGCATGAGAAGCAAGCCCAGTTTGACCACTATTTTCGCTCCTATCCCGATTATGGTTTGCACAAGGCGGGCTTCTGTATCAACGCCGGTCTAGAGTGGCTGCTGGATTGGATGCGAGAAGCCAGGTTTGAAGAAGATGACCTGGCTTTCCTGCGGCACCAGACCGGACGCACCGGCAAGCGTCTTTTTGATGATGGTTTCTTAACGTGGCTACAGCAGACCGCTCCAGAAACCTTTCAAGGCATCACCTTGCGGGCTATCCCCGAAGGACGCGTGGTTCATCCCAATGTGCCGGTGACCGTTATCCAAGGGCCCCTGGCGATTGCCCAGATTTTGGAAACTCCCCTCTTAAACCAGCTCAACTACCAGATTTTGATCGCCACCAAAGCTGCTCGCATCCGGGAGAGTGGACGTGGGCGCCTGCTGATGGAATTCGGGATGCGGCGAGCCCACGACCGGGCAGCTAACGCCGGCACGAGAGCGGCGCTCATCGGCGGGGCGGACTTTAGCTCCAATACGGGCCTGTCCCACGTCCTCGGCTTTCCACCCAAGGGAACGCATGCTCACAGTATGGTCCAGGTTTTTATGGCGATGGGCTTCGGCGAGTTAGACGCCTTCGAGGCTTACGCCGATGTCTACCCGGATGAGTGCCTCTTGTTAGTCGATACAATCAACACTCTGGAGAGTGGCATCCCTAACGCGATCAAGGTTTTTGAACGCTTGCGCCGGCAAGGGCATGAACCGATTGGCATCCGGCTCGACTCAGGTGACCTGGCTTACCTCAGTATTCGCGCGGCCAAAATGCTCAACGATGCCGGCTTTCCCGATACATCGATTGTGCTCTCCAACGATCTTGATGAATTAGTCATCTGGCAGATCGTTACTCAAATTAGCGAGGAGGCTCCGCGCTACGGTCTGGACGCTGATCACATTATTAATCGGCTGGTCTATGGCGTCGGCACCCGCTTGATCACTTCCCAGGGCGACTCCTCGCTGGGCGGGGTGTACAAATTGGTCGCGGTCGACCATGAAGGCAAATGGGTTCCGGCTATCAAAATCTCCGAAACGCCCAGCAAGACGCCTAACCCTGGTCACAAGCGCCTTTGGCGTCTGTACGACCAACGCGGCAAAGCTACCGCCGATTTATTGAGCCTGGATGATGAAGACCCGCGCCAGATGAAATACATTCACTTGCGCCACCCTTCGGATCACACCAAATACCGGATTTTGACTCACGACAAGATTACCCGGATTGAGCCGCTCCTAGAGGATATTTTAGTGGACGGCAAGCTGGTCTATGATTTACCGACGGTTGAAGATATGCGCCACCGCCGCGAGGAAGATGTCGAGCGGCTCGATCCCGGCGTCCGCCGCTTGATGTATCCTCACCTCTATCACGTCTCGCTGACGCAGAAGCTCTGGGACTTGAAGGAGCAGTTAATTCTTTCGGTCAAAGGGGGAGAATATTCGTAACCCCAAAATTCTCTACGGGGTCAGTGGGAGAGAGAGGGGGGGACGGGCTTGCCAGGATCTCGGATCGTTGGGATCGCCGCTCAAATCTAGCCGCTCCAACAGGTCCCCGCGGCCATCGGGGCTAAGGGGCCAGCCGCCATCGCTGCGGTAAGTAAAACTGGTCAGCACCTGGCCGGCGGCGGTGGTCAGGGTCAGAGTTTCGCCGGTGTTGGAGAGTTGGCCTTGATAGACATCGGTAACCGGCCAGCCAGGGTAACGCTCGGCAAAGGCTGCCGCGTTGCGGACCAAAATCAGACTCTGACCGGGCGGGAGCGGTGGCGTGCCGGCGGGGAAGGTGTAGCGTATACCGTCAAAAGCAGCGCCGGCGAGATCGAGGGCAGCAGTGCCCGTATTTTGAAGCTTGATAAATTCGGTATCATCGTTGCCCGGTGGATTATACATTACTTCGACGATCTCAAGCCGAGGCTGTCCGGTCTCGACCGCTATAGGAACTGCGTGGAGCGCGCTCCAGACCATTCCGGCGTCTGAAGAAGCGAGCGCCCGGGCCTTAACCGTCGTGGGACGGGTGATAAGCACAGGGCCGGTGTAGAGTTGAGCGGTCGGGGCAATGTGACCACTGCCCGGCTGGCGAGGATCGCTGCCATCGAGGGTGTAGTAGATCGCTAGCTCAGTAGATTGGGGATTGTGGAGCTGTAATTGATAACTGCTATCTCCACCTTGGCTCCGCTGGCCGGTTAAGGGCTCATTACTGATTGTTAATTGAAACTCGGGCGGATCGATAGGCGGATAGGCCCGTTGTTGTCTGGCCAAAGCGATCAGTTTGGCCGCGTTGCCATCCATTTGACGGCGGACGTTTTCGACGGCGCGGCGCCAGTCATCCCGATCGATGGGCGAGTCAGGGTAGCGGACATCGCCCCAACGGGCCGACTCCCCGACGATCGCGCGGTCGATTTCGGCTGCGAGATCGAGCCAGCGGGCCTGGGCCTGAGCGTCGGTCAGCGGCCCGTC
The DNA here is from genome assembly GCA_937864185.1 of uncultured Chloroflexota bacterium. Taxonomy (GTDB): domain Bacteria; phylum Chloroflexota; class Anaerolineae; order 4572-78; family J111; genus JAGRBY01. Next base: position 46,095 of record CALMIS010000028.1, read on the forward strand.
GTTAAAGAGATGGTGGTAGAGCCGGTCGGCAAATTCCAGGCGAAAGTCCGGATTTTGCATCAGAGCTAGAAAGAGGGGGCGCATCTTATGGTGCGCGGTCGTTTTGCCCAAGTACCAGCGGGCGCCTTCGTCCCAGGTAACCTCGCCATCCCACATAAAGTAGCGCAGCGGGCCGGGCGGCGTCTCGCGCATAGCGATAAACCAGTTGTTGTCCCCCCAGTCATTGTTGCCGGCATAGAGGTTGAGAATAATGTAATCGGCAAAGGCGGCCGTATCGAGGAGGGGTTTAATGGCGGCGTAATGCTCGGGGCTAGATAGATCACGGTTAAGAGCTAAGTCAAGCAGTTGCTCGTAGCGCCGGTCCGAACCACTGATCAACTCGCCGATTTTGACCTGCGGGGCCTGTCCCTGGGCCACTTCATCCGGATTGAGGAGAACCCCCCCGTGTTTCATCGCAAACCAATCCGCCGGGCGTCCCCCCAGGTACGCGGCGGCGAATGAAGCATCCGGCCGCTCGACCAGATTGTACAGCCCCCAGTAAAGCCCATTGAGATACAAGTGTACAAAAATTCCATGCGCGCCCACCCCCGACATAGCAATTTGGGAGCGCCGCATCCATTCATCGCGGGTGTAGGTCACCTGAGTGTAGTCGACCGCGGCCGGGTAGCCGGCGTAGCTGCGATTAGCCCCGCCGCGCAGCACCAACGTATCAAACTGAGTGACGGGAGAGTTGGGGAAAAGGGGGAAGTTGAGCTTGGGCGCGCCGTATTGGCCCTTAAAGAAGAGACGAAACGATTTCTTAGGCATAAACTCCCACCGAGCCGAGACGCCTTGCATCCGGATACCGGCGTTGATCTGGAACTGCCGGGCCGGATCGCCGGGATCAAAGAACTCAACGGAGACCGGCCGCTCCCAATCCAGACCACGCTCGATGGCATGGGCATAGATGTCAAAATTCTCCGGCGCCGTCACCAGCGATACGGTGGGGATCGATTGCAGATCATGAGCCAGCGTTTCACGATAGCGGGGGTCGGTGGTAATCCGGGGATCCATGGCGTAATCGGCCTGGACCGGAGCTCCTTTCGGCGGCAGGCCGGGATAAAACTCGTTGTACAGCCCCCAGGCCGCGGGCCAGCCGGGCGGATTGGCCGGCTGTTCGATCACCTGGTTCAGGAAGATGTAGCTGTGGGTGACGCTGGGGGCAGTCAGATAGCCGGGTTTAAAGGCAGCGGCCCGCAGCAAGCGCGTGCCCTCGATCAAAATCGGTTCTTGGTACATCTGGCCGTCCGTTTCGGTCGGTTCCGTACCGTCGAGGGTGTAGCGAATCACCGCATCCGGGGTAGCGGTCGTGAGCGAAACGGTGAAAGGACTCTCATAAAAGCCGCGCAAATGGCTAAAGGTAACCGGCGCTACCGGACCGGCCAGGGCTTCGGGGCTGTTGGGTTGGCCGGGCGTCGCGGTGGTCAGGTAGCCCAACAGGCCGGTTGCGGCGGCGCGGCCATACGTCATGTTCCAGGGGAGCGCCGGGAATTGAGGACCGAACTGATCGACAAATCTCCCTTCCAGCACGCTGTAGAGGCCCAGAAACTCACCCGCTTGGTGGAGTCTAAAGTTGGTGTGGAGCGAGTCGGTAGATCGATTTTTGCCGGAAGCAAAGACAATTTGGTAGCCGCCGGCCGGTAAGACTCGGTTGGGAAAGGCCCACTTTTGCGGCTGGGTAGGGTCGTCGGTGAGAAACCAACCGGCAAGATTGACCGGCTGGGAAGAGGGATTGTGCAGTTCAAGCCAGTCGGGGAAGTCGCCCTCCTCATCGGCCAGAAGTGTGCCGTTGGCGGCGGCCAATTCTGAGATAAGCAAGCTGGGCTGACTCTGCTGCGGCGCGGGTTGAGGCGCTACGGCCAAGGCCGCGAGCAGGAGCAAGAGCAATGTTGTGGCCCAAAATATCAGCCAGCGTTGACGTTTGACCCTCATAAACCGGGAGTCTACGAACTTTGGGGCTTTTGACAACTTTTGGCCGGTTCAGACAACAGAGCTAGTGGTGCAAAATTTGGCTGAGAAAGAGCCGGGTCCGCTCCTCTTCCGGATTGGAGAAGAATTCCTGCGGCGGCTTCTCCTCGACGATATTACCCCGGTCGAAGAAGATGACCCGGTCGGCGACGTTGCGGGCAAAACCCATCTCGTGGGTGACGGCCAAAATCGTCATCCCGGACTCGGCCAGCTCCTGCATGACATCGAGCACTTCCTTAATCATCTCAGGATCAAGCGCGGACGTGGGCTCATCGAAGAGCATAATCTTCGGCTGCATCGCGAGAGCCCGGGCTATCGCCACTCGCTGCTGCTGCCCCCCGGAAAGTTGGCCCGGATACTTGTTAGCCTGCTCTGGAATTTTAACCCGGCGGAGCTGTTCCATGGCGATTTCTTCAGCCTTATCGGGCGACCACTTGCGGACGTGAATGGGCGCCAGGGTAATGTTCTGCATCACGGTTAAATGCGGAAAGAGATTGAACTGCTGAAAAACCATTCCCACCTCGCGCCGAATTTCCTGGATGTTGCGCAGATCGTTGTTGAGTTCAGTGCCATCGATAATGATTTGTCCCTGCTGGTGCTCTTCGAGGCGGTTGATGGTCCGAATCCAGGTCGATTTCCCGGAGCCGGAGGGGCCGATGATGACCACGACCTCGCGCTCTTTGACGGTGGTTGTCACGCCTTGCAGCACGTGGAAATCGCCAAACCATTTGTGGACATCCTGGCAGATAATGATGTCTTTTTCCCCTTTAGCCAAGGTTGCTCCTCCTAATACTTTCCAACGCCCAAATTTTTCTCCAACTGCTGGCTGGCCCGAGACATGGCAAAGGCAAAAACCCAATAAACCAGCGCGATAAAGGCAAAGGTTTCGCGCTGTAAGCCGAGCCAGTCCGCTTGAGCGACCACCACTTGCGCGATCCGGGTTAGGTCAAAAAGCCCCACAATAGCGACCAGGGAAGTATCTTTAAACAGGCTAATAAACATCCCGACAATAGCCGGGATGACCAACCGGAGGGCCTGAGGCAAAATAATCAGCCGCATCGACTGAGCATTGCTCAACCCCACCGCCATTGCGGCTTCATATTGCCCCTTGGGCACCGCCTGCAGCCCGCCGCGCACGTTTTCGGCCAGATAGGCCGCTGTGAACAGGATAAAACCAACCACCACCCGGAGCAAGTTGTCGATGTCGACGTCTCTGGGCAAGAACAAGGGCAACAAAATATTGGCCATGAAAAGAACAGTAATCAGGGGCACCCCCCGGATGACCTCAATATAGATAATCGAGAAGGCTTTGATCATGTTGCCTTGGAGAAAGAAACTGATCGCCCAAAAGATCCCAATGATCAGGGCCGCCTGGAGGGCGGCATAAACCACCGGGGACAGCGTCAAGGACAAAACCGGCGGGTCCCGGAAGATGAGCGGAATATTGAGCGTGGTCGCCTCGCTGGGGAAGCCAAATAAGCCCCAGAAGATCAGCACCAAACCTGCTCCAAAGGCCCACAGGTAAGGCACGCCCCGGCGTTCACTGCGCCGGCCGAGCGCCATCAAGATCCCGATGGGGAAAGAAACTACAATGCCGATAATCGAGATGACCGCGGTCAGCAGGAAGCCCCCCCAGCGATTGGTGGGCGCGAAGGTCATTGGACCGGATGAAGTACCAGGTTGGCCCCACAGCAGCAGCAAGGTAACCGGGATCGAGGCTAACCAAGCCCAGACCAGTAGTTTGCGATACTTTTTGAGGGGTGAACCAAAGTTCCAGGCAAAGAGACTAAGGACACCCAAAGCGATCACCAGCCCTAGGCAGAGCCAAACTCGCCAAACCGCAGCCGAGGGAAACTGGCCAACACTAAAGAGTTTGGCATTAGCCCCAACAATGCCCCAAATCGCCCCGGGAGTCTCTGATCTCAAGAGGGCTACGCTTTCGGGGTCGGTTCGAAACTCTGCGCCAAAGACAGCCCAGGACAGCAAGCCGCGGATGGCAAAAACGATCAGGAGGCCAAGCACCAGCGTGGTCAGCGTGCCAAACGGACCGGTGTAGAGGCTGTCTTTTAGCCACTGTGACAGGCCCGTCCACTGATGACGAGCCAGGCTGGCAACCACCAGCGCCGCACCGGTTAGCCATAAAACAATGACGGTAGTGGTGACAACCGGCCCGCTCGTCACAGCGAGAATGAAGTTACCGATAGCGGTAGGTTGTCCATTAGGGGCAAAGTTAAAGGAGAGACCGACCGGATCCAGGTTATAACCCAGGCGGATCACCAGGATGGTGATGGTCACCAGCAAAATTGCAAAGAGTGTCTTCCAGATACTGCTGAAGACACTCTGCCGTAACCAGCCGGAAATATCGAGCTGAAACTTGGGGGCAGATGATAAAGACGCCGTTTCTTTGGTGCCAGTTGCCGTTGCCATTTCTTAGCTCCACTCCTCCAAGCACTAGTTTACTGCCGTGGTCAACTGCCTGGGTACAACCTAAGGACTGATAGTATTTAGCCAGTAGCTGGTGATCAAAGCCGGAACACAGCGTCCCGGTGAGATTCGACAAAGAATCGAGGAGGTATTTGTTGACCGCCTGATTGCAAACTCTGGGCTTAAGTCACAAGCTTAAGCCGGTTTATTGACCGGGGGGAAATAGGTAAGAGCTAAATGCTCTTAAACACAGGCTAATAAAGTCTGCCAGTCTCATCTTCCGTAAAGAAGAAAACAAATCTTGGGGATAAATTATAACAGCAACTGGCTTAGTTTGAAAATATGGCTATCAGGCTAGTTTTCAGAACGACCCGCTTAACAAGGTGCGCACCAAATCTTCAAACCCGTCGCGGTCAGAAATATAAGCCGCAGCAATGATGACGCCACAGATACAGGGACATGACAGGATAGCCGCCAAGACGGCAGCGACTATGGTAAAGACTCGATTAGATTTCTTCGGTTCAGTCTTCGGTTCAATCAGCGGGGGAGGCGGCGGTTGGCTAAACGGTTCGGCTCCAGGGGCAGGTGAAGGTCCTGATCCCAGCAGCGTCTCCGGCTCCGAGGCGGGAGACGATCCGAATACTTCCCTGAAATCCGGTTCGAGAATAGGCGGTGGAGCCGTCTCGCTGCGCGCCCTGGCCAAAGCTTCCTCCAGTTCACGCCGCGAAGAAAGAATAGTGGCATCATCATCCGAAGACACCGGCTCCACTGAAGATAGGTCTTCAGAGTCCATCGGCTGAACCGTAAGTTCCGCTCCACACTCGGTGCAGAAACTGGCTTCGGGTCGGTTTTCAGCGCCACATTCCGGGCAATTGATCATCGTTACCCTCCAAAAAATCGATTGGCTCTGGCCAAGGGCAGAGTGCCGGATCTTGGCTGCTTCGGCGTACCGGTCAGTTACTGGGCAGGAATTTCGATGGCTGAGCCCAAATCTGCCGAGTTGGCCTCCAGCCGGCGCACAATCTTCCACTGTCCTTCAATTACGTTTAGTTGGAATAAACGCGTTTGCTGCTGGCCATCAACCGTAAATGTAACCTCGACGACATTAAGTCGGGGATGCTCACCAGTCACCACATCTCGGCCCTGACCGGTAACTAGCAAATCCGGATCGCTTTCCAGGGCCGGGAAGTAGCGCAGACTGGTCACTGACAACCCGGTCACGTTAAAGTTGAGTAGGCCAAAGTAGCCGGCCTGATTACCCTGGAAATTTCCTAGGGCCTCACCGGCTAAGAAAGCAGCCGGATCACTTTCATCATCGGCATTTATGCAAAGTGTCTGGTCGGCCACCCGGCAGACCGAAGCGTAAAAGCCAAGCACAATCTTCTCCGGATATAACGAGTTAAGCAAATCCCGAGGCGGCCCTTCGAAAAAATCTATGGTCGAGACCAGCGGCGGGGCGAGTTCCAAGTTGACCTGAGTGCTTTCTACCAAGGGCAGGCTGCCACTCCAGTAACTTTCCCCATTGTTTGCATCTTGCTGCAAGCCATAGATCGAGCGGACAACCAGTTGACTACGGTCAAGTTGGTCTCGATCTATGACGGTGACCTGACGGGTGCTGGAGTTAAACTCGACACCGCCCGTGCCGGTAAAATAGCCAATAGGCACATACCGGGGTGGAGCATCTCTAGGGAAATCCCAAGGCTCCGAGTTTTGCTGGAAGCGGAATAGCGCCAAATGGTTGGCATCGGAAATCATAAGTTCGGGCAAGTCGCCGTTATCCGGGCCGTTCGAGTCGTTGGTCACGGCCAGCAAGTCAAAGTCTAAGCCCACCGGGGATTCAATCAGATAATCACGATCGGGTGGCTGAAGCCGGTAGGGGAATATGACCGGCGGGTTGCCGCGATCACTATCATATACGGCTGCCTTGATGGGGCTTGTGCCATTTTGCAGTTCGAACTTATAGAAAACGACCCATTCTTCAAAACCATCACCGTCGGTATCCTCTCGAAGTATCCGGGTGACCTCAAGGTTGTTGGTTAGGTCCGGTGATTGAGCGGGAATGGCCCGCTGAAATGAAACCAATTCATTCCCACCAACAAAGATGGCAATATCTCGAATGTAGGGCGAGAGATCGACTCTGAAAAGCAAGGCAAAAAAGACGGTCACCAAACCCAAGGCAGAAGGCACCAACAAAAAGCTGATAATCAGGTTTTTTATTTCGTTACTTCCCAGCACCCTGCCAAAACGGAGCGTATACAAAATTCCGGTTGTCAACAGGAGCGCTAGAAATAAAAATCTTGGATCGACTCCAAACAGTGGTGGCAAGGCAGCAACCTCCCTGAGCTTGTAGCAGCACACTGACCTAAAGAACGATTGTCTTGATTTTACACGATGTAGACATAAAGTGCAAGCATCGAGCGATTTATGTCAACAGCCTAAGCCTCATGAAGCTGTTCGCTTTGCCCGGTCCCTACTACTCGCCAGATCAAAAAGATGAGCAGACCGGTTGGCCCGGTCATCAAGGTAAAAAAGAGCGATCCAATCCGAACCGCATGAGGCGCATCCAGTCGCTGCGCCTGCCGGTAGATCCAGGCGCCGGTGAATAGGTCAAGGGCCAGCATATGGCTCCAGGCGGCCAGTGTCCCGGACGGGGTACTTAAAGCAACGCGTATGCCTTCAAGGGAGGTAAAGTCTAACCGCCCCGGTTTTACCTCGCCTGGCGTTGCCCGTTTCCGGGACCCACTCTTTATCGCAACAACCAGGCTAAGGAGGTAATGGAGAGCGGCCAGGCCGAAAATCGTACTAGAACGACTGGCTTTTTCGGTGAGCGGATGCCGGGGGGCAAACATCATCGCCAACCAGAGGGGCATAGGGAAAATATTTAGATATTGAAAAAATTTTTCCACGCTCTTACCTTGGAACTTTGCTACTTCGCTATTTTTAATAAAACGGGCTTGGCGCTAAACCAAGCCCGTATAGGAGGTACTTAGTTTAGTTCGGGTGTTTACGCCCCGTACTGATCCTGGGCAAATGGCAGCAAGCCTTTTTCAGCCAATTTACTGACCGGGGCCCGGAAAGTAACCTGGACCACACCGGGATGGCGCGCAATTTCGATGGCCCCGGTGATGGTTGCCCGATTTTTCACTTCGGGCACGGTCATATCGAGCAGTTTGGCGGCTCGCTCCAAGCCGTTGTCGGTGGCGGCGTTCAGATCCGGTCCCGACCCCAAAACCGAAATGGGTAGGGACTCTTCGATACTGTCGAGGCCCCACTGCTCGGCGACCGCCAAAGCGCGCGCCCGTTCCTCGGCGGTGAGAGGCTTGGCCAGGAAGGGCAGATCCTCCAAAACCGGGAAGAGAATCGGTCCATCGAGATTGAGACCTTTCAGTACGTGGACTTGAAGCGTCACCGTGCCGGCTACGTCGGCGGTGTGACCGGCAATTTCGCCATCCCCCTGCAGGGCATGCATGTCACCGAGATAAATGCCGCCACCGGGTACTTTCACCGGGCAGATCAAGATGGCCCCGACTCGGACCGCATCACAGTCCATATGGCCATCGGTCCGTTGTTGTAACTGCTCGACTGTAAGGGCGTACGGGTGCGGCGCCCCGATCAAAAACGAACCAAAATCGCCGGCATTGTGCGAATCGGGAATTGGCACAGCCGGGCAGGTACCGAGTTGACCCATGAAGGGGCGCAGCCGGCCGACCAGGCCCACCAGATCATGCGGGGCAAAGGTCAAGATCGAGTGCTGGATCGCCTTTTCGGGCATGGCTGCATAATACTTAGCTTTGGCCGCAAGGCGTTCGGCCGCCTCTTGATCCAGGGTAACCCCAACCTTACGATTGTTGTCAAAGGCCACAGTGTAGCCATTGGTAAAGACGAATGGGGTCGCCGGTTTGCCCGTTGCTTTGTAGCGAACCGCATCCTGACCGATACCCTCCACATAGCTTTCCGGATTAAGTGTGTCGGTCTCCTGACAGTATTTGGCGATATAGGGATCGCCGATATAACGACCTTCCACCCAGGCATCGTTACCGGATGAAGTGGCGATAGACGTGACGGTGATGTCTTTGAGACGGATGGCAATGGCGTCCCCTACCTCGGCGCCAATAACCTGGACGGGTTTAGTTACTTCGTGGCCACCGCGCAGTTCTGGCGTAATCATGGGTCCCCAACAGCCGGGGGCGGTGTTGGCGATGATATGGCCGCCATCACGGACCGGTCCCAGCATCGGCTGCTCCGGGTTAAGCAGACCATCGGTAAATTCATCCACATACACGGTTTCATGCCCTGCAAAGCCGTTAGTCTGCTCTTGCAGTGAACTTGGGGCTTGTCCTGCACGTACTGCTGCTGTCATCTTGGTATCTCCTTCGAACTAAGATTGGCTATATTTTTGAGACGCGTCCAACAGCGACGCTCGACGCGTTCTGACTTTAAACGGACTGAGAGCTTGGCCTGACCGATTAGCCGCCGGCGACCGGCATCAGCAGAGCGATTTCCTGGCCGTCAGCGAGGGATGCGGTTGGGGCTAGGTGTTGGCCGGCTGAAAAGGGAATGGCGCTGTCAAATTTTGGGCTGGAACGAGGGTACTGCTGCCGCAACTGATCGAGTAAATCTGCCAGAGTAGCAGGCTCGGCTAAACGGACCTGTAGCCGGGAGGTGCCCAGGCCCCGCGCTAACTCACCGTTGATTCGAACGTTTATCTTCACCGTGGTCCTCAAAGGGTAAGGCAAAAATTTTGTAAAGGTATCTTAGAGGCTAAAGTAAGGTCTGTCAAAAGTTTGGCCTTTCAGCCGTGATAGCCTTCGATAAGCTCAGGCCGCCTACCACTGGTTTCGACAAGCTCAACCAGCGGCCTTGGCCAAGGCCAAGCCCCGTTGTCCCTGGAGTCTTGAGGTGATCCAGGCTAGCCAAAAGAAAGGCCGCCTGAGTTAAAATCTCAGGCGGCCTTGGTGCTTAGTATAAGGATTAAGGCAGGGATCAGACGGTTATCCCGTCACCCCCTGAACTAGCAGTTACTCGGTTGCTGGTGCCGCCGGGGGGAGCAGAACGGTATCAATGATGTGGATGACGCCGTTGGAGGCTTCCACATCGGCGGTGACGACGTTAGCGCCGCCCACGGTCACGGTCTCGCCTTCAACTTGGACGGGAAGGGAGGCCCCGCTTTGGGTGGTCAACGACTCTTGGCCAATAACATCAGCAGCCATCAGTTTGGTCCCAACCACATGATAAAGCAGAACGTTGGTGAGCTGTTCAGTATTGCTTTGCAGCGTGGCCAGGGTTTCCGGGTCTACCGCGGCAAAAGCGGCGTCGGTGGGAGCAAAGACGGTGAAAGGACCTTCGCCCTTGAGCGTATCGACCAGACCGGCGCTTTCCAGCAGGCTAGCCAGGGTGGTGAAGTCACCGGCAGCGACAGCCGTATCAACGATATCCATCGCCGCGGTAGGGGTGACGGTTTCGGTGCCGGTCACGGTTTCGGTGCCGGTCATCGTTTCGGTGCCGGTCATAGTCTCGGTCCCGGTCATCGTTTCGGTAGCTTGCATCGTGGCTAAAGGCACGGTAACACAAGCCCTGCTGTCGGAGCAGGAGACCATGAGGGCTTCACCGGCCATTAGCTCAAAACCACCCGGTGTCACCGCAAAAGCACCGCCCGGTTGGTGGGCCTGATAATTGTAGGTACCTGGCTCAAGAATGAAGTCGTTGGTGCCTTGCGGCGGCACCACAAGCGTTTCTCGACTGGGACCGACAATATCCACAACTAGATCAACAGCGGCGAAGTTTTCAAAGCGGAGTTTGCTCATCCCCTCCGGCACGTCGGTCATCGACGTCTCGGCCATCGTCTCGCCGCCTTCTTCCGTGGCCGCTTCACCTTCTTCAGCCCCGGTAGGAGCGGAGACAGCAGCTCCCGTCCCGGCCGGGATGCACAACACCTGGCCCACTTCAATGATGTTCTCATCGGCGACGGTGCCGTAAGCGCTGTTCTCGGCAGCGGCGTCATTGGTGGCATTCAGGATGGTGAGGTACTCGCCCGGCGTGCCATAGAACTGCTGAGCAATGGTGCTGAGAGAGTCACCCGCTTGGATGGTGTAGTCCTGGGCACAGGCAGCTGACATAGCAGTACCCATCATGGTTTCTTCTTCCGTGGTGACGGCTTCTTCCGTGGCGGCCGTGTCGGTTACAGTCATTGTGTCCGTCATCATCATGGTGTCGGTCAGCATTTCGGTGCCGGTGACTGCTTCGGTATCAGTCATCGTCCCTTCTTCCATCCCCATCGTCTCGGTCATCGTCTCGGTTTCGGTAACGCCTTCCCCCGCTTGCAGCGACGTCATCGACTCGATGGAGCGGTTCTCTACCATAGTTTCAAAAACTACGGCGTTGCCCTCTTTTTCCGGAATAGAGGGGGCAGCCAGCGCCAGGCTGGTCATAGACGCCAAAAATACCAGCGTCACTAAAACGTATAGAAATTGTATCGCTCTTTTCTTCATTGCTTATGGTTTCCTTCCTCTTGGCAGAATGAGATTATAAAGATATTGCAGCTTACGCTTGCAACTTACCGACTGAAATCCCATCAATAATGGGCCGAACAAAGCACTTATTTTAGCAAACTAGCCCGGCATAGGCTAATCTCAGCGATCAAAATAGTAGACAAAAATTTGACCAAGCCCCCGTCTCACAGCGTAGATTTAGGTTCTTGCTCTCGTCTCGCAGCCACCAGACAAATAACGATCTTAAGCGCCTAAAGTATTATAAGCGTTTTATTTGGCTCTCCTTCATCATGTCAATGACTCTCTTGACATTCAAACGGCTTTGGGCTATGGTATCCAACACCAACAGCAAAGAGGTTTTTGGCCTGGCCAAAGTTCCGCAGCATAGCCCACTTCCGCAGTTTTCGGATGGGCTTTTTTGATCTCTGGGATAAACGATGACTATTCAACTTAGCATCCACAACGAAACTGACCGGCTCGAGGCCGTGATTGTCGGTCTGGGCAGCGATATCGGCACGGCATTTTACCAGAACAATCCAAAAATTCGAGAGCATGTCCAGCAGGGCACGCTCCCCGGTGAAGCCAGCTTAATCAGCGAAATCGAGAATTTTGTAGGGGTCTTACAACGAGAGAATGTGACCGTTTACCGGCCCCATAACTTACCGGAGACGATGCAAATCTTTACCCGCGATATCGCCTTCGTCATCGGCGACCGGCTGGTCAAGGCCAATATGAAGAAACAAAACCGCCGGGCAGAGTACGCCGCCATCAATCACTTGATCGAACAGCTGGATCGAAAGCAGGTGCTCTGCCCGCCGGACGAGGCGTTTATCGAGGGCGGGGACGTCATTCTCTATGATAAGACGATCTTTGTGGGCTTAAGCGATCGTACCAATTTGGCCGGGGCAGATTTTTTGCGTGAGGCTTTTCCCGATAAAGAAATTATCCCCCTGGTCACTACCGTCACTAACGAGCCGCACACCAACATCCTCCACCTGGACTGCGCCTTCCAACCGATTGGCTCCGGCCAGGCGATCTTTTACCCCCAAGGCTTCAGCCGGCAGCCTGACGCCATCTACGATCTTTTCGGCGAGCGTAACCTGATCCGCGTCTCCGGCCAAGAGATGTACGAGATGTTCCCCAACATCTTGTCCTTGAGCCCTGACACCCTCATCTCCGAGCGTAATTTTACCCGGCTTAACACCGAACTTCGCCGGCGAGGCTTGACCGTCATCGAAGTGCCGTATGCCAATGTCGCGAAGTTGGGGGGCTTGCTCCGCTGCTCGACTCTGCCGTTACGCCGCGAGCCAGGAAAAAAGACCTCATAGGTTTTGGTAACCTATGAGGTCTGGCTAAAAAGTCTGGCGGGGCTAGTTTTTGACCACCGTATAAGTTTTGGTTTGATCGTTGAAAGTAATGGTGTAAGCACCTGCCCCTTGGGTGATCGGAATGTCGGCTCCGGTTTGCTCGGCGGTGCCATCCGGCTGGTTGTCGCCGAAGTTAAACGACCAATCCCCGTAAACGTCGAACTTAAAGCGCTCGTTGGCGGCACTGCCAAAGGTTTGAGTCGTACTCCAGGTAAAGTCGGTCACCAGCGTCATCGGCGTCGTTTCCCAGCCGTTGGGCGTGCCCCGGAAGTAGAGCTGGGAATAGCTGCTGATCAGCCCGCCGCCCTGCTTGACCACCGTATAGGCTTTGGTTTGGTCGTTGAACGTAATCGTGTAATCACCCGGCCCTTGGCTAATTCGGATATCGGCTCCGGTTTGATCGGCGGTGCCATCCGGCTGGTTGTCGCCGAAATTAAAGGACCAATCCCCGTAAACGTCGAACTTAAAGCGCTCGTTGGCGGCACTGCCAAAGGTTTGAGTCGTACTCCAGGTAAAGTCGGCCACCAGCGTCATCGGCGTCGTCTCCCAGCCGTTGGGCGTGCCCCGGAAGTAGAGCTGCGGGACGCTGGTTTGGAAGCCGGGCTCGCTGGCGGCGTAGCGATCGCGCACCAACGGGTTTAAGTCCCAGACGTTCTTATCTGCCAGGGACTTGACTAGCTTCACATACTCGGCGTGGGTCCAGGCCAGAGGCGTGGCGCTATTTGTCCCCTCACCGACCGTAAAGTTGTGGGTGGTGTTGCTCCCGACGCCGTCCCAAACCTGTTCCGGCAGCATCAAGCCCTCGTTGGCAAACTGCTCCAGCGCCCGCACATAGGTGTCGCGCAGTGCCGCTACCTCGACATCGCTGATTGAACCGCCATTAGCGGCCTTGGTCCGCTCCAGTTCGTAGTGGCCCCGCTCGCCGGTAAAGAAGGGCCAGACCCGGCCCCGCTGATCATTAGCCCCGCCGATGTAGTTAGAACCGTTGCCCGTTCGCTCGCCGTAGCCGTCATTGCCATAGCGCCGCCAGCCGGGATAGATCTGGCTGTCACCAGGGAAGGTGAACTCGTACTTGACCCGCAGATTCTCCGGCAGGCTAAGGTCGTCCAGTTCCACCAACGAGTCGAGAATCCGGGCGTCATCGCCACTTTTTACCCCGTACCGGACCAGTTCCAGAAAGCCCCCATCCAAGACCTCTTTTTCGTTAATCGACGGCCGGCCGTTACTGCCGTTGATGTTATCGCCGTCATTGGGGTCTTGGTCCTGGGTAATTCTTAGATAATAACGGCCATTGTTACCGCCCGCCGCGTGGGTACCGGTGGTGGTAAACATCGCGTTCTCGATGCTGGCTTCATACTGATCCGCTTTGGCTTGATACAATGTGGCCGAGGCCGCGTCACCGGCGACGGTCTGGGCGATGTCGGCGGCGGCGATCAAGCCGGCCACCAGGGCAGCCGTGGTCGAGGGTGAATAGCCGGCCTGCTCTTCCCAGCGCTCTTGTTGAGTCCGGGGCGGCACGATGGTTTCATTATTATCACGCAATCGCACCTCACCCCCATTGGCCAGAAAGTCGGCCGCCGGTTTGAGCATGGTAGCGTACCACGTGTTGATCTCGCTATCGGACAGCACGCCGGCCTGCCACAGCTTCCAGCCGAGCATCATCGGCATCGCGGTTTGGTCCAATTGGACCCGATACCACTCCAGGCTGCCATCGACCGGCGTCTTCTGCAAGAACCAGCCGGTCACCCCAGAGTTACCGGGGGTGGTCGATTTGACTTGGACCTTTTGCAAATACTCAAAGGCGACCAGCGGCGTTTGCGTGTCGCCCATCGCCAGGAAAGCCATCGCTACCTGATAAAAGTCTCGAGGCCAAACGGCTCGATAGCCGGTGTTAAAGCTGTCGGCCGAGACGGTATCGCCCCACGGGATAGACAGGGACGCGATCAAGGCCCCGGCATTCTGTTTGTCTTCCATCGTTTTCAGGACCAGCGCGCTGGCAAAAAGCTGTTTGCCGTTATCGCCGGTCAGGGGCAGCATCGCCGGCAGATTGGCCAGACTGGCTAGATAATCCTCCCATCCGATCTCACTGCCAGCTCCGTTGTACTTGTTCAGGACCGCTGTGTAGCCGGCGCCTAAGCTGCCGTCCGCTTGAGCCGTGGAGGCGGACAGCGAGTTGCCAAAGCCGACCGCGAGATCAAACGTGATGGTTTCGCTGTTAGCCGCGGGCAGTTGGGCCATCATGGCCACATTCCCACCGCCGTTATCCGCCCAGTCAAAGTTCCAGTCCATGACGTTGTTATCGTTCAAGTCGGTGTAACCATCGGATTGACCGACGAACCCGGCGGACGTTTCGACAAAAGTGGCGCTGCTCTTGACGGTCATAAAATAATTCGTCCCTTCATGAGCGTGGAGGGCATCCGGACCGACAAAGGCTACGTCGCCCCGGCCGGTGTTATTCATGTGAGGATTGACCAGAATGTAAGGGGTAATGTTGTCTTCATTGGCGGTAAAAATGACGCGCATAAAGAGCGTTTGACGATCCGGATCGGTGAAAATATGCTTCTCGATCTGATACTTGCCGTCCTTATCCGTATTAATGACTCGATAGGCCGGCGATAGCGGCCTGCCGGCGCTATCCGTGTGAAGATACTCGATCTGGCTGGTGGTATCGACCCGCTCTTCGTCGAAGAAGTCGGGGCCGGTTACCAAAAATTGTAGATCCCTGAGTTGAGCCTGGTGGATCTGGCCAAAGGCGGTTTCGGTAACAATGCCTTGCGCAATGGAAAACCAAACCTTGGAGACCGGGCCGGTCGGGGCCGAGTCGCTGTACTGCTTGTTGAGGTACTGCTCATAAGAGGTCCCAATGCCGGTCTTGCCGGCATAAGTCCAGACCGACGGCGCGCCGGGCACGCCAAACGCCGCTCCACCGCCGGTTGCCAAAGTGTTGGCCGGAGGCACCAGAAAAACAGCAGCAATCAGCATTAGAGAAAGGGCAATCCAGTTCTTCATTTTTTGATCTAGCTCCTTTGTTGGAAATGGTGTAGGGTAGTCCACGATTGACCATCAGACCGCTGTTGGGCTGCGCAAAAAAGACCACAGCCTATGCCAAGTCAATCATACCTTAACTTTGATAACATTTGCAAGCTAGACAGAAATTTAGGTAAGGGAAATGGATTGGGGCGGCAGTTTACCGCCCGATGTGCCAGCCGGTCCTGGAGTCGTCGTGGGACCCTAACCGATGAGTTTAAATCAAACGTCGGGTGATAGGTTAAGACTATCGTAATTCTGGCTTAAAATCAATTGAGATTTTTGGGCTAATTCTTCGGCAGTCGAGGGTTGATTGGCGGCGGACTGCTGGTTAAACCGGCAGCGTTACGCCCACGAGGTGGGGCAGGGTCTTTTGATCCGTGGATAAAGTTGAGTTTGAGGTAATCGCTTTGGCGTGGAACATGTAACCATGCCAGTGATGAATCAACATAACCTCGTGAGAACGATGATGGCTGTCCTCAAACGTGACGTATTCCACGGAAGCCGGATCGCCATAGTAACGCTCGACCTGTTCGATCGCGGTCAGGGCCGAGGCAGCCGGCACGGTAAACTCGGCGATGGTGCAGCCTTGCCGTTTTACTTCAACTTGATACAACTTCAGTTCAGTATCCATGATCAGTGACCGTCTATTGTAGTATAAGAGTAAGTTTGCCGGGATAGATCAGGCATTCGACGAGTTTGCCGCCTGGTCGAATTGTCAGGCCTTGACCAACTCGATTGACTAGCAATCCGGCGACGAAAAGAAGTTTTGCTTCTTGAAAAATTCATTTGCTTAAACGGATCGATTCGGGTATGCTGATCTAAGAATACGGTGAAGATGTTCAATTTAAGCCGACCAAACCGGCACGATAGACCTCACTTAACAAGACAGCGGTGACGACACCATGGCCAAAATAGTCTCAATCCATTCATTTCGCGGCGGAACCGGCAAATCCAACACGACAGCAAATGTTGCCGCTATCTTTGCCGGGCAGGGATTGAGCGTGGGGGTGGTGGATACGGACATTCAATCGCCGGGGATTCATGTGCTGTTTGGCTTTGATGAGTCGACGATGGAGTACTCACTCAATGATTATTTGTGGGGGAAGTGCAGCATTAACGAAGCCGCTTACGAGGTAACCCCCAATTTGGAAAGCCGCCTCCCGGGCAAAATCTACCTCATCCCCTCGAGTCTCAATGCCGGGGAGATTGCCCGGGTCCTACGGGAAGGCTACGATGTAGGGCTGCTTAACGACGGTTTCCATGACCTGATCGAAGCCCTGGAATTGGATGTGCTCCTGATCGATACGCATCCCGGCCTCAACGAAGAAACGCTGCTCTCGGTCGCTGTCTCTGATGTGATGGGCGTGATTATGCGCCCCGACCAGCAAGATTTTCAGGGGACCAGTGTTACCGTGGAAGTAGCCAGGAAACTCAACGTACCCAAATTGGTGATTGTTGTCAACAAAACTCCACCCGTCTACGATTTTGAGCAGGTTAAGCGCCAGGTTGAAAACCAGTACCAGGCCAGCGTAGCGGCTGTTTTACCCCACTCGGACGAGATGATGGCTCTGGCCAGCGGCGGAATTTTTGCCCTCCGCTTTCCGGACCACGACTTGACTAGACTCTACCATCACATCGCTGCCCAACTGCTCGATTGACCCTTGATTTGCAATTTCCAGTTTCTTAAACTACGCTCCCTATAGACTCACGGCGTAATTATCCAACGAGATTCAAGTCATGATCAGTTCGACTGCTGCGTTTGCCGCTCAAGTGATCGACAATGTGGAAAAAGTCATCATCGGCAAACGGGAACAAATAGAACTCCTGCTGGTGGCCATGATCTGCCAGGGCCATGTCTTGTTGGAAGATGTACCCGGTACGGGCAAAACGATGCTAGCCCGCAGTGTGGCAGTCAGTATGGGCATCGACTTTAAGCGGCTGCAGTGTACGCCTGATCTGCTGCCCAGCGACATCACCGGCGTCTCCGTCTTTTTGCAGCACCAGAGCCGTTTTGAGTTTCGCCCCGGACCGCTGTTTGTCAATATTCTGTTGGCGGACGAAATCAATCGGGCCACCCCCCGGACTCAATCGGCCCTGCTAGAGGCGATGCAGGAGCGGCAGGTAACGGTTGATGGCGAGGCTCGTCGCCTACCGGCCCCCTTTCTCGTGTTAGCAACCCAGAATCCGGTGGAATTTGAAGGGACCTTTCCCCTGCCGGAAGCCCAACTCGACCGTTTTTTGATGCGCTTGCGACTAGGCTACCCCGACCAAGGTGAAGAGCTGCAAATTATCCGCAGCCAGCGGGAGGCTCATCCCATCGAGCGATTGCAGCCGGTCGTCGATGGGGCGCAGTTGCTGAGTCTAAGCCAACAGGTCAGCCAGGTGCATATTGATCCCTCCCTGGAGCAGTATATTTTAACGCTGGTCCAAAGCACTCGCCGCCACCCCGATTTAGCCCTAGGCGCCAGCCCGCGCGGCAGTCTGGCCCTTTACAAGACGAGCCAGGCCTTAGCCGCCCTCAACAGCCGGACCTACGTCATCCCTGATGATATAAAAAAACTGACCTCAATCACCCTGGCCCATCGCCTGATTCTCAAACCGGAAAGCCAACTCCGCGGGCGCACCACCGAGACCATTCTGGCTGAGGTGGTCGAGCAAACAAGGATAGAGCTTGAAATTCCTCAGTAACCATATCGACGCGATTTAGCGATAAGGTACGGTCCGGGCTAGACTACCCGGTCGGTGAGGCTTGGCTGGCCAGGCGCTTAGGCCAGCCAAAGGGGATGAGAGCAGCGAGAGCCCAATGAATCGGGAGCAGCAACCACAAATTGGGGCTAAAATAGAAGACCGTTGCGGTTAAACTGAGTAGAAGAGCCTGGTGCAAAAAGCCGGCGTGATCTAGGGGCTGGCGGCCCTGAACCAGGTCGATCAGCCCCATCTCTAGCAGAGCAACCAGTCCTCCCAAGACCACACCCAGATAAAAATCCTGGGTAATGGCCCAACACAGGGCCCGATAGAAGGCCCAATGAACAGCTTGATACAGAACCGGCAAGAAGGTAGGGGCGGTAGTGGAGATTTCAACACGTTGCTGGGCCAACCCCCACCGCAATAAAGCCACAAATAGAAGCGCCAAACCCCCGACCAGTAAGGTGGTCCCACTGTCAAGCAGCCAGGCGAGCAAGAGAAGTGACGTCGTCTGGTAAATTTGGACAATCAGATTCGAACCCTCAGGATTGACCAGCGCCAGGTACTCCAGGCCGGTTAGCCCAAACTGCTGGGTGCTCAACAACCCCAACAGGATGGCCAGATATGGCAATCCGATGAAGTAGAACAATCGGGCTGCGCCGACTAACAGGGGGGGCTGCCCGGCGAGGCGATCTCGCCAAGCGCTGGGTCTTGCTTGGAAGCCGTACCAGCTTACCAGTAACGCTACGGAGCTGGCTAGCAGTCCGATCAAGCTCCAATTATCCATCAGGCCGCTTCCTTGACCCGCTGGTAGGGAATTTCGATCCTGATGGCAGTCCCTCGGCCCAAGGCTGACTCAAGCGTACACTGACCGCCGACCAGGCGAGCTCGCTCGTCCATGTTGATCAAGCCCAGGCTGGTACGCTGATCGTAAGAGGCCTTAGTGGCGGCCACGTCAAACCCAACCCCGTTATCCCGGACCTCGACGAAAAGCGAGGTCTCGCCCCCAACGACATTGATTTTAATCTCCGATGCTTCGGAGTGTTTCTTAGCGTTGCCAATAGCTTCCTCGACGATGGCAAAGACGACTCCTTCCGCCTCTTTGTCCAGCTTGCTTTCATAATTGCGCTGGTTGATAGTCACCCGGAAATCCTCGGTTTCGTTGAGCCGGTTGGCATACTGCTCCAAAGCGGCGATGAGCCCTTGGGTTTCCAGAATAACCGGCCGCATGGCGAAGAGCATCGTCCGGATCTCTTTGGTTGTATTGTGGGCAATTTCTTCAACCCGGATCAGTTCATCATGGGCCTTGTCGATCTCATTATTTTGGACAAGCATTTTGATGAAGTTTAGCCGCATGGCAATGGCCGCTATCGACTGAGTGGGACCGTCATGGAGATCACGGGCCAGTTTGCGGCGAGCTTCGGCCTCTTTTTCTAGAATTCGCTCCTGCTCATGTTGGACATCGTCAAACAATTGGGCGTTTTGTAGGGCGATAATGGCCTGACTGCAAAAGGTGGTTAGCAGAACCTTGTGTTCTTCTTTGTAATGATTAAGCTTGGTACTACAAAACAAAATTGCGCCGTAGGTACTTAGACCGGCCCGAAGCGGAGCGCAAATGGCCGATTTGCTGCGGGGGGCCAGAGCGGTTAGGACCTTATCTTCATTAGCTCTGTACGTCACGGTCGTCTCAGCCGTATTGATGGTTTTGCCGACCAGGCCTTCTTCGGCGCTAATCTTGCGCCCCTGCACATTCCGAGAGATATTGCGCCCGGCGGCAATGGTCAACTGACCATCATCGCCCTCAAACAGAAGCACCACCCCAACCGTCGCTTCATCTTCGCCGGCCGTTTTGGAGAGGGCTTCATAGGCCGAGTCAACCGTAGTGCGCAGCACTTTGCGATAATCCAAAGTTGAACTGAGCATCGTGGCCATTTCGGAGAGAAGTTTAGCCTGTTCATTGGCGGTCCTCAGCCGTTTGAGTTCGCGTGAGTTTTCGTTGTCAATAAATTTGAAGCGCTGACCCACGAAGAAACCAGGCAGGGTCCCGGACAGCAGCAAGGTCAGAGCGTTAACCCCAAACCCGAGAAAATCACGGATCACTCGCGGTCGCGCAAAATCGATCTCACTTTGAAAATAAGGGAGCAACGCAGCGCCGTAGACAGCGATAATCGGCAAGGCGGCAATCACCCCGGTTTCCACACTGAAGCGCACCCCGGCAATCACCACCGGAAACACCATCAGGGGCAGCAGCAGTTGAGTGTGATCACTCATGAAATAAAGCAGGGCAATGGCAAAAGCCACATCACCGATGAGGGCAAAAACGGCCAGCACTGATGGGAAGAAGCTGGCCCACAGCAAGCCGGCATACAGCGCATTGAGACCAAAAGCAATGCCTAACACTATTAATAACTGGTTGAAGTTAGGGGACAGGGCATCGCTGAGATAATTCTCGGCCAATACAAACAGGGCCGCCAAAAACAGCCAAAGCCACCTGAGGTTGGAAACCAGCCAATCCAAATTTAACGAGTCGGATTGCTGCGTGTCTTGCCGATGGAACATACTGGCTTTACCAAAAAACGCGCTGAATTTGCTGCTTTCTCCAATGATAACACATAAACATTGCGAAAAGCAAAAACTTTGACCAGAGTATTATGTATATTTAAGCGCTTAACCGAGCATGCGCGGGAAATGTTCAATGTGGATGGTCCCGGCAAATTGCCGACAATTGTCACTTTCTTGTATCATATGGGGCTGATTCCATCAATCTATTTTACCGCTAGTGATCACTAACCTACAAATTACTCTTCGCCAAAAATATCGGGATTTTATCTGGCCGGTGGGGCTGCTGCTTTTGGCCAACGCACTGATTCAGATCCCCTCGCCTGAGCTGGCCTATGCCGGGGCAGTTGGCTTGCTTGCCTTTTTGCCCGGCTGGGTCTGGAGTCGCATTCTCATACCTCCCGGTCCCACTTTCAGCGAGCGCGTCACCCTGGCAATGGGTTTGTCGCTCGCCATGAGCATTTTCGCCGCCCTATTCGTCACCTACCTTCCCGGCCCGATCAACCGCCCGGCTCTCCTGCTGGCGCTCAACAGCGTGATCGCGCTCGGCTTACTGACCGACTGGCTCATTCGCCCGCCTCAACCAATTAACAATAAACAATTAGTAATTAACAATGAACGATTAACAAATCCCTCCTCCCAATCCTCCAGTCCTCCAACCCTCCAATCGCCCAATCCTCCACTCCTCCACTCCTCCAATCTTCCAACCAAAATCCTTCCTTCCCCCATTTTTTGGCTCATTATGCTTTTACTCCTAACCGCCGCCCTGCGTTTGCCGCGGCTAGGTTATGCCGAATTTCACGAAGACGAGGCCGAGGCGATGATGCTCGGGGTCCGGCTTCTCCAGGGGGAGGATTACGCCCTCTTTTTGCATCGCAAGGGACCGGCTCAGATGTTACTGCCGGTCGCCTTTTGGCTTTTGACCGGCCAGATCACCGAAAGCCTGGCACGTTTTCCTTTTGCGCTAAGCAGCATTCTGAGTGTCGTAACCCTCTTCATCATCGGCCGGCGCTGGTTTGGGTGGCCGGCCGGGCTGGTGGCCGGCTTGTTGTGGAGCCTCAACGGCTACTCGATTGCCTTTGGCCGCATGGTGCAGTATCAAGCCCTGATCTTTTTCCTGGGGCCCCTGGCGATTTACTGCTTTTACCTGGCCTGGCGCAGCGGCCTGTGGCGCTGGCAAATTATCGGCGCCTTGTTGATGGCTACGGCTCTGCTGGCCCACTTCGACGCGCTCTTGCTCCTGCCGGCCGGGGCGTATTTGGGCTGGCGGATTTTGCAGAGAAGCGCCGCCCCAGGCGCTCAACAACAGCCTAACCGCCAGAATTCAGAAGGCAAACCTTCACCCTTTACATTTAACCCTTACGCCCTGGCTCAATTACTCCTCACCACCCTACTCTTCATCGCCTTGCTGGCTACCTTTTACATCCCCTACCTGCTCGATCCTGAATTCAGCAACACGACCGCTTACCTGACCGAGTCGCGCATCCGGCCGGGCTTGTTGTACAACAACCTCGACCTGCTGCGCCGCTTTGATCGGGATTACAGCTCGCACTTTTTTCTGCCGGTCATTGGACTAGGGTTCATAGGTTTGCTGGCTGTCTCAAAGTTAGGGGGTAAAACCAAGGGGGTGGTCACCTTGCTGATCTTGCTGGCGGCCTCCACCTTTTGGCTACCCGATCTGTGGCGCAGCGGCGGCCTGAATTTGGCGCTCTTACCTTGGCTGCTGGGGCTGGGCCTGATTTTTTGGCGCGTAAGCTCGGTTGAGGCCCGCGCTGCGTGGCTAATGTTTGGAGCCGGCTTCATCGGGTACGTCTTTCTCGTCGATGACCCGCGGACGCACGTCTACATTTTTTACCCCGGCGCGGTCGTGCTGGCCGGCGCCGGCTGGCCGAAGCTGCTCGCCTGGCCCAAACTTCGCCGGGTGGCCTCCGTGGGCCTGGGCCTGCTGGCCGGGGCCATTCTGGTCTACGTCGCCGCCATCTTTCTCCAAACTGAGTCGAGCTTCAGCCAGTTCCGGCAGCAGTGGGATGGCTCGGCTTGGGCCTGGGCCTACGATGACATTCCCCAGCCAAGAGAATATTTTGGCTATCCGAAACGAGAAGGCTGGAAGGCGATCGGCGCCTTGCGGGCCCAGGGTTTCTTCCCCGGCGACTTCCGCAGCGTTAACGAGGA
Organism: uncultured Chloroflexota bacterium; assembly: GCA_937864185.1. GTDB lineage: Bacteria > Chloroflexota > Anaerolineae > 4572-78 > J111 > JAGRBY01. Next base: position 68,827 of record CALMIS010000028.1, read on the forward strand.
GTTCATTACCCCGATCTGGTACAATTTTGGCCAAGCTCGCTCCTGCTACGAGACCCCGGCCCATTTTCTGGTCCGGCTGGAAGGACTAGAAAACTTCGAAGCCAAGCCGCCCTATCGCCAAACCGCCGAAATCCGGCGTGAGGGCGAGCCGCGCCTGCGCATCTTTTCCGCCGCAGCCACTCCAACCCGCGAGGCCACGACCTTTCTGCTTGAAGATTATGCGCTGGCTTTTGACCGGCTGGCCCAGCCCGGCCAGTTTACCCGCCAGTCTGAGCCAAGCCGGCCGGTCGGCGCGCAGTTCGGCCCGGCGATTGAGTTCACCGGTTTCGATCTACCCAGCGTAACCGTGGCCCCCGGCGAGACCCTAAATCTTAATCTTTATTGGCGGGCGCTCCAGCCGCCGGATGACACCTACCGGGCTTTTGTCCACCTGACCGACGGTTCAACCCTCTGGAGCCAGCAGGATGATGATCCGGCCTGCCGGCTGCCCACTCGCATCTGGCGCACCGGTCAGCGTGGGATCGGCCAGTTCCGGCTGTCGATTCCGCCGGATATGCCGCCGGGTCGATATCCGCTCATTATCGGTCTGTATCAGGTCGAGACTCTGGAAAGATTGCGCATCACCGCCGGAGCCGGCACCATCGGCGATGATTTCCTGTGGCTGGGGGATGTCGAAGTGGTTAAGCGTGAGGCAGGGGCAAGGCGTTGATTCCGGGACGGCGGTATGGTATGATGTCGGTGATGGCTGACTTAAGGAGAAAAAAATGAGTGTCCAAACTGCTGAGCGATCGCCAGCCCAACCCGCCGTCGCGTCCTCGGAAGGGCCGCCGCTTCAGGCCGGCGACCATTTGTCTCGTCCGGAGTTTGAGCGCCGCTATCAGGCCCACCCCGAAATCAAAAAAGCTGAATTAATCGAAGGAATTGTCTTTATGCCATCACCCGTTCGCTTTGAAAACCACGCCCGTCTGAACAGCGATATCGTAACCTGGTTGGGGACTTATCGCGCCCATACACCCGGCACGACAGTGGGCGACAACGCCACGGTCATTCTAGATTTTGAGAACGAAGTTCAGCCGGATGCTTTCCTTCGATTGGATAAAGCCCTGGGGGGAAGTTCCAGCATTAACGCTGATGATTACATCCAAGGGCCACCGGAACTTATCGTCGAAATCGTGGCCAGCAGCGCCGCTTACGATATGCACGTCAAGCGCCGGGTTTATGCTCGCAGCGGGGCGCGGGAATACGTGGTCGCTCAAGCCTACGAGCAGCGCCTCGATTGGTTTATTTTGCGCGAGGGGGTGTATCAGACTCTCGCCGCCGATGAGGAGGGGATCATCCGCAGTGAACTTTTTCCCGGCCTGTGGCTACCGACCCGGGCACTCTGGTCAGGTGATTTAGCCCAGATGCTGACCACGTTGCAAGAGGGCTTGGCCTCGGCGGCTCACGGCCGGTTTGTTGAAGCGTTAAGGGCGGTTGAGTAGGATGGGGGGCTTATTCAAGCTGAATAGTGGCCACTTCCACAAAATCACCCCCTGACTCCACGGTGACGCGCTCCAGCGTCTCACTTTCATAAAATCCAACAATTAAATGGTAATTGCCGGGCGGTGCTTCGGGCGGCACCCGAAAGGCGTAATCGTCGACCACGGGTTGGCCCGGCGACCAGAGCGAGGTGCTGTACCAGCCGCCCCCCGGTTGGTTATCGCGCTGGCCCCAAACCCGGCCATCCGGCCCCAAAAGTTGGGTGAAGACCACCCAGTCGGTCTCGAGCGGCCGGTCACTTTGCCAGGTCAGGGCAAAGCGCAGCCAATCGCCGGGCTGGAGTTGGGGGTTGCTGACCGCCACCTGGCGCAACTCGATGCCGTTCCTAAATGTAACCAAGGGGCTGCCCTCGCTTAAGGGAGGGCGCTGCGGTCGAAGGACGATCGGCAGGGAGACCGGCATCGCCACCGGAGCGCCGTCAGGACCGAGAGGCAGAACGGGCTGGCCGCCGGCGTCGCGGAGGGTGACCCGCAGCTGGTAGCGGCCCGGCGGCACAGTTTCGGCGAGCGGCAGGAGATGGCTGGAAACGGTTTGGGAGTCGTGCAGCCCGACCTCGGCCGCCACGCTGACCCGGTTGAATTGATCCAGCAGCTCCACTACGGCCCTATTTTCCTGATCCCCGCTCAAACGCCAGCGCAGCCAGACCCCTAGCGTACCGCAAACCGAAAAGGAATCGTTGGTCACGATGGAGTCCAAGACCGCGCCGCTGGCAAAGGGAATCTCTACGGGCTGCCAACCATTAGCAGGCGCCTCGGGCAACGTGTCCAGTGGACTGACCGGCGAGTCAGATGTCAGGGGGTGGTTAAGACCGGGTAGTTCGATCTGCCACGGGCCGGTCGCTGCGGTCAGGGGCATGGTGTAGCTGGCGCTTTGCCCGGGCAAGAGCAGCAGCGGTCCCAGAAACTGCCGCGAGTCTGATCCGTTCGTCACCCGATTTGGCCGGCGAGGATCGGACACCCAGGTGGCCGGATTAAAATTTGTTAAGTTAAGTTCCGGAAAGGGGCCGGCGTCGGCGGCGATATAGGCCGGGTCGGCCTGACACCGCGGGGGTCTGAGCTGCAGAACCAGGTCATCGCCCACGGTCTGGATCGACTCAATCGCTGGGTAGTAAGCCGGCAGCAGGGCGACAATATTGTCCCAGGCGGGCGGCTCGAACTCGCCGGCGTGGAGGACCAGATGGGTGACGCCCAGTTGGCGGGCCAGGTCGAAGGTCTGCCAGTTGGGAAACGCTTCCAGAATCGGGCCGATCGCTTCCAGCCGAGCCGGCTTGAAGCCGGAGGCGCCGTTGATCCGGGCCCGCCAGTGGAGGGTGGACTGGTATTGACGCAGTTGTTCGGCCTCGCTGCGGTTGGTGTGGAGGTAGTACGGTAACTCCAACAAAACCGCCTCTTTAGGCGTGTTGGCCGCCAGCCAGGCATAAACCGGCTGTTCGCCGTAAGGCACGGAGACACCCGGCAAAGGAGCGGGGGTGTGCTCGAGCAGGATGAAGCCAAGGACCAGGCCCGTTGCCAAAACTGCACCCGGTCCTTTTAAGCGCAGGCTCGACTCCAACCAATTCAGGCCAAAGCCAGCCAGCACCGCCAGAGCGAAGATCGCCAACAGGGCAAAGCGAACGGTACCACGCAACCCTTGCAAGATCGGCAAAAGTTCATACAGATAGGGATAGGGCAGCCAGGGCTTAACCGTGGCGGCCCAAGCCGGCCCAAAGGCTTCGTCATTAGCGCCAAAGGAGAGAGCCACCCCGACCAGCAGAATAAAGCTCAGGGTGATCGCCAGCCCTCGGGCAGAAGGCCGGGTATGACCAAAAAGCGCGCCAGCCAAACCGGCCAGCCCCAACCCCAGCGGGACCAACCCGGGAAAGGTGGAGACAAAAACACCCACGCCTTCAAAGAGATAATCGATCGAGGTCGGCAAACCCAGCCAGCGACCATAGAGCAAACTGTTGCCAATGGGCAGGATGTAGTTGCGAGCATAAGCCCCATACACTTTGGCGTCGGCCAAGGTCCGAACGACCTCCATCCGCTCGCTCATGTGCTGGTAGATGCTCAAGATCGGGGTGTTGAGCAGCGCCGTGACCCCGGCAAAGATAGTCAAAAAAATAAACATCCGGGGGCTGAGCGACTGCCGAAAGACGATCATCAGGCCTAAGCCCCACAGCCCCACCGCCAAGGCGGTTAAGACCGCGTAGTTGATCGACGAGAAGAACTGCAGATTGGTGAAGAGAATGAGCAGCACCAGATCGGTGCGGCGCTGGTGTTTAAAGAGGCGGGCCAGGCTCAAAAAGATGAAAGGCAGCCAGTGCGTCGAGAGCAGGTTAAGCTGGGTGATATGGCTCAAGCGATAGGGAGCAATGGCAAAGGCCACGCCGGCCACCAACCCTGCCCGGCGATTGCCGGTGAGCCAGGTGACCAGCAGATACATGCCCCACCCGGATAGAATCGTCGTCAGCAAGGCGCCCAGATTGGTGGAAACCAGCGGTGTGGATCCGAGCAGGGACAAGGGCAGCAGCAACCCGGTTGAGGCGAAAAGATGTTCATTAAAGGCCAGGGTCGTGGGATAGGGGAAGAAACTGTTCGCCGTCCAAATCCGGGCTAGGCTGTCCGGTCCGGAGAGCAGGGCGTGGAGGTTCCACTTGATGGTCCAGGACTGAAGTAAATCGTCGGTGTAAAGGTTTAAGACCGTGAAGTCAGCCAACCGGACCGCGATCGGATACGTGACCACCCCGGTGATGAGCACAAAAAACAAGAGACTCAGCCAGTTGGGGCTGGCGGCCACCCGCCAGGCCACAGAGCGAGGGGGCGTGGCGTCAGTTTTGAGGGACGCGTCTCGGTTCATGCCTGATGCAGCTAATCCACGGCGGGGAGGCGAGTTAACCAGATCCGATTCTCAGAGACGGGAGCATTTTGGCTGGTAGCCGGGAGCCGCTCGCCGGTGACCGGATCATACAGGCCCACGAAGATGTCATACTCCCAGGGCGGGACATCGCGGCCCATCAAAACCTCAAAATGGTCCTCCACCACCTCGCCGGGGACCCAACCGCTGGTTGGCAACGTGCCGTTGGCCGGCGGACTGTCCCACTGACCACGAATCGACTGGTCCGGACCCACGACGTGGACAAAGACGGTGTAGTTAGCGGCGGCAAAATCCAAACTGCGCCAGTAAAGGGTGAGACCAAAGGTCTCTTTTTCGCGCAGAGTCAGGTCGTCGAGCTTGTAGCCGACCAGTTCAATTTCATCATTCAGATAGGCCGAGGTCGGGACCACATTACTCGGCAGCACATAGTTCCGATGTAGCGCCTTGACCCGGACTTCTTTCAAAACGGCATAGCCCTGCTCTAAACCCGACTGGGCGTCATACACGGTCAGCAAGAGTTGATAGGTTCCGGCCGGAGCAACCGCCGGGATCCGGAAGCGATAAGCTTCTCCAACCGTTTCACCCGCCCGCCACTGCGTCGGCGCGTAAACCGCGGAGAGGGGTTGCTCGGTGATGATGTACTTTTTGCGCTGCTTATCCAAAAAGGAGAATTCCAGCCGGTAGTCGGGTAGCGGCACCGCAGTAGCCTGCCAGAAAACTTTGCCGGTCACCTCAGTGCCGGGCACCAGCTCGGTTGCGGCAAAGGTATGGCCGACCAGCGTCAGTCTGTCATCATCGAGCGACTTATTCAAGCGCGTGGCCACCTTGAGCCGGTCGGGGCTAGGGATCGCCAGGGGCGGGGTCAAAACCAGCTCGCCCACGTTTTTAACCACGCCTAAATTGTGACCATTATCCACCTCATACAAACCGATTTCGAGGTGGTACGTTCCGGGCGGGGTAGCCGGATCGATGGGTAGAACGTACTCATCACGCAAGTAGAAGCCGGGCCGCCATAAATTTGTCCGCCACAGGCCGGCCAGGACCAGGCGGTCGACCTGACCCCAGACGTTAGCCTGATCGTCTACGAGGCGGATATAAACGTTGGTTTTACCGTGATTTGTATCCAGAGCGCCTAAAGTTTCCCAGAACAGCGTCACCGGCAGGCCGGTTTTAGTTTGTTTGTAACCTAAGTAGGGCGCGCCGTCCGGTTCCGGCCGGTTGGGCACGAAGGTATCAGCCGGCATTTCGGTTCGACCAATATCAACCCCGTAGAGGCGCGCTTTGCCGCTCAAAACCGCTTCAACCGGCGTATTGAAGCCCTGCTGCGGGTTTTGACTGATAACCGGCCCTTCGTAAATCCAGGCGTACTCGATGCCCCCCACTTCGACCACGTGGAGCGGGGCGCGTTGGCGGAAGTAGTTGAGAATTTCGCGGCTGGGAAACCCGCGTTGGACCTGATTAATATAGAAGACCGTATAATCCGCGGTCAGGGCAGCCTCTTGGCTGGAAAGATCAACGGTCAAGCCGCGATAATACGGGGCAAACTGATTGCTATACCAGGCCGCCACCACGCCCGGCGGGCCGGTTTGAACTTCATTGAGATAGGCCGCCGCCTGATCAAGCCCTTCCCCCCAACCGACGTTGATCGTCTGCGGGGCCCTCTCGGCCGCGTTGAGCAGCGGGTTGTAATAGGCCAGATAGTAGGGATGGTAGGTAGCGATAAAGCCAACCTGTACCAGGGCCACCCCGGCCGCCACGTAAAAGGGCGTGGAGACGTCACCCCGGCGCAACAGAGTCCTTGCCACCCAGCCGGCCAACCACCACAGGGCCAGGGCGGCCAGCACAGCCGAGGCAAAGAAAACCGGCAAAATGTAGCGGTCACCCCGCCGGCTAATGACCGAGACCGGGGTCATAAAAATCACGATATAGGCAACCAGACTCAGAGCCAGCGGCAGAATGCGGGCCGACCAGTGATCACGCCGGCGAACATAAGCCACCGCCCCAGCCACGATCAAAAGCAGCCCGACCAGGAGCCCAACGGTGGTTAATGGCGTTAGGTGGTAAGGGAAGACGACCAGGTAATAAAGCAGGTTTTTATCGGTTTCGCCGTTGCCCCAAAAAATACCGGTCGTGGGGTGGAAACCGCGATTAACACTTTGCACGTTATCGATCAGCCGGCTGACGGCGGTCAAGGGGTGAGACCACATCGTTGGCCACAGGGCAAACATGGCCGCGATGGCAATCAGCCCCCACAGGGTCAGGGCCAACACCAGATTTTTGCCCCGGCTTGAGCGGCTGACGTTCTGCGGCGGCAGCAGGGTGTAGAACAGACCGCTGACCACCAGAATTGGCCCCAAGATGGCGGCGGGCGTTTTGGAGATCAGGGCCAAGCCCCCAAATAGACCCGACCAGAGCAGCCAGGACCAGCGGCCGGCTTCCAGATAAATCAAGAAGGCCAGAAATGAAAGAAACATAAAGTAGGCCATCGGCGCATCGACGTGGAGCAGGCGGCTGTGGGCCAGAATGAAGGGATCAAAGGCTAAAACCAGGGCGGCCAGCAGGGCCACCGGCGTATCCAGGAGCCGCCGGAGGAGGAGGTAGATGCCCATCACGCTCAAGGCGGACACAACGGCCATCGGCGCGCGGACCCAGACTATAAAATCCATCGGGTGATCAAACTGACCAAAGCGCGTGGTCACCTGCTCGAGGGTGGTCATTAAATCAGCTTGCACCCAGGGCAGCGGCAACCAGCCGGCATAATGGGCCAGGTAGCGCAGCCCTACCCCGATCGCGCCGAAGAACATCGTGGTTACGCCGGGATAGCCCAAGATCAGGGCGCCGCCGGGATCACCTTGCAGCATCGATTTGAGGAAGTTGGACGCGAACATAATCTGATCGTCTTCATCGGCGGTGATAAAGGCATCCAGCCCCATCAGACGCGGCAGCAGCGCCACGACAAAGACGATCACCGGTAGCACCAGGATCAACCAGCGCTGATCAAGATTAATTTTTGAACGCGCCATCTCCCCTAGGGAAGGCTTTTGGATATAAGTCGATTTTTCAGCAAAGATATCGGCCATCTAAAAAAATCGTAGTTCGATAGACAAAGGAATTTATGAAGCCTACCTGCTGCCTACTCCCTACTTCCGACCTCCAGCGTCGTCAGAGTGATAAAGTCCTCTCCTGTAGACGCCGGTAAGCGTTCCAAGGTTTCCAATAAATACATCCCGGTAATCAGCCTATACCGGCCTGGCGCCAAATCGGCTGGCAAGGGAAGCGCCACCACGTCGGTCACCACTTCACCGGCCGGCCAGGCGGTGGTTGGAAAATAACCGCCCAAGGGCTGGCTGTCGCGGCTGGCCACCAACGAGCCGTTTTCATCCAGAAGTTGGACAAAAACCGTGTAATCTCGATCCAGTGGCGCTCGCGCCTCCCAGAAAATCCTAAGATTAAGATCCTGGCCGGGCAGAAGCGGCTCAGTCAGGTGGTACCCGCGCAGATCCAGCGACTCGCCAAGCCGGATCGACTGCTCATTGGGGATAGGCTCTCCGGGCCGGAGCCGAGGCCCAAAGTAAATGATGTGATCGTTATCCCAAACTCGGTGGGCCAGGTAGTTCTCTTGCACCCAAGCCAGGTAATCCGGCAGCCAGGGCAAGCGCAACGCCCATTGAACCACGGCCGGCGAGCGATACGCCTCGGTTAGGGCCGTCATCTTAGCCGAGGTCTGCCAACCGGCCTTAACCGCTACCAGAGCGACGTCCCCCATCGACGGCGGGGTCCGGCGACCGGCCATAAAGATGAGCAGTTGGCTGTCGCCCATTAAAAAATCGTCGGGGCTCGAGACCGCCTGCAGCAGCTTGAGCGCTTCCTGTTCGCGGCCCCCGGTGACGCCTGAAACGGTAGCCTGGTTGGCCTCCACTGCCGCCGGCAAGTTCAGGGCAGCGACCCCCACCAAAACCAGCCCCAGCCCGCGCCGGCCCAGGAGCTTCTCCCTACTCCACCCCAGGCTGGCCACGCCATTGGCGCCGAGCAAGGCCAAAGGCGGGATCATCACCGCCAGATGGTGGTAGAAAAGCGGCGAGTGCCATCCCAGCAAGCCTACCGCCGCCAGCAGCCACACCAGCCAGACCCAAAACAGCACCCTGCTGTCCGGCCTCGAGCCCCGGGGTCCGGAACCGCTTTGGGCTCCGGCCACGAGGCCGGCTAAAGCCAGTAAGCTCAACGCTCCGTGGCTGGTCATAAACGTGTAAAAGTGCCTGCCGGTTTCGGCCCAGGAGCCGGGCATCGCCGCTCGCAGGTCGCCTCGAAAGAGGACGACTTGCTGGAGCAGGGCCGGCGTGTCATAGCTAAGCAGGGCCCATACCAGCGGCAGAGCGAAACCGGCTAGCCAACTCAACCCGTCAAGGACTACGTTACGCCAATCAAGCCGATTCCACAAGTTGAGCCTAGCCAGACCGGCAGGCGAGTCCTTCAACGAACTCCGCCGAGCCAGAATCAGGAGACCAAGGGGGGCGAGCATAAAGGGGTGGCTGGCCTTGACCAAAAGGCTCAGGGCCAAACAAGCGCCTGAGCCAAACAGCCAGCTTCTATGATCGAGTTTCCAGAACAGGAGCGCGCAGGCCAGCGAGCCCACAGCCAGGGTGGTCGCCGGCACTTCGGCCAGAACCAGGCCGGCGACTGTAAACAGTAACGGCGACAGGGCCATCATCACGGCAGCAACCAGCGCGCCGAGCCAACGGTTGGCCTGGTAAGCCAACCAGCCGGTCACCGCTAACAGGCCGACGAAGCTGAGCAGAACGGCCCAACGTCCGGCCTCGAGCGTCCGGCCCCCCAGGCGGAGCGCCAGTCCAATATATTCAAAAAAGAGCGGTGGTTGAACAGCCTGGGTCTCCCGGTAGAGCGGGTAACCTTCGAGGGGAAGGGTAGCCCACATCAGGTAGGCGCCTTCGTCGTTGGTCGTACCCAGGGCAGCGAGATTCTGCGCCCGCCAGACAACGACCAGGCCGATGACCATGAGCCAGGCTGCCAACCAGCCGTAGCGAAGGTCAATAAGAGTATCCCGTTTCTGTCTTACCACAGACTGCTCACGCAACGAGGGCAGTATACAACGGTTGGATTTCATTTGGAAAGCGAATAACGTAAGCCATTTGTCGTAAATCGGGACTAAGCAAGTTTCTTACCCGGTTGGTCATAAATTTCTTGGGACTCTTTGGGAACAATGAACATCATCGAACCGGCAGGGCGATTTCAACATGATCTGCCCCGGAAGCCAACCCTAAACGTTGGCCGCTCGCGGGCCGGTAGAGACCGAGATGGAGCCGGTAGGCGCCCGCCGGGCGATCGGGCCGCACCGGAAACGCGACGGTCTCCATAACGATTTCGCCGGGCTGCCACAATTGAGTAGGATACTGGTCGCGATCCGGAGCTGAGTCCTGCTGGCCGTACAGTCGTCCATCCGGCCCAACGAGTTGGACAAAACGGATCAAGGGTTCCGGCTCGGTCAGGGCTTGCCAGTAGAGTCGGACCGACAGCGTCTCGGCGCCATCATCGAGCGGCGAAAGATGACTGTAACCCAACAAACGCAACTGCCCGCCAAAATCAGCCTCAAGCGGATCAGGCACGGTTGGCCGCTCGAAGCGCCGCGGTCGCGGCCCACCGGCCGGCATCGACCAGACCTGTTCCACCTCGGCCAGCTCAACCAGGCTGCCGTGCTCCGGTAAACGGACGGCATAGCCGGTGGGAGCCGGCAAAGTCGGGCGCAGGCGGGCTTCGACCGGCCACGGGTCGTCACCCCGGATCAGGCCCAAAGCCAGGCGGTAGGCCGCCGTCTCGCGGGTGTGCCAGGGCAGGGTATTGAAGCGGACCCGGACCGGCTCGCCCGGCGACCACTGCTCGACCGGCCGCCAGACCAAGGCCGGTTGCAAATCGGTGGTGGCGCCCCGCGGTTGCCCCTCGGCATCGAGCAGATACAACACCGGCCGGATGCCCTCGAGCGGCTGCAGCGCGGCCAAGTCAACCGAAACTTCCACCTCTTCCTGCCGGTCAAAATGGAGTGTAAAGCCGTGGAGCCGTACCGCCTCGTCAAAATCAACCTGAAGCGAAACCCCCGGCGGCCCATCGGGCGTGGTGAAGGTATAAAAGGAAGGAGGCAGTTGAGAATTGAGAATTGAGAATTGAGAATTATGAATTGCTAATTGCGCATTGCTCATTATTAAATGCAGAATGCCATCCTGGGCAGCGACGAGTTGGTAGCGACCGCTGTCGAGCAGAGTTTGGCGCAGGTACTGATGGAGGCCGCCGCTGTTCTCCAGGTCGGTGACATCGAGCAGAATATGCTCGACCGGCTGGCCGGCCGGGAAGTTGGGATCGGTGAAGTAGGCAAAGTTGTCGTAAATCGTCTGGCGATGGGTCAGGTGCGGCGCCAAGGTGGGTTGGGCAAAGAGTGGCGCCTCGGCGGGAACAGCGGCCAACACCTGATCTAGTTTTTCGTGATGAGCCGTGACCAATGGCCACTCGAACGGCCGAGCCAGAGGCGTGTAACCTCGATAGTAGTGATAAATCAAGCTACAAATTAAAACCAGAAAGGCCAGCCCCTGAAAAGCAAAAGCCCTAAAAACAGATGTATCACTCTTTTTCTGCCTGGCCAAGATCCTGCCGTCGTCTTCTTGCTCTCTATTCTCTACGCCTTGCTCCCTACTCCCCCACCTCACCAAACGCCGAACCCCGTAAATCGCCGAAATAAACAGAAACGGAGCCAGGGGCGCGCCGTAGTGAAAATCCTCCAACCGCCAGGTGAAAGGGTTATCGCTGAGCAGGTTGACGGCTAGAGGCGGCAGCATGGGGATAAGGGTCAGCGGGCTGAAGAGCGCCAGGAAAGCGGTCGGCAAGAACAGGTCGAACAGATAGGCCGGCAGGTTGACCTGATGCCAGAGATGCTCGAGCACGAGACCGGGTTGGGTGACCGCATTGACCAGCATCTCGAGTGGGCCACTGCCCAACCAGGCGTAGCGGTCGAGCTGGATGTTGCCCTCGCTCGCAAACCGGGGCTGGATCAAAAAAACTGCGGCAAAGAACCAGAGCAGACTCAACCCCACGGTCAGCCCGCCGAACGACCAGCGTCGCTGGGCCAACCCGGCATAGAGCCCCAGCATCGCGACCACCAGCGGCATATCCTCTTTGCAGGCCATCGCCAGGACCGCAAATAAAATGAAGCGGCCGTTGTTTTGCCGCGCCAACGCCAGAAAGGCAAAGAGCAAAAAGGTCGACGCCAGCGTGACCGCATGAAAATCGAACAGGACCGCCGATTGCAGGGTGGGCAGCAGCAAGTAGGCCAGCGGGAAAACAAAAGCAAATTTTGAATGGCGAACTTCTCTTTGTTCATTATTAACTGTTAATTGCTCATTGCTTCTGGCTAATTGGTAAAGTGGCCAGGCACCGAGGGCAACGACGGTGGCCTGAACGACGAGCAGCAGCTCCGGGCTGCCGAGCCCGAGCCAGTAGACTGGGACAAGTAAGAGCAAGATCGGCTCCACGTGGAGAGCCAGCCGGTTATCAACCGGGGCCATTAAGGTGAAATCTAAAAAGCGACCATGGGCCGTATTCCACAAGGCCTGATCAACGTTGCCAAGGTCAAGGCCGTGAGTTTGGTAAGTATGATGCTGCTGGAGCGAGAGCGCGGAGAAGAAGAGGGCGAAGAGGAGGATGAGAAGGAAGATGGGAAGGATGGAAGGATGGAAGGATGGAAGGATGGAAGATGGGAAGACTTGTCTTGAGCGGAGTCGACGCATTGGAGGAGTGGAGGAGTGGAGGAATTGTGAATTGTGAATTACTAATTGCTCATTGTTAATTACTAATTGCTCATTGTTAATTACTAATTGCTCATTGTTCATTGTTCATTGCTAACATAAATGGCATCCGGGAACGGTTGGCCGGTGGAATCAAGGAGGGGGAGACGCTGGCCAGTGCGCGGATCGTAGAGGCCGGTGATGAGGCGGTAGGGTGGTGGCGGCTCGGCCGGGAGAGTCAGGCGGTAGCCGTCGGTGATGATCTCGCCGGGCAGCCAGCCGGTGGTGGGGCGTTGCCCGGCGGCGGGTTCGGCGTCGGCTTGAGCCACGAGGCCGCCCTCGGCCGTCAGGAGTTGGACGAATATTTTGTAACGGACAGACAACGGCCGATCGGTCTGCCAGTAGAGCTGGAGATCGAGCTGGTCACCGTGGCGAGCCACGCTGTAGCCGGCCAACTCGACGGTGGCGTCGCCGGCCGTGAGCCGCGAGGTCCCGACCGGCTCGAGCGCCTCGGCCGGGAGATCGAAGGCGTGAGGCGGCGCGGTCACCTCGACCGTTCCCAGCCGGAACGGCACACCGGCCGGATCGCTGCCGCTGTGCAGAGCAACCTGGACCTCGTAGCGGCCGGACTCCAAATTTGGCGGGACGATCAGCTCGTGCTGGGAGCGCAGGACGGCGCCCCGGCCCCACTGCTCGACCGGCAGGGGCAGCGGCCCAAGCTGCTCGGCCAAAACCGTCCCCCCGCGAGACCAGGCCAACTGAACGTAATCGGCCGGAAGTTGGCCAAAGTTCAGCCACGAGCCCGCCTCGCGCCAGGCCAGGCTGAGCCTCAACAGATCGCCGCTGACCGCCCGGGCCGGCAGCGAGTCGAACCCGATCAAGCTGGCGGCGGGCGAGAGCTGGACCGCGGTCCGGTTGGGGAGATCCGCGGTCAAGGCCGGGCGAGGCTGCCACTCCAGGTCAATCTCGCCCAACAGTAGGCCGCCGCCCGGCCCCAACGGCTGGCCCACGGCGGCCAGCGGCCGGCCATCGACCGGATCGTAAACGCCCACTTCCAGCCGGTAGCGAGCGGGCGGCGTTCCGGCGGGGATAAGCAGTTCTTGAGCATCCTCGATGAACATACCCGGCTGCCAGCGCTCGACTGGCCACAAGCCCAGCACCGGTGGGCTGTCCGCCCGGGCCCAAGTCCGGCCCTGGGCATCGACCAACCGCAAAAAGATGAAGCGATCGGCGGGCGGGGGAACGAGCACTTCCCAGAAAAAGTTCACGCCCAACGGTTCGCCACTGCGGGGCGTGGGGCTCGACACGTGGTAGCCGTGCAGCCGCAGCTCCCCACCAAATTCACCGCCCAACGGGATCTCCACGGTAGCCGGAGCTTGGGAGCCGACGATCGGACCGGGATAGATCCAGGCATAGTCGATGCCGTTGAGCCGGATGGTCTGCTCCGGCACCCGCCGGCTGCGAAAATAGTGGATGAGGTTAGGGCTGGGGATATCGCGCTGGACCTGATTCAGGTACAAAACCACCCGCTCGGCGGTGAGCAGATTTTCCTGCGGCACCACCGCTTCGACCTGACCCTCGTACATCAAAGGGAAAAGCCACTCGTACCAGGCCGCAACCGTCTGCTGTGGCTGCCGCGGCAATTGCTCGTTGAGGGAGCGCGCGGCCACGTCCAACCCCTCGCCCCAACCCACCAGGATGGTCTGCGGCGCCCACCGCCAGCCGAGCAGGGCGGGATTGTAATAGGTCAGGTAGTAGGGGTGGTAGATGAAGGTGAAGGCGAGGAGGCAGAGAGTCAGGAAGGAGGGAAGGATGGAAGATTGGAAGGCTGGGGAGGAAGGAGGAGGAGTGCCGAAGCTTGCTTTGGCCGGAGGTTGGGAGGTTGGAGGGTTGGAGGATTGGAGGATTGGGGAGGAAGGAGGAGGAGTGCCGAAGCT